>DUOZ01000055.1 GCA_012838555.1 bacterium | reverse complement strand
ATGATTATTGAAACAATACCAATAATTGTTATAACATGTCTTACATTGATATGAAATATGAAATCAAACCAATCAATCATCTTTTCACCTCCAAGCATATAAATTATACTTTATAAAAAGTTAAAAACCAATATAATGAGACACCCTGAATAAATTTATTTTACGATTTAAATAATTAAGTAATAATAAAGATATAAAGGGGTGTTCTTTAATATGATGGAAAATAATTCTCTATTTAATCTAAAAGTTACAATAAAGTTGACACTTAAATACATTTTCACTATAATAATTGTTGTCGCTTTTATGGGGGTGGTTGCATGAAATGGACTTACGCATGGTTGAACAGGCCAGAAAATGCAAATTTCACCTTTGAAGAGCATCTTGAATTTGATGAGTCTTTAATTAAAACTAAGGCCTCATCATTACTAGATTTAAATGAAGTAAAAGTAACAGGGAATGGGCACTATTCACCATCAACTGAGCACCTCACCTTAAGATTAGATATTCTAGGTGAAATGATTGTTCCGTGTGCTTTAACGTTGGAGCCAGTCCCATATCCATTTAGGATTGAAACAGAAGAAGTTTTAAGTTTTAATCCTGAGGAAAAAGATGATGGTTTCTGGATAATTCAAAATAAAGTAGTAGATTTAACAGAAATCGTATGGCAATTAATCTGTCTGGAAATTCCTCTTAAAGTAATCAAAGAGGGTGCCAGCATTAAAAAAAGTGGTGAAGGCTGGAGGCTCATTAGTGAAGAAGAACAAGCTAGTGAGAAAGAAAATGAAATTGATCCTCGCTTAGCCAAACTAAAAGATTACTTTAAGAAATGATAACAGGAGGTGTGGAACATGGCTGTACCAGCAAGAAGAACATCAAAAACTAGAAAAGCTACACGTAGATCACACGTTAGATTAGCAAAACCTAATTTAATTGCATGCACCAATTGTGGTGAAATGATTAAACCTCACCGCGTTTGCTCTAAATGTGGCTATTACGACGGACAAAAAGTTCTTTAATAATTAAAACTAAGACCTAAGGGTCTTTTTTTGTTAACCAAAAATATTAAGCTCAACAATAATATTACATTTGTTGGGCTTTTTTTATAAGGAATTAAATAAGAAAACATAGGTAAAATATGTGTTTTTTACATTTTTTTGTAAGAATAAATTTATCCTTAAATTATTAACAGTAAACAATTAGATTAAAAAAATATTACTTTTATATTTACAAATCCCAAGTATTTGTTATAATATGGTTACAAAGTGGTGAGAAGTGGAGTAAAAGGGAGTGAATTTATGTTCACAGGGAAGTACATTCATTCAGTCGATGAGAAAAACCGAATAATCATTCCTTCAAAATTTAGGGACGGTTTATCTCAAGGTGCTTATATCACTCTCGGATTAGATCAATGTCTCACCATCTATCCTCTTGATGAATGGAATAAATTCATCGAAAAAACCCTTCAATTAAATACCAATCTCGCTGACGTTAGAAAATTTATCCGTACGATTTCTTCAAATGCTGTTGAATGTAGTTTTGATAAACAAGGTAGAGTCTCTTTACCACTAGAATTAATGGAAATTGCCAATATAAAAGGCGAATGCGTCATTATCGGTAATTTAGATACAATTGAAATTTGGTCAAAACAAAGATGGGAAGATTATTCTAGTGATCCTAGTGCAACATTTGAAGAATTAGCTGAAAAATTAGCAAAGTGATAATTATGAAACAACAAGAACACATTCCTGTTTTATTAAATGAAGCGATTGAAGGTTTAAATATTAAAGAAGACGGAATCTATGTCGATTGCACTCTAGGACGAGGTGGACATAGTTCCTATATACTCAAGCAGTTAAAAAATCCTGGACATTTATTTGCATTTGACCAGGATCAAGAAGCGATAGAGGCATCTAGTCAATTACTGTCAACTATCTCTCCCCACTATACGCTGATTCATGATAATTTCTCTCGTTTGAAAGAAAATATGATAAGTCAGGGTATCCCCTTAGTTAATGGTATATTATTTGACCTAGGTGTCTCTTCCCCCATGTTTGATCAGCAAGACCGTGGCTTTTCTTATCGATTCGATGGTCCACTAGATATGAGAATGGATCAACGAAATCCCATCACGGCTGCTAGTCTAATAAATAGTTTAAGTGAAAAAGAATTAGCAGATATATTCTTTAAATACTCAGAAGAAAGATATTCTAGAAGAATTGCAAAACAAATTTTTCTTGTTAGAAAGGAAAAACCAATTCTAACAACATATGAACTAGTAGATATTATTAAAAGTGTTGTTCCAGCTAAATACAGAGCAGAACAACATCCAGCAAAAAGAGTTTTCCAAGCATTAAGAATCGCAGTTAATAATGAATTAAATGTTTTGGAAGAATCATTAGATCAAGCATTAGACCTTCTAGCTAGTGGTGGAAGGATTTGTGTTATAAGTTTTCACTCATTAGAAGATAGGATTGTTAAAAACAAATTTAAGGAAGTGAGCTCACCTGCCACGTGGAATCGGAATATGCCTCTAGTAGTAGATGAGGAAAAACCAAAGTTCAAATTAATAACGAAGAAACCGATTACACCATCACCACAAGAGTTAGAAGTTAATCCCCGTTCGCATTCAGCCAAACTAAGAATTATTGAAAAAATCTAAGGGGGAAGTAGTATGTACAACCGTACCAGACGTAAAAACCTAACTAGCTTTGATTATTTCATTCGAGTAGTATTTGTCGTTTTATTGGTAGGATTTGTCTTTACTGTTCTTTTACTTGAGCCTTATTTAGAAAAATTAACAAATATAAATTTAGAACTTAAAAATGAAGTTACTGAATTAAAAGAAGAAAATGAACGAATTGATGTTCTAAATAAACATAATTTCACTATCTTAAAAAATGATTAATAAGTTACATGTTGATGCTACCCCGCAAGGGGTATTTTTTTATGCTTAAATTCATAGAATTAGTTTGTAAAAGGTGATGTTATGATATTTAATCAAATGCGAAAGAAACTAATTCTAATAAGGTTTATTTTATTTTCATTACTAGTAGCCGTTTTTGGTAAATTAGCCTATTCTCAAACAATATTAAATAGTAACTTACAAAAACTTGCTAATGATTTATGGGAAAGAAGTTTTCCTATTGAAGCGCCACGAGGTATTATCTATGACCGCAATGGCATCGCCTTGGCAATTAATTTGCCAGTTATGTCTGTAGTAGTTATTCCGTTTCAATTAGAAGATCCTGAATATGTAGCAACTCATTTAGCAAGAATTTTAAAAGCTAATAAAGATAAAATTAAAGAAAAGATAACTAAACGTGTATCAATTGTTCGTTTGCAACCTGAAGGTAGACAAATAAGTATTGAACAAGCAGATGAAATTGCCTCATTAAATATGAAAGGTGTCTATTTAGTTCAAGACTCACTTCGTTATTATCCTTATGGAGAATTAATGGCAGCGACAATGGGGTTTGTTGGAATTGATAATCAAGGACTTGCAGGACTAGAAGCATCATATGATAAATATTTAAGAGGGAAAAATGGTAGTCTAAACTATAAAATGGATGCAAAAGGCAATTTGTTAAAAGGATATGAGAGTCGCTTTGTTGCGCCAGTAAGTGGTATGAGTGTTGTTTTAACAATTGATTATCATATTCAAGCTTTAGTCGAACGTGAACTAAAAAATGCTTATATCAAATATCAACCTGAATCATGTTTAGCAATTGCAATGAATCCCAAAACTGGTGAAATTTTAGCCCTAGCCTCACAACCTAGTTTTGATCCAAATGATTATCAAAGTGCTCCTCAAGAAATTTATAATCGAAATTTACCTGTATGGATGAACTATGAACCTGGCTCAACTTTTAAAGTTGTTACCTTTGCAGCGGGTATTGAAGAAAAAGTTTTTGATATGTATAAAGATACATATTATGATCGAGGGTTTGAAATTGTCGGTGGTAAAGCGATTAAGTCTTGGAAAAAAGGTGGTCACGGACTTCAAACGTTTTTACAAGTTATTCAAAATTCATCTAACCCAGGATTTGTAGAAATATCAAGACGTTTAGGTAATGACAGAATGTATGAATATATTAAACGTTTTGGCTTTGGTGAAAGAACTGGGATAGATATTGTTGGAGAATCAAAAGGAATTGTCTTTTCTAAAGAAAAATTTGGACCATTAGAACAAGCGACCAGTTCCTTTGGACAAGGGATTAGTGTTACTCCGATTCAATTAGTAACTGCTTTTAGTGCGACGATTAATGGAGGAGAATTACTTCAACCTTATGTTTTAGAAAGTGTTATACATCCAACGACTCATGATATTGTTTATTCAAATAAAAAAACTGTCAGAAGACAAGTTATTTCAAAAGAAACATCTGATCAAATGAGAATTGCATTAGAGCATGTTGTCTCATTAGGAACAGGAAGAAACTCATTCATTGATGGTTATCGAGTCGGAGGTAAAACGGGTACAGCTCAAAAAGCAAAAGATGGAGTTTATTTGCAAGGAAACTATATTCTTTCTTTTATTGGTGGAGCACCGATGAATGATCCTGGTATTGTGGTCTATGTTGCTATCGATAATCCTAAAACTTCAATTCAATACGGTGGAACTGTTGTCGCCCCAATTGTAAGAAATATCTTAACTGAATCTTTATCAATTTTAGGAATAGGAAAACAACAAGGTCAAATAGAAAAGAATTATACCTGGATGGATACAAAGTTATTTGAAGTTCCAAATTTCATTGGAATGGAAAAATCAAAAGTTAAATCAAGAAACTTTAAAATTGTTTTTGTTGGAGAAGGTAATGTCGTTATCGATCAAGTCCCTAAAGTAGGTGAAAGACAAGAGCAGTATAAAGAAGTAATTGTGATGCTTGGATAAGGAGGATTATGATGAATCCAAAAGAACTCCTAGCTAAATTTAAAATAAAATGTGATATCTTAACTCCTATAAATAATATACATATTAATTCAAAGAAAATTGAAAAAAATGATATTTTTATAGCATTAAAAGGAAAAAATTATTCAGCTCTAGATTTTATAGATGAAGCTTTTAACAAAGGTGCATTATGTGTATTATCAAATGAGTATGTTAACAAAGAAAATGTCTTTTATGTAAAAGATTTAGAAAAAATTAAAGGTGAAATAGCATTTGGCTTTTATCAAAATCATACAGATAAAATTAAAATGATTGGGATTACCGGAACAAACGGTAAGACTTCAATTGCTCAAATTCTTTATCAAATGTTAACTTATTTTAATTATAAAGTTATGAGTATTGGGACACTTGGTGTTAAATGTTTAGATTATGAGGAAGAACTAGATAATACAACTCCTGATGTTGTTGTTTTAGCACGTCTTTATCATAAAGCATATCAACTTGGTTGTGATTTTATCGTTATGGAAGTATCTTCTCATGGTATATCATTAAACCGTATTCAAGGTGTTAGTTTTGATTTTGCCATATTTACTAATATTACTTCAGAACATT
>DUOZ01000054.1 GCA_012838555.1 bacterium | reverse complement strand
CCCAAATTGACCTATCACCTGTATATAAAGCTGGATTAGTCACTTTAAAAACATAAGTAAAACTTTGATCAAATAATAAATAGTTTCTTATAGGATATATTAATGCTAGAGGTAAACAAATAAGTGCGAATAAGATAAATTGAGGAACCATTGAAAAGAATTTATTTTCCTTATATGATTTTATCCATCTAATTAAAAAGATAATAGCAGTTACAGGTGCGATTATACCTGCTGATAATTTCGTCATCATACCTAACCCAATTGATAAAGCAATCAAGATAATATTTAAATATGATGGATTCTTATACCATCTTATTGTGTATAACAAAGCAAAAAACATAAACATGATAGACATAATGTCATTATTTATACTAGGAGAAAGAATAATAAAGGTTGGATGAACCGCACATATTGCAAAAGCAAAAATAATGACTTTCTTAGGTAACTTTAATTCTTTTAATATCTCATAAATAGTTATTAATATCGCTGAAGAATAAAAGATAGTTAAAATTTTAACAGTACTTAAAATAGTTGTAAAATCTTTAATTTGAAAGATAAATTCATTAACCCTCATAAATATGGCACTTACAATATGATGTAGTGGAGGATGATAGAATTGATACGCATTTGAATCAGGCAATTTAAAATAATAAAAAATATTAGCGATATAACCAACGTGCCCAACATCAAATTCATCCCTACCTAAATCATGTTGACGAGTATAAACGTAAGTGTAAGTTCCATAACCTAATCTTAATATAAATCCACTTATAAATAATAACATGATGATTTTATCATATGTTAAAGACTTCTTCTGGTAAAGCTTATATCCATAAAAGAACAATGCAAAATGAGCGATTAACATTAAAGTTCTTATCGTTGCCCCCTTATCATTAGCCACATATAAGGACAACGATAAAAAGAAATACATCACATAAATAGTAATGAATAATAGTAAATATTTACCCCATGTTTTTGCATATAACTTTTGCGTTAATGTTGAAAATCTTTTTACAATATCCATTATTTCTTCCCTTTTTCTTCATGATAATCCTTTTCTGTATTTACTTCCCAAATCTCATCTTTATTAACTTTATTAGGGTCTATAATCGACCAAGCTGCCATCATACCAGTTAACATTGAATGGTCCATATTGTTATATCGATGTTGTCCATTTCTACCAATACAATAAAGATTATTTACATTTTTTAAATAGTCTTTTACTGTATCAAATTGGTCATAAACACCAAAATAAGCAGGATACGCTTTTTTTATCTTAATTCTAACTGAATCAAGAACATCTTCTTTATCAATGATATCAATAGATGCAAGTTCATCAATAGCAAACTTTATAAACTCTTCATCACCCATGTTCCACATTTCATCACCTTCA
Organism: bacterium; assembly: GCA_012838555.1. Lineage (GTDB taxonomy): Bacteria > Bacillota_I > Bacilli_A > RFN20 > DUOZ01 > DUOZ01. The sequence continues at coordinate 2,350 of DUOZ01000054.1, read as the reverse complement.
TTACAGAAGTACTCTAAACCAATCCAAATGTTATTTAATGGATCTTCTAGCATATAAGGTGACCAGTTATTAAAGATTTGAAGTCTTCCTAATTTAACTTCTCTTTCTTGAATATAAATCCAGCAATCAGGAACAATATTATTTAGAGTTTTAATCTTTGTTTCATTTTTAATCTTCATCTTATTAAGAAGAAGACCAACAGTCATAAAATCACGGTATAAAAGATTAGATGCTATGTGATAAACATCTCTATCTACATTCTCTTCTCCCATGCTAACAACTAAATCTTTAATCGGCATTGATGATACATAATAATCACCCATAATCGTGATTCTACTTCCATCTTTAACTGCCTCAATACTAATAATTTCATTATCTTTAACATTTATCTTATCAATTTTATTATTTAAATGGATTTCTCCGCCCATTTTAACAATTAAATCAGCCATGGTTTCATATAATTGTCCCGGTCCTTTTTTAGGATAATGAAATCTCGTAATTAAAGAGGTCTCAACTTTCTTTTTATTACGTCTAAAAGGCTTAACTAAAATCGAAATCACAGCTTTAAATAATGATAAACCTTTAATTCTTTGTGCTCCCCAATCAGCAGAAATATCTTTAGGATTTCTACCCCAAACTTTTTCGGTGTAATCTTCAAAGAACATTTTATATAAAGGAGTACCAAAACGATTAATCATAAAGTTCTCTAATGAATCTTCTTTTTTCTTAATTAAGGCTGATTTTATATAACCAAAACCAGCTATAACCGTTCTTTTTAAACCCATATTTTTAAAGGTTGCAAATTTTAAAGAAATCGGGTAATCAAAAAACTTCCTTAAATAAAAGATTCGAGAAACTCTGTTTCTAATTAACATAACTCGTTCTTCTTGTTCTGGATCTGGCCCATTTGGAGCATATTCTTTGTTTGGCTTTAAGATTAAGTCATCTTTTGATGGTTTACCTTGAAGTGGCATCACTTCTTGCCAAATCTTATTAACACGGTCATCCTTAGTAAAAAAACGGTGACCTCCAATATCGATGCGATTATTCTTATACTTAACTGTTTTAGAGATTCCGCCTATATCATTACTTTCTTCATAAATAATTGGTTTAATATCACTATTCTTTAATAGTTCATAAGCACACGCTAGACCTGCTGGTCCTGCTCCAATAATGATTACCTTCTTAGCCATAAATTTCACCTCTTATTTAAATATCAAGATCTTTCTACCTATATAATTCCAACCTAAAACTATAATCGTCATAATAATTTTAGCCCACATAACATGAACTTTTATATCTACTACTAGTAGTTGAATCCCAATATTTGAAATAACTAAACCAATAATACCTATAACACTAAAAATAAAGAAATCAGTAAGGGATTTACCACTATCTTTGTTCTTCGTATGTCTAAACACAAAGTAAATTGAAAGAACATAATTAAATAACAAACCACCAATAAAGCCTATTGTGTTCGATAATGCTAAACCTAAATCTATACCATTTACAAATTTATCTTTAGGTAAAATTAGTTCATACATTAAGAAAAACAAACCATAATCAACTATGGTTGCTAAACCACCAACAATTAAGTATCTTACTATTTCCCAAAATAAGTTTTTATAACTTTCATATAATCTTTTAAATGTTTTCATTTACTCAAACTCCTAATTTCATATTTATTATATAATAATTAATAATTTAAACAATAACTAATAACTAAAATACAGCACTTCACTTATAACTTACACTCTATAATATATTTTAACCATCCGATCATTTTTATAGATATCTTTAAATATTTCAAAAGTAGAATTAGGTAGATATCTATTAATTAATTCTTCAATACCGCTTCTTTGTTTATAACCAATTTCAAAATAAATTAATCCGTTTTTATTAATCACTAATGGTACATCTTTTAAAATCTTCTCATAGAATTCTAATCCATTATTTTTAGCATATAAAGCTAAGTGAGGTTCAAAGTTTATAACCGATTCATCAACTTCTTCATTTAAATCAATATAAGGAGGGTTACTTACAATAACATCAGCCTTAATCCCATTTTCTAAATAAGGCTTTAACATATCTCCATGTAATAAAGTAATATCTCCATCTACCATTTTAGCATTTTCTTTACTTATTTCTATAGCATCTAATGAAATATCACTTAAATATACTTTACTTTTTTTAATATATTTAGCTAGAGTAATCCCAATATTTCCACTTCCACAACCAATATCAATAATTGTAGGATTAATTTTTAAATTACTAACATCCTTAATAATTAAATCAACTAGTTCCTCGGTTTCATTACGAGGAATTAAAACATTTTCATTAACAATAAATT
>DUOZ01000149.1 GCA_012838555.1 bacterium | reverse complement strand
TTTTATTTATATTCATAATGTTAATTTCATCATATTCAATTTTATTTACAAGAATTTATAAGAGTACAAAAAAAAGGGGCTATTAAATTTTTATTTTTTTACAGCCCCTTTAATTTGTAACTATTCTACTAATTTGTAGACTGTTCTAATTAGACCTTCTTTATCGTAATCTGTTCTTAATGTGATAGTTTCAGCCTCTGTTAAGACAATGTGAGCATCAGTAGCTGCAAGGAAGGCAACTGCGAATGGTGAATTAAGTGTTACATCATCATCTTCACCTTCAACAGTGTAGATTTGATCCATCAATCCTACTAATAAGGAAGAAGGTCTATTATCGTAAGTTGAGTAATTTCCGTCTACTATTGCTGCAAGTTGTAGGACTTGTACTTCATCACTATAGTTAACAGCTGTCCAGTCAATATCAGCAAATTCATCTACTGCACTTGGTACTGCTTCTTTAATGAAGATTTTCATTAGTGAATCAACTAATGTTCTTCCATCAACATTACCATTTGATTGTAAATCATTGAAGATTCTATTTGCTCTATTACCTGTTATGGAAGTATCTTCGTAATTAGGCTTAGTTAGATCAAATGGATATTCTAGAGTAGACATGTTATTAGCAAGTTTAGTAATAACTGTGTCTGTATTAACATCTCTCATTAGTTTAGTTAAATCAATTAGAGCTGCTAAGGCATGAGCTGTGTCTCCTAAATCAAGTTCTTCAGCTCTATTAGCCTTAGACCATCTAAATTCATCAACACCAAGAGCTGTCATTTGTTCATCTAGAACGCCTCTAATGATTCTATTCATAACGATTGTATCGTCTGCTCTTAACATCATTGCTCTAATTAGATTAGAGTTAGTTTCTCCACCAGTTAATCCCTTAGAAGTACTGTCATTTAATAACTTGACTAGGTCTAAACTAGTTTCGATAGATAAGATTTCTTTTTCCCAACTATCGTTTGTATCAACACTTGTAATGTCATCTTTAGCATAGAACTTATCAAAGCCCATGTTAGCAAAGACATTATCAACCATAATACCTCTAACTGGTTTGATGACATTAGATGTTGTGACAAGATTTAACTTATCAACAATATCTTCTTTATCTAATGAATCCCAATCAATTGTAGTAATTTCTCCTGCATCCTTTGCAAAGTCATAGATAGCCATTAAGCGATCAATCTCTGCATCATCTTTAATTGCAACGAAGTTCATACTGTCGAATGCATTAGGATTTTCATCACTATTGATGTAATCATCAAATCCAACAGTGATTAAACCTTCTTTAAGAATATTTGGTAGAGCATCATCTTTAAGGATGCTTGAAGCGTTAAGTTTCTTTAATAACTCTGCATTGATATTATTATGGTTCATTGTGTCAACAGGATTTCCATCATTATCAACGAATAACTCATTTCTAATATCAATGATTAAATCTAATTCATACACTAACTTGCTTACATATTCAGGGTCATTTTCATTAGTAATATCATCACCAGCGATAGTGATAATTCTAACAGCATCCAATGTATCAGCTAAATTAGCATTTCTGAAGATTCCACTTAGTAATAAGACATCTGCATCATCTTCAGTTGCAGGATTATCTCTATTTGGAATTGCCACGACACCATTGAATAGGTCTGTCTTAACAAGATCGATAATAACAGCAGCAAGTTTAGGAGTTGTTCCTTCGTCTCTCCAATTAATATCTTTCAAGTCGCCAAGTTCTTTGACACTTGCGTATAATTCAACAAGTTTGTCAATTTCACTATTAGCATGATCCTTAACGATATCAAATGGTAAGTTTTCGAAGCGGCTTGGTTCTTCACCAAGTTCATAATCTAACATATCATCAATACCAACACCAATTAGTGCATTCTTAACAACTTTTGGTAAGCCGGAATTTGTGATATGAGAATCCTTTAAGTAATGTAAGATAGTACCTAAATCATCTTTTGTTAAGCTAGATACTGCATCAGGATCGCCTAAGTCATAAGTTTCAGCATATCTTCTTAAGGCTTGTAGGATTTCGATTTCTCCAATCCAACCTTCCTTATCAGTACCAGGTTTTAGGTCTCTTACTTCAGATACTACATTAACATCAACGTATTCTACTATTTCTTCGTAAGTAGTAATGATATCACTAATCTTAGTATTAATGCCTTCACCGATTAATGCACTATCATATGCTTGGTTGAGTAATGTACCTAAAGCACGGTTGTGTTCGTCTTCATTCGTATCAAGAGTTACATCTTCGAAGTTATAATCTTCAGAGATAACTCCTAATGTATCAATGATTAATCCTAAGTGATCAATTTTTGCTCTCCAGTCTTCAATAGACCAGCCAGTTGTATCAGCTAGAGGAATATCATTACCCTTAGAATCTTCACCTAAGTCAATTGTATCAATGATAATTGGCTCGAGTGTTGGAATACCTAAGATCTTAGAATCAAGTACAAGGTGAGCAATTGTCTTGAAGACTTCTGATACGTCCTTACCACTATCTTTAATAGTTTTAAGTGTTAATGTATCAATCGCATCAATTCCACCTAATGCGTCAACTTCTTCATATAGATCAATTAATGTTTCAATTTCATTAATCCATGCATCTTTACCTAGTGAATGGATTTCATCAATTAGGTAATCAACTTCGAAGTTTGCTCCTTCAATATCATCTAATCCCATCTTAACAGCGACATTAGAGAAGATGTAAGGATATGCATTAGTGTAGATAATCTTAGAATCTAACATTGAAATGAGTAGTGATTCTGCATTATCTAGGTGGTCAATTGAGAAGTTATCAAAGTCAATTTCATCAATTGTGCGGTAAACATCTAAGAAGATTGTTAATTCATTGACCCAGTCAAGTGGATCTACTTCACTACCGAAGTATAAGTGTTCAACTGGAACAATATCATCGAATCCGCCATCTTCGATTGTATTAACAACAACGTCTTCTAAGATTGGTACGAAGAGTTCTGATGTACCTAAGTTAGTAGCTAATTCATCAGATTCTTCTTTAGTTAGAGTTGCGAAGTCTCTAGCGTTACCATCTTCATCAACAACGATTTGGATGATATCGTATAATCTAATGACTTCTTCGCCCCAATTAGTAATATTTTCATAATCGAGATCTTCTTCAGTTAAACCTGCAAATTCGAATCCGACGATTGCATCTTTAACAAGTTCGCCGAAGATAAATTGTCCGATTAATGTTTCACTTAAGTAATTACCTAATGTGACAACATCGTCTCTTTCTGCAGTTTCGAAATCAAATTCGAATCCACCTTCCATATCAGCACCAACTAATGCTAATAGTTTAATTAGTGATGCGACTTCTGTTGACCATACAACATCATCATAATTAACTTCTGATAAGTCATATGGGAATGTCTCTTCATCATATGGTAGAGCTCTTGGAATTGCATTTGGTAATGCTGATGTTAGTAATTGAGATTGAGCTACTAACACACCAAGTTCATCTGCCTTAGTTTCTAAGACATCAAATTCTAATTCTTCTTCAGTTACTTCACCGTTTTCATCAGAAATTAATTTAAATAGTTTAATTAATGTTCTAATTTCACTTACATAATCAAGGTCAGTGAAGTCTAAATCAGCATATTCAATATATGGAATTTCAAAGACATCTATTGCTCTTTCAATTGTAGATTCAGCAGCTTGTCTTACAAATTCACTACTACCTAAGCTAGTAGCAACTGTTTCAACTGCTTCTTCATCTAGTAATTGAATATTACTATGATAGATAGTATCTTCATGAGCAAATTCTCTAACGACTAACATGACTCTTTCAAATTCATCAGCGTAATTGATTGTTGAGTAATCAAAGACTGTGTAGTCTAGTAAGTCACTAGCAATTGTTAAGTAGTTAGTACTTGCATTTTCAATAAATGATGGAGCAAGCATATCTACTAAGTTAGACATTGCAACTGCTTCTTTAACAGTAGCAATTTGTTCATCAGTGAAGTCAATTGAAGTAATGAATTCACCGTATTCATTAGTTAAATCTCTTAATAGTAATAGTGCAGCTTTTGCTTCAACTGCATAATCTAGAGCATCATAATCAAATGCTTCTTCATATAACCATAGGTCAATATCGTAATGGCCATATGCAAATGCAGTAGAAACGACTCTTGGTGCAACTAATGGTACTAGTTTAGATTGACCTGCTAAGTAAGATAAGCGATCAATTTGTTCATCTGTTAAATCATTGAACAATAACTCAAATGTACCTTCGTATGGTGAGAAGTAAGAAATAACTTGTAGTGCTAATTCTGCTTCATCGCCCCAAGCGATATCACTATAATCTAATCCAGCAAGATCTACATATGTATTAATACCATATAAATCATTGCGATCGAATGTTTCAATAACATTTGGTGCAACTAGAGGAACAATTTCAGATTCATTGACTAAATCTTTAATTGTTGTTATTTCTTCTTCAGTGAATGGATAGAAGATCTTAGCAACACCATCATCATACATCACGATGTTAGAAATTCTCATTGCTCTAGCAACTTCATCACCCCATGCACTAATCGATGTGAAGTCAATATCAGCTAGACCATCAGCGTATGTTAAGACATCAAATCTGTTAACTTCACCTAGTCTATTAATTGCACCAGGTGCTAATTGTTTAACAAGTGTTGAACCATTGAGTACTTCTCTAACTGTTTCGATTTCTTCTTCTAAGAAGTTATATCTTAAGTAGAAGCTATAGCCATCGGAGAAGATTTGGGCAACTCTTAATGCTTCTGCTGCTTCTTCACCCCAGCTAATGACTGTGGTATCTATATCAGTTAAATCAACCCAATCGTTAACATTATGTACGTTATTTTCTCTAGATGTTTCTATTGCTACTGGAGCAAGTTTTTCAACTAGTCTAGAGTTATTTCCTAGTAAGCGTACGGAATCAATGATTTCATCATCTATATAAGCTAGGTTGAAATCATATTCACCGAAGCCAAGGATGTAGTTATTTAATACTCTTAGAGCGTAGTATGCTTCATCACCCCATGAGTCAATATCATCATAACTTACAGCAGTTAAATCAACATACCTAGAGATATTATAAACATCATTATAGTAAACATTTTCAATTACTCCAGCAGCTACTTGCTTAACAAGTGTAGATGCATTTAGACGTGTACGGATTTCATCTAACGCTTCTAGAGTTAACTTATTAATATTAATATCATTAGTTCCTTCTTCATTGAAGTAACGAACTAGTTTAAGAGCATGTTCAACTTCATCTGCCCAGTTAACAAGATCTACTTCAATATCATCTAAGTTAACCCATCTATTAATGCTGTGGACATTAGTTGATTTAATTGTTTCAATCGCAGCCTTAATAACACGTGGTACTAAGACTGATTTAGCAACTTGAACTTTAATTGTGTTAATTTCTTCATTATCGAATCTAACACGTAATTCAAATTCATTGTTGTCATTTACAATTAACTTAGCAATAGTAAGTGCACCAGCAATTTCACTACCCCAAGCTAATCTATCTAAATCAACTAATTCAAGATCAACATATTTATCGATACCTTTATAAGTCTTAACAGCTTCTTGTGCTACTGCATTAGTAACAACTTTGCTAATTAAGACTGAGTCATTTAATTCTCTTTCAATGACTGCTAAGTCATCGTCTGTTAATGCTTTAATATCAAATGTGAATGTTTCGAAATCATCAGTAAATAGACTTGCAACATGATAGATATGTTTGAATTCATCACCGAATTTAACATTATCTAAATCAAGCGTTGTAACATCAATGTATGATCTGAAATCAAATTTCACATATTTATCAATGATGTCATTTGAATCTAGTAATCTAATAGCAATCGGTAAGGCTTGTGCAACCAAATCACTATTATTTAGATGTGTAGCAATCTTATCAACTTGTTCATCACTTAAGTAAGCGATTAAGCCAGTATCAAATGCTTGAGCATCGAAATCGTAGAATTCACGTGCAATATATGCAAATTCTGCAATTTCATCACCTAATTTAAGTGCTTCTAAATCAAGTTCTGATAAGGTAATCCACTTATTAATTTCAAATGCGTTCCAAGTTTCTAATTGATAAACTGCAGCATTAACAACTAATCTTAATAATGCTGATTCATTTAGATTAACTCTAATTGATTCAATTGAATCATCAGTTAATCTAACTAACTCATTACCTTCAACTGAATTGCCATAAACTTTCGCTAATCTTAAACCTAACTTAACTTCTTCGCCTAAGTCAATATCAGTAATTCCATCTTTAAGAGTATCGATATTAACAAAGTAGTCAAATTTATATCCTTTAATTGAGAAGTTTCCAAGGCGGTCAAAGAAGCGTGGAGCAAGAGTTGGAATCAATTCAGATTCACTTACTGCATCACCAATTCTTTGGATAGCATCTTCTTCTAAATTGAATAGGTTCAATGAAACTGAATTTGGACTTAATTTTTTATCATTGACTTTTATCATTTCTCTTGCAACTTTTAAAGCAACCGCTAATTCTGAACCGTAATTAAATTCACTATAATCGAAATCATCTAAGTTGATATATAGTTTAGGTTCTTTGAAGTATTTATAAACGCGTTCTGCTACAAGTGGAATTAGATCGTTAACTAGAACAGAATTATTGATTTCTTCTTCGATAATTCCGATTTCATCATCAGTTAAGTTGAATCTAATACCTAACTTGATATCATCAAATCCAATACCATCACTGATATCAAAGATCTTAATGATTCTAATAGCATGTGCTAATTCATCACCTAAGTTGTATTCATAAATATCGAATTCATCTAGGTTGATATATTGTCCAAGGTCAATCTCTAAGTTAAGTGAATTTTCACCAATAACCTGTTCAAGTACTAAGTCAACAACATTAGGGATTAAGTTTGACTTATTAACTTGAGTACGGACATTTTCGATAAACTCTTCATCCATTGATTCAATTGTGAAGATAACTTCGTTATTTTCATTGAATAACGGATTTACAAGTCTTAAGGCAATACCAACTTCTTTGCCTAAGTCAATATCTTCAACATTAACTTCATTAAGAAGTCTATTAATATCAATATATTTATCAATATCGACACCAAGATTGATATTAAACTTATCAAGTAAGTGATCTAAGTTATTGACTAATCCTTCATATACTAATGGGAATAATTCTTTAATTAATCCAGATTTAGAAAGATTAGATTCAATAGTTTGGATATCTTCTTCAAACTTAGCAATTCTAAATGTGAAGTATCCATTTTCTAGATAAGCTTGAGCAATCTTAGCTAATCCATAAATTTCTTCTGCCCAATCAACATCTAAGACTAAACCATCTACATCGACAAAATCATCAATGTGTAAATCAGTAAATAATGTGACATAATCTAAGGCGATTGGGTTAGTATCTAACGCTCTAATTAAGGATGGAATAACAACAGGCAGTAACTCTGATACTTTAATAATATCTCTTAATTGTTCAATATCACTATCAGTAATATCTTTTAGTGAATATGTGAATGTAAACTTATCGTTATCAATTGCTAAATCAATATGTTTAGCAGCTAATCTAGCGATATTGACAATTTCACTACCCCAATTTTCTACATCTTCAAATGTATAGCCAGATGGTAGTTCTATGTAAGAATTAAAGCCTAAGACACCATACCTATATGTTGTATCTAATACATTGCTAATTAAATCTTTGAATAATGCAGAAGTATTAAGGTTATTTTCAATTAAATCAAATTCTTCATCGCTTAAGTCAAGAGTAACTGCAGGTTTAAATCCTTTAGTGATGACAAATTGAGCGACATCACTTAGTAACTTAACTTCATCACCTAAGCGGTAATCATTAAAGTCAATTCTATCTTTATTGATTAATTCATTAACAGTGATACTAATTTCATTAAATTTAAATGTATATTCACTATTAATATCTAGAGCAATATTTAATGCTTGAGGAATTAATCTAGATTCATTTAGTTCATCATAGATATCATCAACAATTGGCTTAATTTCAAAGTCTGATGTGATTACAAATACATTTTCATCATTAATGAAATGTCTAGCCGCTGCTAATGCTAGTTTAATTTCATTACCCCAGTCAATTTCATCGTAGTTAATTAATGAAGGATCAAAGTGTTGAGCAACATCATATTTAATAAATCCTTCAGAATTTTCAACGAAGTAAGAAATTCCTAGTGGTAAGGCAACTTCTACAATCTTAGAAGTTCTTACAGCATCAGCAATTGATGTAATGCTATCATCGCTTAATTTTAGCATTGATAAAGGAGCTTCAAGATCAACATCAACTGAATTAACAATATTTAGAACTGTAGTTAATTCATGTGTTAAGTCCCACGTTGCATATTCTAAATCTTCTAGTGTGATTTGATCATCTAAACCGAATAGTTTTAAGCCCGCTGTGATGCCTTTTTCTAATGCAATATCAACGATTTCAGAACTACCTAGGTTAGTAGCAATAGTAGTTACTTCATCTTCTGTGAAACTGAATTTTAGTTTAAATGTTTGATCTTCATAGAAGACTTGCCCTACTTTAATAAACTTAACTAGTTCATCACCATAACTAAATGCATCAAAGTTAACATCACTTAAATCAATGTAATCTTTAACCATAAAGTCAACATCTTCTAATCTAATTCCAATGTGTTCAACTGCAACATTTGCTGCAACCTCTACTAAGTGTGGAATTAATTTAGATTTATTAATATTGACACTAATGTCATCAAAGACTTCTTCAGAGATTAATCCGAAATCAAAGGCAATCTTTAACTCATTAGTAACGAAATGACGTCCAATAGCTAATAAGTTAACAATTTCGTCACCTAATTTATAAGTGTCTTTGAAATCAATAGTAGTGAAGTCATAATATTCAGAAATAGTTGCACCTGGAATGATCTTTTCTAACCAGTAAGGATTAGTAGTAACTCTTTCAACGACATTTTCAACAACTTTAACTAGTAAGTCGCTGTCATTTAGATTTACTCTAACAACTTCTAAATCTTCTTCAGAAAGATCAATATCAAGTTTAAGTGTTAATTGTAGTTCTTCGTCAATTTCAATAGCAACTACTTTATCAGCAATTCTAATGATACCAACGATTTCACTACCAAGGTTAATACCATCAAATAAATCAAGAGTATCTAAATCCACAATATTTCTAACTAGATTAACAATTGATTCTTCTAACAAGTTATCAATATTGTTTAGAGCTTGTTCAGCTAATAGAGGAATTAATTCAGATTTATTGAAGCTTTCTTCAATTAAACTAGCTTCTGCTTCTGTTAAGTCAAATCTAATTAAGAACTTATCAGAATCAGTTTCAACAACAGATGCTACTAATGAAAGAACTGCAGTTAATTCATCGCCCCAGTTAATAGCTTCTAAATCGATAGCTTCAACATCAACAATCTTAGTTAAATCAATTCCAAATAGTTCACTAGATTCGCTAATTACATAGCTTGCTGCTACTGGAGCAACATATTCAAGAATCTTAACGTTATTTAAGTGTTCGCTAATTTCTTCAACATCATTTGTATCTAGTGAGACACTACCTAAAATGTTATT
>DUOZ01000053.1 GCA_012838555.1 bacterium | reverse complement strand
TTAGAAGCTGCTAATGGAACAACTGTAACATTCAAAGGTATTATTGTTAGTGTTGAACCTTACGCTGAACAATATAAAAACCAAAACTTCATCGTTTCTGACAATGGAGTAGATGCAATCTATATCTTCCGTGCACCTACTGAAACAGCATTTGAAGTTGGTATGGAAGTTATAGTAACAGGCGTTCGTAGTGAATATAAAGGCAGTGATCAAATTGGATCAAGCCCTGAGGTTGAAGTTTTAGCTGAAGGTAAAGCAATCCCAGTAACTGGTTTAGAATTATCAGGTCCTGAAACTGTTAAAGCTAATGCAGCTGCATTCTTATTAGACGTTACATTCACTCCAGCATATACAAGTGAAAGAGATATCGTTTGGAGTATCGATAACGAAGCAATTGCTACAATTGATGCTGATGGAAAAATCACTCCAAAAGCAGTTGGTACAGTTGTTGTAACTGCTACATCTGCTGTTAATCCAGAAGTTAAAGCAACATTTACTATCGAAATCACTGAAGCTGGTTCTGTTGAATTACCAATTGAAGTTGACTTCTTAGAGACTACAGGTAATCCGGTTGAAGGTTGGACATACAATGTAAATTCAAAAGAGTATGCTGATGGTAGTTTAAGGTTAGACGGTAGTGATAAATTTGTCTTAAGTCCAATTTATGATTTCTCAACTTCTCTAAATGTTGAGTTAGTAGTTAAAGGAAATAACACAAGCACTGCTTCTAAAGGATTAATTATTGCGCTAGATGCAGATGGAAATGTTTTAGAGACTGTTGAATTTACTTTAGTTAATAATAAAACATCTACTGTATCTGGAGTTTTACCAGCTGAAACAGTTCAAATTAAAATTGGGTATACTAAAGTTAAAGGTAATATGGGACTTTATTCAATAAAAGTCACAGCTGCTGAATAGACTTTAAAAGTACTTAATATTATGATTTAAATACAAATACTAAGTTATAAAATTTAGTTATAGGATATCTCCTGATTAGAAAGTGAAATTTCACTTCCTATAAGGAGATATCTTTTTTTATTATTGTAAAAAAGGGTACAATTAATAAAAAAACAATTTGAGAATGAACAGTAAAGCCTAAGAAAATTAAATAAAAATTTATATTTCATTTAATTACAATCTAAATATTGATAAATCAGTAGAAAACTTATGTTTTTTTATGTATAATATCGATATAAGAGATGTGGAGGTATAAGTTGTGAAAATTACACTTAAAAATCTGACAATTGCATTTAAAGAAGTAATTGCAGTTAATAACGTATCACTCACCATTCCTGAAGGTGAGTTAGTTTGTCTTTTAGGTCCTTCTGGATGTGGTAAATCAACAACATTATTTGCTCTATCTGGACTATATAAACCTAATCACGGCAGAATTTTTTTTGGTGATGAAGATGTTACTGACTTACCACCAGAAAAACGGGGGATTGGATTAGTGTTCCAAAACTATGCTCTTTATCCTCACATGACTGTCGAACAAAATATTTTGTTCCCTTTAGAAAATCTTAGATACAAAAAGGATAAAGCCATTGAGATTATGAAAGATATGGCTAGACTATGTCGTATTGAAGAATTATTACAAAGAAAACCATCTCAATTAAGTGGTGGTCAACAACAACGTGTAGCTATTGCTAGAGCTTTAGCTAAACAACCAAGAATTTTATTACTAGACGAACCTTTATCTAACCTTGACGCTAGACTAAGACTTGAAATGCGTGAAGAAATTAGACGTATTCAAAAAGAAACAGGAGTTACTACTATCTTTGTTACTCATGACCAAGAAGAAGCAATGAGTATCTCAGATAGATTAGTAGTAATGAAAGATGGAGTCATCCAACAAGTTGAAACTCCTCAAGAAATGTATTATAACCCTGTTAATTTATTTGTAGCTAGGTTCTTAGGTAATCCACCTATTAATGTTTTAGATGGAGTAGTTAAAAAAGGTGAATTATTTGTTAACGATGTTAAAATTGCTAGTAATTTAAAAACTAGTGATGGTGAATATAAAGTAGGAGTTAGACCTGAAGGATTTAAATTAGATGAAAATGGTTTTGAAGTTAAATTAGATGACGTTAGCTATGTAGGACGTGATACTTTAATTAATTTCCACGTAGAAAATACATTAGTCCATGCTATTTTAGACTTAGAAGGTCAAGTAATCGAAGATTATAGAGTCCGTTTATCAATTAAACCACACGCGTTACACCTTTTCGATATTAAGTCTGGGGTGACTGTGAATGCAAAATAAATCAACTAATACAGTCGAGACTTTTTACGATAAATGGAAAAAGTTCTTTTATAAATATAAATTTTATATTTTAGATGGTTTGACTTCATTATTTATTGCTACATTAGTTTTGGTTATATCAATGGTAGTAGCCGAATCATTAATGGGTGAAACAGGCTTTTGGTATGAATGGAGTAATACTTCTAAAGCTCTTCTTAGGATTGGTTTAGTCTTTGTTTCACTTATTATAGGTTGTTTATTGTTTGTTTCTTTAAATAAACCTTTTAAGGAATATTTGGAATTAAAGATTAAAAGAAGTGAAAAATTTCAAAGTGCTAATGCCAAATATTTAAGAAATCTTCGGATTTCATTAGAATCTGGAGCATCTCTCTTTTTACTAGCTTATATCGTTTCTAGTATTGTAATGATGTTTAATAACAAGAGCCATAAAAACACATATTTAGGTTCACTAGCTGAATTATTTTTAGGTGCTGAGTATTGGAATGTTATTAAAATCATCATCCTATTTGCATTCATATTTGCACTTATTACTTTTCTTTTATTAACTTTTAAAAAGAGTAATGTAATTGTCGATTTTATTAAAGAAAACCGTAATCCACTTGTTTTAATTAGTAGAATTGGCGACTATATTCATGATCTTTGGGTGTATCTTAAAAAGAATAATTTACAATCATTTAAATGGTTTTTAATTGGTTCTGGTGGATATATCCTTTTATACTCAATTATTACAATTGTAGGTTATGTTATTAGATATGGTGCTGGTCAAACCTTATCTCAACCTGCAGTTTATATTTCTTCATTAATTAATTCTCTACCAGGAGCATTAATAATCGTATATTTTGCATTTGAAATAAGATTTACTTTATTTGGTAGAGTCTATAAAATCCTTCCAGAAAGATTTAAAGAAAATGTTAAGGGTTATTTATATGTTGCACCTGCCCTAATTGCTTTAACAATCTTTACTGTGTATCCAATCTTTTCAGCTCTCTTAATGGGATTTGTTAAGTTTGATATGAGTGTAGGCTCAACATTTAATTACTATAATTGGAAGATTGATGAGATAATTCGACGTTTATTATTTGATACACAAGACTTCTTAGGTAGATTTTCTATTTCTAACTTTGTATCAATATTAACACATGATTTATTCTGGCAATCAATTATTACTACATTATTTATCGTTTTTATTACAGTCCCTATTTCAACTATTATTTCCTTAGTAATTGCTGTCTTATTGAACTCAATTAAGAAACTACAAGGACTGTATCAAACTCTATTCTTCTTACCTTATGTAACTTCAATGACTGCAGTTGCAGCGGTATGGAGATGGATTTTCTATTATGATAAATTAGATGAGACACAAGGATTATTAAATATCTTTATGAAGTTTATTGGACTTGATCCAATGAACTGGCTTATGGCTCCTGACCCACTCTTTTCATTTAAGATACCAATGCCTTGGTTAGCTAAAGGCTTTGTTCAATATGATTTTTATCCACAACTTATTGCCTTTATGATTTATTCTATTTGGGCAGGTTTAGCATTTAAAATCGTTGTTTTCCTTACAGGATTACAAGGTATTGATAAACAATATTATCAAGCAGCTAGAATTGATGGTGCTGGAAGATTTAAAATCTTTAGAAGAATTACTATTCCTCTATTAACTCCTATTATTGTGTTTATTACAACTACGTCATTCATGGGAGCTTTCCAAACGTTCACCTCAATTAAAACAATGTTCTTAGATAATAAGAGTATTATGACGATTGTTTATTATCTTTATGACTATATTGACGCTAGACAATATGATAGGGCTGCTGCAGCTGCTGTTATCTTGTTTAGTATGATATCCGTGTTTACAATTGTTCGATTTATTAGAAATCGGAATAAAGGGGCATAGGAGGTGTGAATGATGTATAGAGAGAATAAATGGGAAAAAGCGATACGCTATTCAGTAATGCCATTAATTTATATTTTACTAACAATCATGGCTGCCTTCATGTTATTACCATTTTATTGGATGTTAATAACTTCATTCAAAACCTTTATTGAAGCAACAGCTCCAATTCCAATTTGGTGGATTAATCCTTCAACTTGGCAATGGGAAAACTATGAATTAGCATATAACTTAATGATTCGTGTAGGTGGTAATATTGAAAACGTTCCTCAATTCATGGATCATGTTTTAAAAAGGTATGTTAACTTTGGTGATTTCTTCTTTAATACAGTATTTTCAACTTTAATTAATACCATTTTAACATTAATTACTGTTATTTTAGGAGCATTCGCAGTTGCTAGAGTCAATTTTGCTGGTAAAAAGGTTATATTTGCAATTATGATTGCAACGATGATGGTCCCAGGAGAAATGATTCTTATAACAAACATAGTTACTATTTATCAACTAAATTGGACTGATACATTTGAAGGTATAATCATGCCGTTTATTGCATCGGTTTTCTACACTTTCTTATTAGTCCAGCTATTTAGACAAATACCAGATAGCTTATATAAAGCTGCTAGGGTTGACGGATGTAGTGATTGGAAGTTCTTATGGAGAGTATTAGTTCCAATGAGTAAAAACACTTTAATTACAATTGCAATTTTAGACTCAATTGGTTCATGGAATGCTTACTTATGGCCATATATGGTTAACCGTGCACCTAGAATGTATGTATTAAGTGTTGCTTTATATGAATTTACTTCTGCATTAACAGGAGTTACCCAAACACCTGCGCCACAAATCTTAATGGCAGCAGCAGCAATCACAATTGCACCAATGATTTTAGTTTACTTACTATTAAGAAAACAAATCATTGCAGGTGTTACTCGTGGTGGAACAAAAGGTTAGAATATGGATTATAAATACACCTTAATTTTTTTAACACACCTAGACAAAGTTCTTATGCTTAATGCTGTTAAAGGTATGTGGATGGGGATGTGGAATGGTGTTGGTGGAAAAATCGAGTTAGATGAAACACCAAAAGAGGGTGCTATTAGAGAAGTCTTTGAAGAAACAGGGATAGAAGTTGATGATCTTGATTTCCATACAATTGTTACTTGGGAAGTTATTGATAAAAATGATAGTGGTGGCATGTATATTTTCACAAAAGAAATTGATGATATCTCAAACATCAAAACTCCATATTATTCACCAGGCAAAGAGGGAATCTTAGATTGGAAAACCACTAAGTGGATATTTGATCCGAACAATCAAGGAATTATCAAAAACATCCAATTTTTCTTAAAAGACATTATAAAAGGTAAAGTATTTTCTAGGTATCATTGCATTTATCAAGATCATACTTTATTAGAAATTAAAACTTATGATGAATAAAAAAGAGGCTTTAACTAGTCTCTTTTTGATAAAAAACTAGTTAATAGTAAAAAAAATAAATTTATATCATAATATAGATTAGTAAGGTGTTTTTTGACTAAATAGTAAATCTAAAAAAGTACAGGTTTACACCGAGTTTAAGGTGGTATATTAAAATTATGGCAATTAATTGTATTGCCTTTTATTCGTTATTTGATATAATTAATTTAGAATTTTTAGAAAGTGAGATGGTTGTTTGTGTTAACTAGTGACCCCTCGTGGTTATTAACCCAAATTAATTTAGTAATAGCCGGGACAATGATTCCTTCAATAATTGGCTATATAATTCTTTTAGTGCTGTTATTAGTTTTATCAGCATTCTTTTCTGCTACAGAGACATCTTTTTCTAGTTTAAATGTTATTAGAATTAAACAGATGTCCCGTTCAACAAAGAGTTATCGAAAAAGAGCTAAAAAAGTTTATGAGATAGCAAAAGATTATGCTCAATTAATAAGTACAGTATTGGTTTGTAACAATATTGTTAATATAACGCTTTCTAGTATAGTAACCTATTTATTTATAACTTTATTAAAAATGCAAGAGTCAGGTGTTTTAATAGCGACTATTTTGACTTCAATTGTGATTATTATCTTTGGTGAAATTATTCCAAAGAATATAGCAAAATTAGCACCAGAACAAGTTGCGCTGTTAGTCGTTAATCCAATGAGAGTTTTTATATTTATTTTTAAACCGATAACGATTATATTTTCGAAATTAAATGACAAGATGGAAGAAAGAATACCAGTTGAAGAAAATGTAACTGCTACTGAAAGTGAGTTATTAGAAATTGTAGAAACTATTGAACGTGAGGGTGTTCTTGAACAAGATGAAAGTGAATTAATTCAAAGTGCAATCACTTTTGATAGTAAAAGTGTACGTTCAGTTATGACTCCTAAAGAAAAGGTTGTCTTTATCTATAGTGATATTACTTTTAGTGAACTAGTTGAAACTTTTAAAAAACATAAATATACGAGAATTCCAGTAATGAATCGTGAAACCAAAAAAATTACAGGTATTATTTATCAGCAAGATGTCTTTGAATGCCTTGCTAATAATCAAACAAAGTCTATTGATAAACTTACTCGAAAGGCTATGTATGTTTCCCATCGTAGATTATTACCTCATGCTTTAGAAAAGGTTCAAAGAAATAAAGCACATTTAGCTGTTGTAGTAGACAACTTAAGAGAGAAGAATTTCCTTGGCGTTATTACTTTAGAAGATATGTTAGAAGAATTAGTTGGAGAGATTTATGACGAATATGATGATCTTCCAAGTGATGTCGTAGAAATAGGTCACCATATATTTGATGTAGCAGGTTCTACTAGATTAGAAAATCTCTTTGGTAATTATCTTGACGAAAGTTTACCTCGAACTAAAGCAGTAACTGTTGGTACATGGGTTAAATCTTTATTTAAGGGTAAAATAAGTAAAGATGCAGAAACTAGTTATCAGAATTTAGAAATAAAAATTACGGATTGTGATGAAAGTACCGTAAAGCGAGTTGAAATTAACCAATTAACTAAGTTAGAAGACGATTAAACTTACCCTTTATATTATCAAAGAGGAGTTTGAAAGATGATCAATAGGGATTTATCTTTTTCCAAATTAATTATTAAGACTTTATTTGGAGTAATTTGTTCTGCGATTTTATATATGATCGCAATTAATGCATTTATTCATGGTTCAAAATTATTGACTGGTGGGATTGCAGGAGTTGCCTTAATTTTTGCTAGACTATTTTTCCCTGAATCGCAAAATATTGCATTTGGAGTTTTCTATGTATTAATTAACATACCATTATTTATATTAGCATATAAAAAACTAGGTAAAATATTTGCAATTTCATCAATGTTAAATGTTATTATCGCATCAGTTTTAATTTCAATAATCCCACCCTCCTTCTTTGATTTTATCCATCTAGGTGGAGATTTACTAACTACTTGTTTATTTGCGGGTATTTTTACTGGTTTGAGCACTGCCGTAGCATTAAAATTTAATTCATCATGCGGTGGTGTAGATATTATAGGCGCATATATAAGTGAGAAAAAAGATGTTAAAATTGGTAATTATATCTTTTTTATGAATGCCTTAATTTTAATTGCTGGTGGATTCTTATTTAAAGAATGGGTCCCAATGTTGTATACTGCAGTATATATTTATGTTACATCTGTGGTTGTCGATATGATGCATAAACGCAACAATAAAAAGCTAATCAAAATTATTACTAATAAGAAAGAAGAACTTGCCGATCTTTTAGTTAAAAATTCATTTCATGGATGTACGATTACTCAAGGCGAAGGTGCATTTACAAAACAAAAAAGATATATTATTGAAACTGTTGTCTCAGAATATGATGTTAAACATCTACTTACGTTAATATATCAAACTGATCCAGACGCTTTTACGACAATTTCAAATGTCGATATGGTAAGAGGAAGGTTTTACTTACCTCCACTTGTCTAGATTATTAACGCTAAAAGATGTGAACGTCTGTTAACAGCAGGCGTTTTTTAATATATATATTTTACTATAAAAAGGAGATGATAAAATGAGTAAGAATTTTAATAAGTATGAAAAAGAAGTAAGTAAATATGATGTGATTTATCATAGATACTTAGGAAGGCTAATTGAATTATTTCCAATCCATGAAGGCGCTTCTGCGTACTTCTTAGCTGACGCACTGTATAAAAATAGTTATTACAATAGTGATGGAAGTCGAATTGTAATTGTAGTTAATAACGATTTTTTAGATCCTTATAAGATTAATGAAAGTGAATATAAGGAAAATACTTTACTATCTTCATTTAATTATTTTAATAATAACTTAAAGGAAATTAGCGATAGATTATATTCTCTTTGTGATAATTATAAGAGTTTGTTAATTGAATTAGATAATGATATTACTAATAGTTACAATTTAATTAATGAAACAGTGAATGAATTACTTGGTTTATTAGGTAAAATGAAGGATGAGCCTTTTGCACTCGCACAAAATAAATTAAATTATGATTTATTATTAAAAGGTCTAAGTGATAACTACAATTCTATTTTAAGATCAGTAACTTTAATTAAAGAATATAAAGAAAAATATGAGACTTTGAGTAAGCAGTTAAATGTTGAAAAAGTTATTGATTATCAATTAAAAGAAATAGAGACTTTTAAAAAGAACATTAATAAACAATTAAGTAAATTTTCATCATTCAATCGTATTATCTTTAAAAGACCTACATTAAAAAACGAACAACTAGATGATAATAGTCACTTCCTAAAAATGATTCAAGAATATGAGGATTCATTTAATAAAGTCAGTAAAGATGAATTATCAAATATTGCTCTTAAAGTTCTTGTATCTTCTCAATTAGTAAAAATTTAAATAGTAATATTATTAAGCAGATCTTGAGTTTCAAGATCTTTTATTTTCATAAATTAAACCAAGTCGGAACTGTTAACTTAAAATCATCAAACCAATATAAAATATGGTTAATAACTTCATAAGTTGTTTTAACTTCTTTATCGCCGAATGTAATTGCCCAAGGTAAACTACTTAACATTGATTCAGCAGCATATAGACTAAGTATTGGGAAGAAATAGCTAGGAATATTATCATCAAAATAACCATTGATTAAGCCTACTTCAAAACTAGGACTTCTTAATACATTCCAACAAAATGGTTTAAACTCATCAATTGGATCAGCGATATTCATTTTATCGAAGTCAATAATAAAGATTTCATCATTATTAATAATCATATTACCTAAATGAAAATCACCGTGTTGTAGTTTGCTAGGTCTATCTTTTGCTAGATGTATATTATTTAAAACATGATTTATAATTATTTTCTTTTTGGGTAGATAAATGTCTAACTCATTTAATCTATTTATTTTCATATTTATTTTTTCTTGATATTTATACCACCAATCATCACTAGTAGAATCAATTTTTGATAGAATGTAGTTTTTGCACGATCTTACCAGCGTTATAACCTAAATTATATTGTTCAACTTCATTATAATTTTGAATTGCATTTTCAGCTTTTTCGCCTTTTAACTAAGTTAATAAAAGGTAAACTTGATCATCAATGACCCCAAATTCAATTGGTTTTGGAGCATTAATATTTAATTTTTCTATTTCTTGTAACATTTTATATTGCCATTTCTTTTTTTCTAAGGAATCTAAAGAAGAAAGTCTTAATAAATACTCATTACCATTTATATCATAAACATGGTATTTTTTATCTCTAGACCAACCTTCATTAATTGGAATTACCTTTATCCAAGATTTACTTCGTGTGATATAATCAAACAAGTTATCACATCCTCACTAAATAATTATTAATTAAAAAATATTAAAAAGCAATACAAATTAAAAAGAGGTGGAATTTCCACCTCTATAATGCGCATGTCTATTTACTTCTGTTTGCGATTTCGATAGCTTTTCTTACCATGTTACCACAATGTCTTGAAGTAACAGATCCCCAACCTTCGTTTTTAACTGTGTCGTAGACACCTAATTCACGAGCTATCTCTTCTTTTAATTGTTCTGACATGATTCTACGGCTTCTTCTTCCCATAATTCAAACCTCCTTCATATCAGTGATGTACATCCAATCATATTTTATGTATTAATTTAAATTATAAAATGGTAAAAAGTTCTTTTAAAATAATCATTATTATTGTATGTTGTTTTTAAAATTTAATAAATAAATTTGATTTAATAAAACAGATTTTAAAAATCCTGTAATTTCATTTTTAATAAAATATATGCTAAAAAAGATGCTTTAAAAAAGGATTGATATTTTCGGTATCAATCCTTTTAAACGGGATTATTAATTTTGGATATTTTATTTTTGAATTTGAATTTTAAATAGACATGCTCTTATATTTTAAATAACTTCAATTATGTTTTCTATAAATGTGTAATTTAGTTCATTTAATTGCTCAATCATCTTTTCATAATGTTTTCGTCCATGTTGTTCCATCTCAAGTGTGATTAGAACAATCGGTACAAATTCCTTAAACAAGATAGTAAAATTATCACTATTTTCAATCTCATCACCAATAAGTTCTTTAAGTGTCAATGTCTTATTCAAATATTCGTCATAGAATTTATCACTAACTGTTACCCTAATCCATGTTTCACTTGTATAACCTACTGAACGGATATTTTTTGATGATAATAATACGTCAATTATATCAACTAATCTTTCACTTGACATAGTTTCGTTAAAATAAATATCTATAGTTAGTCCCCAAGTCCAAACTTTAACAGACTTGAGATTATCTAAACCAGGAAAATCTGAAACACTTAATCCATTAAGACAAATATCCCTAATATAATTTTTATTAGCTGATACCATAATAGATGATACTAACTCAGATATTGTCCTAACGTGGACATTAAAATTAGTAACATTCTCAACATCAACTTTCTTTATCGTAACTAATTCAAGCCAAGAACTTAAAGCAGTTGCCGAACCTTCAAAACGATTGATATTTAAAGTTAATGTGTTTTCATTAATTAATATATTATAGACATAGTTGGTAGAAATGTTTGGTTCATATTTATAGTAAAAAATTAATATATAGTCTTCAAAATAGTCTTCGTTATAAGTTTCAAGTAGTCTGTCCCATCCATCATCATCTAAATAATTGTATGTATATATTGATGGTGTTCTATTCTTTTCAACTTCTTCTAGTAATTGATCATATGATGTTGCATAAAAGAATACCATACCAGGCACTTCTTCGTTTATCTTAACATCCCAAATATCAAACTTTTCTAAACGAGTATCAGCCTTTTGCCAATTATTCCCCTTATCTAAAGAGAACATTAACTCTTCTCCAACTTGATTTTCATAATTGTTTAAAGGCTGATAACTTCCTGTAGATGAAGTGCTTTCTTTACCTACAGTGTAATTTGAACAAGAAACTAATAATAAAATAGAAATCATAATAAGTAAAATACTATTAAACTTTTTCATAATATCACCTCATTCATACAAATAATACGAATAATCTAAGAAAATTCTCCGATTTATTTTAAATTTATGAAATAACCTTACAATCTCATTATATTACAATAGTAAGTATATTGAAACAACTAATGAGGAACTAAAATTCTATTGTTAATTGAAAAAGTAATTTCCGTTGTATCATCTAGGACTAACTGTGGTTGTTCTTTTTTGCAGAACTAAATTCCGTTATAATTTAGTTGTTATGTTAGCCTAAATAAGGAGGTTAACCATATGGCTAACGACAAAGAT
>DUOZ01000052.1 GCA_012838555.1 bacterium | reverse complement strand
TCATCAACTGCTTCTAAGAATGCAATTTCATGTTCTTCTAATTTATCAGGTTCCTCAAGTTGCTTTTGAACTAGAAGATCATGTAAATAAATAAGTTCAGCAGTTACAGGTAAATTAGGCACATCATGTCCTCGTCCAATTAAGAAACTAGAGAACGTAGGACTGAAGATATAACCCATACCAAATGTGGCTTGGAAAGTAGCTCCTTGCATACCAGTGAAACACATATCGATGTCACCAGCATCTCTAGCACTATTAAATTGTTCTAGTAATAATGGGTCTAATATAACTTCAAATTCGACGTCAACACCTTCGTATTTAGTAGTTTTATTAAATACTTTTTCGTATTGAGCTTTAACCCAGTTAGCCATTCTTCTGTTAGTTTCAACATCATAGAAACTAAATTCAATAGTAACTTTTTGACCTGGTGAATAATCGCTATTTGCTACTGCAGCAGCATATGCTTCTGCAAATAATCTTCTAGCTTCATCTATGTTATAACCGCCAGATTGTGGATATAATCCTAGTTCTTCTAATTGGTTTAATACAACTGCACTCTTTTCATATGCACCAGTAGCCCATTCAGAGACTTGGTGAATATTACTTAATAAACCAAGAGCTGGTTCAGAAGGTGGTTGTACTTCATTAGTATAATCTAAACGGTCAGTAGCTAGATAAAGTGCTCTTCTGAATTTGTTTTGTAGTAAGATAGGAGAAGTAGTTTTACCACTTGTTCCTTCGCTACGGTCTAAACTAATCGCAAAACGATAGAACGAGTTAGATGGAGAAACATATAGATTTGGATGATCCATAAATTCTTTCCAGAATTGTCCTCCAACTCCTGCTATGTCAAGTTTACCAGCCTTAAATTCATTAATAATATCACTTTGGCTTGTAATAACAGGACCGTTAATAGTTCCAATTGTATACTCATGCTTCTTATAATATTTTTCGTTACGTTTGAATGTGAACTTAACATCTTCTTCCCAGTTTTCTAAAACATATGGTCCATAAGAAACTGGAATATTAGTAACAGTACCATAAGAAGTAATAGTTCTTTCTTCATTGAAACCATTATTGAAGTTTTCAGGATGTACTAAATTAATGATTCCAAGATAAGTCATAACGTGCCATTGAGATTTTGGTCCAGTTAGGGTAAGTTTGAATTTGTAGTCATCAATCTTTGTGTAACCTACTTCAGACCAATCAACTTCAGGCCATACACCTTTTTCAGGATCATCCGGATCAATTGGTGTACCTTGTTTAAAGAAACCTTCAGCATTTTTTAAAGGAATATAGTCTGAATTGTAAAGATAATTCGCACGTTTGTTAAGTTGTTTTCCATCTAAATACTGTCTGAATGAGAATTCGTATGTATCAGCAGTAATAGGTGTTCCATCAGCAAATTGCAAATCTTTACGTAATTCAATAATCCATTCAGTGTCTTGGTTACCCTTTGATGCTTCTTCATCAAGTTCACCAAATCCTAAATCAAAGTTAGTTTGAAATTTTACGCTGTATGGGAATGAAGCTGCCATACCTAAGGTATAAATACGCGCTAGGAACGGCATTTCAATTTTGCCATCTGTTGGATCAACAGGGGCATTACGATCTCTAACATTAGAGAAGTCACCTGGATAAGCTGCATGTCCTGCATCAATTGCTTTTTTCCAGTTATAATCTTGATGATATAGATAATCAACTAAGTATCCATAGACATCAGAATCACTAGCTTGAGTTGACATTAATGGGTTTAATGTTTCAACTTCGCCAAATGCGGCATTGTAAACACCATTAACATCAATTTCTGTACCATAAACATATACATAGAAATCTCTAATCTTTTGGATAGGTTCGCCATCTTCAGGATCAGCAACGATAGTAGCTGTTAATTTAACACCTGTACCTAAATCAGTAGGACGAGTTACCTTTCCATCAGTATCGATTACTTCTTCGTTACTTGAACTCCAAGTAAGTTCAACACCAACCGGGATTTTTCTTTCAATAGCAGCTAAATCTAAGTCAGTGTGTGTTCTAGAAGGTAAGTCAATGTCTCTTAAAACATTTGTCATTTCTTCATCCGTAAAATCAATTACCGGACGGTTCGTTCCATAAACTAGAACGTTAAACTCTTTAGAGACAGTCACCCCATCAAGTGTGGCATAAGCAGTTAATTCGTAAGTGTCATCATCTAGAGGTCGTGTAACGACGATTG
This sequence comes from bacterium, assembly GCA_012838555.1. Lineage (GTDB taxonomy): Bacteria > Bacillota_I > Bacilli_A > RFN20 > DUOZ01 > DUOZ01. The sequence continues at coordinate 2,359 of DUOZ01000052.1, read as the reverse complement.
TAACTTTACCATCAACTACAGAGCCAACTTTCAAAGCGTCATTGTTTGATTCCCATTCAAATTCAATTTCGCCTTGTGCTACTGGCAATTCAAAATCTTCAACAACTCCTGATGGAACGCTTAATGTATCAAGTGCTTTTTTGATATCAGCTTCAACATCAGGTTCACAAGAAGTTAAACTACCTAGCCCTAGGAATAATGCTCCTACAAGCAATAAGTTGAGAAATTTCTTCATCTTCTTCACTCCTTTTTTATATTTTCAACATTTTACTATTAAACTTTAAATTTGTCAATACTTTTCAAGATAATTAATTTGATAATTTTCCGACAAATTTTTTATTTAATTTTAAATAATACATAATCTAAATTAAGTTATCTTCTTTTTTACTATATATACATATCTATTATTCGTAATATTTTTTCATTAGCATCAACGAATGCACAATTCTCACTATTATTAGACATTAATTCTCTTTTAAAGTTAAAGTTTATTATTTCTTCGATTGATTCTCTAAGTTTTTCTGAAGTGAGATCATCTTCTTTTAAAATAATTGCGGCTTTATTTTTCTTATAATATAAAGCATTATAATATTGATGATTCTTATAAACATAAGGAGAAGGAATAATAATAAGCGGCTTACCTAATGCACTTAGTTCTGCTAGTGTCGTAGCACCCCCTCTAGTAACAACTAAATCAGATTCTGCAAATAGTTGTAAACTTTTATTTGTAAACTCAATTAATTCAACTCCATCTAAATTAGCACCTTTATATATATCTATATGTCCTTTACCACAAATGATGGAAACCAGATAATGATTATTTCTTATATCTAGATAGTCACTAATGATTTTATTTACAGTTGATGAACCTTGACTACCCATTACAAGCAAAACTTTTTTAATTCTATTCCTTGGTTTCATCTTTAATTTAAAAGCTTCACTAGCTCGAGGATTACCTACTACTATTTCTTTTGCATGAACTTTAGGAAAACATGTTAGAACTTTATCAGCCTTATAAGTTAGTAATTTATTAGCCCTTCCCATAACAGCATTTTGCTCATGAATTATAGTAGGTATTTTTAACATATTCGCTGCTGTTAAAGTCGCAAAGGATGCATAACCACCCCAACCTACAACAACATTAGGTTTAAACTCTTTTAAAATACTTTTAATTTCTTTAATTGCTTTTACTTGTTTTGTCATAAATTTAAATTTATCAAAAATAGATTTACCAAGTCCTATAACATCAATTGCCATAAATTCTATTCCGCACTTAGGAACAACTTTTTCTTCAATTCTTCTTTTAGCCCCAATATATAAAACATCATATCCTTTATTCTTTAAATATAAAGCTATTGTCAAAGCTGGAAAAAGATGACCCCCAGTCCCACCTCCACTAATTACGACTCTCATTTGTTTGGTTCCTCCTTCCTATCTAAAGAAGCTAAGATTCCAACACTAATTAAAGTAATAACTAAGGAAGACCCACCATAAGAAATAAAAGGAAGTGTAATACCAGTTACAGGAAATAAACCAACCACTACTCCTAAATTAATAATTGCTTGGATTCCAATTAAAGAAACAATACCTAAAGCCAAAAATGCATCAAAGTTACTTTTAGCATTTAAAATGATCTTAAAGCCATAATGAATAAATAATCCAAATAATAAGATTATGAATCCTCCACCAATAAGACCTAATTCTTCGGCTAAAATAGCAAAGATAAAATCCGTTTGAGGTTCAGGTAAATAAAAATGCTTTTGGATAGATGCATTAAAACCTATTCCTAATAATCCACCAGGTCCAATCGCATATAAAGACTGAATAATTTGAAAGCCACTTCCTAAAGGATCTTCCCAAGGGTTAACAAAGGCTGTTATACGATTAAGTCGATAAGGTTCAGATATAACTAAAAAAGCGAAAGCAAAGATACCAATAATACAGACACTAATGTAATTGCCTAATTTTGATTTACTAGCTACTGACATAATTAATATTGCTAAAAGCATAACAACACCACTACCTAAATCAGGTTGAAGCATTATTAAACCAAAACCAATAACACTTGGTATAAATAAAGGAATTACAACTTTATAAAATGATTTCGTCTTATTATAGTAAGTATCAAACATTTTAGCTGTAAACACTACGACACATAGTTTAAATACTTCTGAAGGTTGAATAGCAAATGAACCAATACCAAACCAGCTTCTTGAACCACCTCTTACAATACCAACACCAGGAATAACTACTAAAATTAATAAAATAACACCAAACACTAATAAATGAAATGCCTTATTATAAAAGAAATTAGATTTTAATTTAGTTACTAATATCATTAAGACTAAACCTAATAAAG
>DUOZ01000051.1 GCA_012838555.1 bacterium | reverse complement strand
GGGAACCTCCGTGTAGTCATTTGTTCAAACTTAATTATACAGGGTTCCTTTTTATTTTGTTACCTACAAAAACTTTATGCTATCTATTTAACAAAATTATGTTGACATTCAAAATAATAAGTCTTATACTTGATACAAATTAATATGAAGGAGGTTCTTTTATGCAAAAGTTAAGTAAGACAACCAAATACTTTAACGAATCTGTTTCATATTATTATTACTATTATTATTATCTAAGGGAAAATCGTGTCGATAGCACTATTTTAACTTAGCCTTTTGTTGGTTAAGTAAAAGGGTGTGATACACGATTTTTTATCAAAAATTGTGATAATCACATCCAAATAAATATACAAAATTAATTCAAAGGATGTGTTATCACTACACATCCTTTTATTTTATTCATAAATAAATGGTAAAAAGGAGGAAACGTTATGAAAAAGTTTAAATTATTTGCACTGTTTTTATTATCATTCGTTTTATTAGGTTTAGTAGGTTGTGATGATGGAAGGATTAAAATTGGAATTCTACAATACGTATCTCATGATGCTTTAGATGCTGCTAGAGAAGGTATCATTGAAGGTTTAAAAAATAACGGATATGATACTGACAAGGTTGAATTTTTAGTCTATAACCCTCAAGCTGAAAAAACTGCCTTAAGTTCCATGTCAAAAGAGATTTTAAGAAAATCAGATATGGTTATTGCAATTGCAACACCTGCTGCAGTCTCTGTAGTCGCTGAAGCAAAAAATAATAAGATTGATAAACCTATCTTATTTACCGCTGTTACTGACCCTGTAGATGCTAATTTAGTTGATAGTAATGAAAATCCAGGTGGAAATGTAACTGGAACAAGCGACATGAATCCAGTGAATGAACAAATTGAATTAGCACTCGAATTAATGCCTGAAGTAAAGAAAATTGGTATTGTTTATACTTCAAGTGAAATAAACTCACAAATTCAAGTCAATATGGCTATTAACAAAGCTCAAGAACTAGGAATTACCGTAGAAACTGCTACAATAACAAGCACTAACGATGTAAGCCAAATAACTAGAAACTTAATTACATCTAAAAATATTGACTTGTTATACTTGCCAACTGATAATCTAGTCTCTTCATCAATGAGTACTATAACTGAGATTACTGAAGAGTTAAATATTCCTACAGTCTGTGGAGAAGCTGCAATGGTTGAAAAAGGCGGCTTAGTAACCTTAGGTATTGATTATAAAGAACTAGGTATTTTAACTGGAGAAATGGCTGCCAAAATTTTAAGTGGAGAAAAAACACCAGCTACCTACCCAGTTCAAAGGCTTGAAGAGTTTGAACTCGTTATTAATAAGACTCAAGCTGAAAAAATTGGTTTTTCTATTCCAAGCAGCTTACTTTCAAGAGCTAGCAAGGTTATCGAAGAATAAGGTTTTATTATGAGTGATTTATTAAATGACATAACTTATTTATTAACTGATGCTTTAGAACTTGGTTTGATATGGAGTCTTCTTGCTCTTGGAATCTTCGTATCATTTAAAGTTCTAGACTATGCTGATATGACTTGTGAGAGTAGTTTTGCTCTTGGAGGGGCTACTTGTGCAACAATGATTATTAATGGTTTTGATCCTTTTGTTGCCTTAATCTGTGGATCTTTAGCCTCATTTCTAGCTGGTATTATTACTGGATTACTTCATGTTAAATTAAAAATACCTGCTTTATTATCAGGAATTATTACCATGATTGGTTTATATTCGATTAACTTAAGGGTAATGATGAATAAAGCAAATTTATCATTAATCAATCAAGATACTATTTTCTCACTTATTAATCTTAATTTATCCATACCTCAATATGGTCGTATTATCATTTCATTAATAATCGTCCTTGTTATCTTCTTTGTTATGTATTACTTCTTTGGTACCGAAATAGGAATGTCACTGCGTGCTACAGGAATGAATATGAATATGGCAAAAGCTTCCGGAATTAACACTTCAGTGATGATTGTTTTAGGACTAGGAATTTCAAATGGTTTAATTGGACTAGGTGGAGGCTTACTAACCCAATCTCAAGGTTTTGCCGATATTAATATGGGTAAAGGTGTCATTATTATAGGACTTGCTGCTATTATTGTCGGTGAAGTGATATTTGGTAAAAGATCATTTAAAAATCGTTTAATCTCGACCATCTTAGGAACATTCCTTTATTACATCTTACTAGGTATTGCTATGAGACTTGGTTTAGATCCAAATGACTTAAAACTACTATCTGCTATTTTAATCATTATTATCCTTGCTTCTCCATTATTAAAGAAACAATTATTAAGTAATAAAAATCGAGGTGCTCAACATGCTTAAATTAGAAAATATCACTAAGATCTTTAATCAAGATGATAAAGTTAATCAAAAAATTGCTTTAAATAATGTTTCATTTTCAATGGAAGAAGGAGAATTTGTTACTGTTATTGGTGGGAATGGTAGTGGAAAGAGTACCTTAATGAATATAATAAGTGGATTATATACACCAGAAGAAGGAAAAATTTTTATTGATAATATTGATGTAACCAAAATGAAGGAACATCAACGTGCTAAGTTTCTAGGTCGAGTCTTTCAAGACCCTTTAATGGGTACTGCATTTGATATGTCAATTGAGGAAAATATGTCTTTAGCACTTAGAAGAGGTAAAACCCCGACATTAAAATGGGGATTTAATGAACAAAACCGTCAACTATTTATCAATAAATTAGAAGACTTAAATCTAGGTTTAGAAAAAAGGCTTACTCATAAAGTAGGATTACTTTCAGGAGGCCAAAGACAAGCATTAACCTTAATCATGGCTACTATTAAAAAACCTAAACTTCTATTATTAGATGAGCATACCGCAGCCTTGGATCCTAAAACTGCTAAAATTGTCTTAGATTTAACTTTAAGTTTAGTTAAAGAGTTTAATATTACTACATTAATGATTACCCATAATTTAAGGGATGCCATTAAATATGGCGATAGATTAATCATGTTAAATGAAGGTAGAATCATTCTTGATATTAAAGGTGAAGAAAAGAAAAACCTTACGATAACTGATTTATTAAAACGATTTGATGAAAGTTCACTTACTAATTTAGATGACAGATTACTATTATCTTAATGGTAAATATTATCATTTATTAAAACCCTTATACCCTTTATAATTTGATTAGACCCCCCATAGGGGTGTAAAGAAAGAGGGAATGTCTAATGATTAGTACAAGATATCGTGTTATTAGACTGGGTTTTAGTATCATTGCTATTATAATAATTTTAATTACACTATTAATCTTAAAAATAAATAATAATACATCAATAGAAAACAATTCATTGACCCAATTAATAACAAACATTTTAAATTAAGAGCACTAGTTGCTCTTTTTTTATTAAGTCATATTGTTTGACATAAACTATTTAATGGTAATATAATCCATTTACACATATATTTATATTCATACATTAATCAACAACTGAATATAATATTTACACTAGTCCATAATTTAAATGAGGTGAAATGTTATGATTTATGAAAATTTATTGGATTTAATAGGAAATACTCCAGTAGTAAAACTAGATGGTATTTATATAAAGTTAGAAAGTTACAATTTTAGTGGATCGGTTAAAGATAGACCTGCTAAATGGATGGTTGAAGGTTTAGAAAAAGACGGCATTCTTACTCCAGGTAAAACGATTGTTGAACCAACAAGTGGTAATACTGGTATCTCTTTAGCTATGATTGGTGCAGTTAAAGGATATGAGGTTGTATTAGTTATGCCTGATACTATGTCTATTGAACGACAACAAATTATGAAAGCTTATGGAGCAAAAATTATCTTAACTGAAGGAAAAAAAGGCATGAATGGTGCGATTGAAGAAGCAACAAGATTAGTTAGAGAAAAAGGTTATGTAATGCCATCTCAATTCGAAAACAAATATAACGTTAAATCGCACGAAGAAAGTACTGCTAAAGAGATTTTAAAAGATTTTGAACAAGTTGACTATATTGTTTCAGGTATTGGAACCGGTGGTACGATTACAGGTTTAGGAAAAATATTAAAAGAAAAGTTTCCTGAAATTAAAATAATCGGTGTTGAGCCAAGTGAATCACCTGTGTTAAATGGTGGAGCAAAAGGTGCTCACGGAATTCAAGGTATAGGAGCTGGCTTTAAACCTGATATCTTAGATATGGATGTTGTTGATGATGTAATAACAATTTCAACTGAAGATGCTAAAGCAGAAGCCAATCGTTTAGCTAAAAAAGGTTTATTCTTAGGTATATCAAGTGCAGCTGCAATTAAAGTTGGATATAACTTACATGAAGTTGTCGGCGATAACAAAGTTATTCTTGTTATTGCGCCTGATAATGGATTTAAATATTTAAGTACTGGTGTTTACTAAAAAAGGGAAATTCCCTTTTTTTATTCTTTTAATTTGATGAAAGAGTGATAAAATAAATTACGAAAAGCTACTATAGCTCAGTTGGTAGAGCAACGCACTCGTAATGCGTAGGTCAACAGTTCGAGCCTGTTTAGTAGCACCATGTAATAACAAAAGTTTGAACATTTGTATCAAACTTTTTTAATTAACATTTAAGATTAAGTAAGTTATATGAGTTAGTATATTAATCATACTTTAATATTTACTACGATATATCCGTTTATACATCTGTATTTTTCAATTATAAAGATGTGATAAAATAAAAAGTGACATGTAATGCTACTTTGAGTAGAGGTGATTGCATTGAAGAAGTTATACCTAATAGGTGGTCCGATGGGTGTAGGTAAAACAACCATAAGTCAATTATTAAAAAAGCAATTAAATAACTCTGTATTTTTAGACGGTGATTGGTGTTGGGATTCACATCCTTTTCAAGTAACTGATGAAACTAAAAACATGGTTATAGATAATATATCTTATCTACTTAATAATTTTATTAAATGTTCAGCTTATAAAAACATAATTTTTTGTTGGGTAATGCATGAGCAAAGTATTATTGATAACATTCTTCTTAAACTTGATACATCATTATGTGATGTTAAAGTAATATCATTAGTTTGTAATATTGATGAATTACAAAAACGTTTATTAAATGATGTAAATAATGGAATACGCCATAGAGATGTCATTGAAAAAAGTATTAAATATCTACCTCTTTTTAGTAAGTTAAAATCAATTAAAATTGATGTATCTACTATCACTCCAATTGAAGCAGTTAATATGATTTCTAAACTATAATTTTCTTTTCATATATTTAAATAGATGTTAAAATGAATTTAGTTTATTTAAATATAAAATAAGAAGTGGAAATATGTATTGTAGAAATTGCGGTCAACAAATAAGTGATGATGCGTATGTATGTCCGATGTGTGGGGTAAAAACAAAGGATGAACCTGATAAGAATCCAAATGATCATAGTGTTGTTTTAGGTCTTATTGCTTTAATTGTTGGGATTATTATTCCATTAGTTGCCTGGATTTGTGGTGGTATTGGATTGTCTCATGCTTCAAAAAATAATAACCAAGCTGGTAAAACTCTTTGTATAATCGGAATAATCGTTGGAACAATTATGTTCTTTGTTTATTTAGGACAAACTTTATAATTTTGCATTTTTGAAATCTTAAAAGCGTTAAAGGTGTTTCTATATCTGAGCCGACAATTAAAAAATATCTTGAATAAAGTTATTATTACTAGAGATAATGTAAAAACTCACTATCTTGAAAATGAAATTTTAATAATGAATATCTTTGATTTCTTGCTAAATGAAAACAGTTTTAATTCATCCTAGAAAATAACATACTACAATAATACCATTTTTAACAGGTATACCTAAAAAATCTTATACTTATCTTAATAAAATTATATAAGTCCTTTATCATTTCTAAATAG
>DUOZ01000050.1 GCA_012838555.1 bacterium | reverse complement strand
TAATAATGTTTTGTTTATATATTTATCAAATTCATCTTTATTCTCCTGAATATCTTTACCAAAGGCTTTAACTTTAGCAATATATTCCTTTTTAGATAATTCTAAACCCTTAAATCTAATTTTATCCTTACCAATAACAGAAGCAACATCCTTATAAGTGATTTTTGCTTTATTTAAAGCAATATTATAAAGTTTTGTTATTTCTTCTTTAGTTAAAGATTTATAACTACCTTCATTTTCTCCTTTATATCTTAGATTAACTAACATAGATAATAATACAAATGATTCCGCACTAAAACTTCCTTTTGGTGCCCTCATTTCATTATCATAACTGCATTTACCAACCATCTTTTCAATAATACTTCCTTGGCCATCAGTCCCATAAATCGAACCTTTACCAGGTCCTTCTGAAAAATCTCTTTGACGAGACCATATTTTTAAATATTTATTTTTAAACTCATCATTACATACTCCAAACTTTACCTGTGTATCTAATAATTTGTTAATTTCATCCTCGATCATTTTCCTACTAAAAGTATTCATATAATTATCAGGTGAATTATAAATTCTTTCTTTAAAATCATCTGTTTTATTAGCTAAATATTCTACAACAGTGATATCCTTATCTCTTAGAATATTAGCCACTGATTCAATTCCTGATAATAAAACAGAATCTTCACTCTTTGTTTTCTTTAATTCATCATCATCTACTTTTCGATTTGATTTAAATCCACGATGCTTACAGTAATGATATAAAGCAATTGATAATTCTTCTTTAGTTAACTTTTCTTTTAAACCTTTTAATCTAATATGCCAAGGTGAATTATTTGATAAGTCTAGATTGAAAAATTCTATATTAAACTCATGTTTTAATAATTTGCGTAAATCACGTAAACGAGTTTGACGTCTCCTTCTAATTCTTCTTTGACCACGTTTTGTTCGTCTAGTAAAATTAGCTAATTTACCATCCTTATCATCTTCTAGTTTTCTAAAAATTTTCACACCACAATCTTCTATACGTATAACCTCATTATTTTCATTAATCTTCATAAGTGCCCAGCCAATTGATGCAATTCCTAAGTCTAATCCTAGTGAATATAGTTTTTTCATTGTTTCCCTCCCTAAGCCAATTTTTATACTAAACTTTTGTAACTAATACCATTTTAGCATATATTTATTTAAAGTTTAAGAATGAATTTTATATATCTTCAACCTTTAGTTAGAAAGGCATACTTACATGATTCAAAATAAACTAAATCCCTATTATTTCTAGATTCAATTATGTGACAGAATGACTTGTCTAAAGCGCATTTAAGAGCACCTAATTCGATCCCTTTTATTCCCAATGAAGAGTAATCTAGATTTACTATATCCTTTAATTCACCTAATTCATCGCGAATTTTACTTAAATATTCTTCGCCAAGCATTGAAATCCTACCAGTGATTCTAATTTTCTTAATATCAAAGATATAAAATAAATTTTCAACTAGCATTGCAACATGAAAACATGATGATAACATAATATCTCTTACAATCTCATTTCCTTGATGATATAAATTAACAACGTCTTTATATCTAAAATTTGGTGATAATCCAAGTTTGTCAAAATCCTTATGATTTTTTATTTCTTTTTTTAAGAAATTAATTGAGAACAATTGTTCAACATTAACTTTTTCACCATTTTTAATAACTTTGATAAAACCAAATTCGGCAGCGTAACCATCATCACCTTCAATAATTTGTCCATCATAACAAATAGCTCCACCAACACCTGAATCGATATAAAGCATAAGTGCATTATCTACATTTTTTAAATCTCCGTAAGTTCTTTCTCCTAGCATCATTAAATTAATGTCATTTTTGACATCAACTTTACAATTAAACTGTTTACCGTAATATTCAACTAAATTAATACCTTCACAAGCACTAAACTTAGTAGACATATTAATAGAAGAATCAAACTTGCTAATTTCACCAGGAACAGCAATGCAGATATAAAGAAGTGGTAATGTATAATCTTCTAATAAATCATTTAACATTTCAGTAATAATTCTTAAATGCTTTGGAGTTAATAATTCACAATCAGGTAAAATGGAACTTTTTAATAATTTTCCAGAAGCATTAAATAACGATACTTCGCATGTTACAGCATAAAAAAAACGATGTCAATAACATATAAAACCGTTTACATGCCATATAGTCTTACACGGAAAAATT
>DUOZ01000049.1 GCA_012838555.1 bacterium | reverse complement strand
ACAATAAAGGTGATTTAAGAGAAAAGAGGCTTATTATATGAAGTTTGATTTTTATCCTAAAGTAATACTAGCTAATACAACTGCCACAATTACAATTAAATCTTTAACTAATGAGGTAGTCATTGATGATAATGTTGATTATATCCTCAATTTCTATCCTTTAGAAAGAAAGTCAAAGTTTGGTTCTTATAATTATCAACCAGATGTTTTAATTAAGCCAAGGAATGGTCAATTTGTCTTTGAGCAATATTTTCCAGGAGAACAAGAACATAAAATTATAATTACCAATCCCAAAACAAAAGAAGAATATGCTTTTAGATTCTATTCAGTAGAAGCTGATTTATTTTATCTTAACCCTTATAAAGGCGATTTACATATGCATTCAATTAGATCAGATGGTAAAGAACCTCCTGAAATTGTGACTGCTATGTGTAGGAAGATTGGTTTTGATTTTATGGCGATTACTGATCATTATCAGTATCAACCTTCTCAAGAAGCAATAAAGTTTTATCATGATTTACCTATTGATATGTTAATAACAAATGGAGAAGAAGTACATCCTAAGGATAATTTTACTCATATCGTAAATTTCGGTGGTAATTTTAGCATCAACGAATATATTAAAAATAATGAAAAAATCTATTATCAAGAGGTTAATGAAATAAAAGATACTATAGAAAATGTTGAAGACGATAAATCTTGCTTTGAAATAGCATCTAGTATCTGGGTATTTAACAAAATCAGAGAAGCTGATGGTTTAGCCATCTTTTGTCATCCATATTGGAAGGTTTATCAAGGATATTATATATCTGAAGAAGTTACATCCTATTTATTAGAACATCAACCATATGATGCATATGAAGTTATCGGTGGCTACTTACCATATGAAGAAGAATCAAACACTCTTCAAATCAATCGTTATTATCATGAAGTCGCTAAAGGTAAGCAAGTACCAATTGTTGGAGTAAGTGATGCTCATGCTTGTTATAATAATACTTTTGGATGGTTCTATACAATCACTCTAGCACCATCTAATTCAAAAGATGATATAATTAAAAGTATAAAGGAATGTTATAGTGTAGCTATTGAAAACATTCCTAATGAAGCAATTCGACCAGTCGGACCATTCCGTCTTGTTAAATATGTTCTTTATCTAACTAAAGAATACTTCCCACTTCATGATGAAATTTGTAATGAAGAAGGTCAATATATGTTAGATTACATTAATGGTGATAAAGATGCCATTAATAAACTTAAAAAATCTAGAGGAAGAGTCAAACGATTAATTAATAAAATATTTAATAGATAGGTGAGATTATGTTAAAAAAATATATAGATCATCATGTTCATACTAGTTTTTCTCCAGATAGTTTTGAACCAATGGAAGAATACATTTTAAAAGCCAAAGAATTAGGTTTAAGTACCCTTATGTTTACCGATCATGTAGACTATGGTTCTCCTGATTCAATTTTTGATACTAATCCAGATTATTACGCTTACCAAAAGAAGTTAAAAGAATTAGAGAGTGAATATTCTATCCGTTTATTAATGGGTGTTGAATTAGGTTATATTCCTAGAACTAGGGATAGAAATGATGCTTTATTAAATGCTCATCAATTTGATTTTGTTATCTTATCAATCCATTATCTAGATGATTTAGATTTTAGTAATGGTGATTTTTTCATTAATAAAACACCTTATGAAGCTTATCAAAGATATTACGAGGCAGCACTTGATACCGTTACTAATTATGATAATTTTGATGTTTTTGGTCATTTAGACTTTATTGTTCGCTATGGTGATCGTGAAGTTTATAAATATGATGATTATAAAGAAATAATTGATAAAATACTTAAAACCCTTATTTCTAAAAACAAAGGCTTAGACCTAAACACATCGGGATATCGCTATGATTTAAATGATTTCCATCCTGCAAAAGAAATATTAAGAAGATATAAAGAACTAGGTGGAGAAATTATCACTTTAGGTTCTGATGCACATAAAAAAGAGTATATTCAAGCCAATTTTAAAGAAGCAATTGAAACTTTAAAATCACTTGGCTATACTCATGTAACTCATTTTGAAAAGCGTAAACCATATCAAATT
>DUOZ01000048.1 GCA_012838555.1 bacterium | reverse complement strand
TGAATCGATTATAAATCACCTTTCCTTTTTTTGGAAGAGTGGAAGTCTCACATCAATTGTAATACAACATCTATATGAATATTAGCAAATTCATTTATATTGATTTAGATAACTTAATATGCTAGAATATGCAAGTATGAAATTAAGATGGAGGAATGAAAATGAATATTAAAGTTGAACGCCTAGAAGGATCTGTCGTTAATATTGTTGGCGTTTTAGAAACTGAAGAATGGAAAAATTATCAAGAAAAGGCGTTAAAAAAATTAGCTAAAGATGTTGAGATTAAAGGATTTAGAAAAGGTCAAGCACCTATTAATTTAGTTAAAACTAATCTTGGAGCTGCTAAAATTTTTGATGAAGCAACTAATGAAGTACTTAACGAAGTTTATGTTAAAACATTAGATGAACATAAATTAGAGCCGATTGATAACCCAGATGTTAAAGTAACTAAACTTAGCGAAGATGAATTTGAATTTAGCATTAGTCTTATTGTCTTCCCAGAAGTTACTTTAGGACAATACAAAGGATTAAGTATTCCTAAAGAACCAGTTCTAGTAACTGATCAAGATGTTGAAGAAGAAATTAAAAAATTACAAAAAGACTTTGCTCAAGTTGAAGTTAAAGAAGATCAAAGTGTTGAAAAAGGCGATATTGCTGTTATTGACTTTGAAGGATTTATCGATGGTGTTGCCTTTGAAGGTGGTAAAGCTGAAAACTTTGATTTAGAAATTGGTTCAAATACATTCATTCCTGGATTTGAAGATCAAATCATTGGTATGAAAAAGGATGAAGAAAAAGATATTAATGTTACTTTCCCTGAAGATTATCATCCTGATTTTGCTGGAAAAGATGCAACATTTAAAGTTAAAGTTAAAGAAGTTAAAGTTAAAGTCTTACCTGAACTTAATGATGACTTTGCACTAGACGTTAATAAAGGTGATGTCACTACATATGATGAACTAGTTGAAAGTATTAGAGAAGAAATTAGAGAAGAACGTAAAAAGCAAAGTGAATCTAAGGCTTTCAATGAACTGTTAAAAACAATTAATGAAAGTAGTAGTGTTGATGTTCCAGCTAAGTTTGTAGAAGAAAACACTAAACATGAATTTGAAGATTTTAAAAATCGTATCTCTAGACAAGGTTTAACTTTAGAGAAATATTTAGAAATGACAAAGTTAACTGAAGAACAAATTCTTAGTGATATTAAAGATTCCTTAAGAGATAGAATTAAATTAACCTATGTCTTAGGTAAAATTGGAGAAGAAAACAACATTAAAGTCGAACAAGAAGATGTTGAAAATGAGTTTAATAAAATCGCTTCTATGTATGGAATGGAAGTCGAACAAGTTAAACAAGCTCTATCAGAAAGAGTCAATGAAATGGTCAATGAAATCTATATGCGTAAAGTTGAAGACTTCATTCGAGCAAATAATGAAATTTCGTAGTATAATAATAATTAGGAAGTAAAAAGGCGCCGAGCGTCTTTTTTGCTCAAAAAGGAGGATGAGATCACTATGGAGCAAAATCTTGAACACAACTTTCTTCCTGTTGTTTGCACACGAGGTGTTGTCTATTTTCCAAGAAACGAAGCACCACTAGAAGTAGGAAGACCTAAAAGTTTAAAAGCAATTGAAATTGCTAGACGTAAATACGAGGATTTTGTTATTCTGACCTCTCAAAAGGACCCTCAAATAGTAGATCCTAATGAAGATGATCTTTATCATTTTGGTACTATCTGTCGGATTAAGGCGGTTAAGAAAAACAATGAACAATCGATTCGAATTATTTTAGAATGCCTTGAACGTGTAAAGATATCTAATTTTAAAGATAATGGCGAAATGCTAAGTGCTCAATATGATATTGTTAATGATGTAATTGGTGAAAGAATGAAAGAAATGGCTTTAGTTAAGCAATTAACCAAGTCAATTGAACAATTAAGTACTACAATTGCCTCAATCCCTTCATCAGTCATTAGACAATTAAGTGGAGGTATCTCTGCTGCTCACTTAACTGATTTACTTGGGCATAACATGAACTTATCTTTAGTGAAAAAACAACAACTATTAGAAACTGTTGATGTTAACACTAGACTTGAACTTTTAATTGCTTTCTTAGAAGAGGAAAAAGAAGTTGAACGTCTGGAAATTGAAATTTCACAAAAGGTAAGAGAGAGAATTGACGAAAGTCAAAGAGAATACATTTTACGTGAAAAATTAAGAACGATTAAAGAAGAACTTGGCGATGTCGCTAATAAAGAAGATGACACTGCTAATATCTTAAAAGAAATTACTACAAATCCTTATCCAGAAAATGTAGTAGAAAAAGTTAAAGAAGAATTAAGACGTTATGAAATGATGCCTGCTGCAAGTCAAGAAGCATCAGTTATAAGAAATTATGTTGATTGGTTAATTAAAGTACCTTGGTATCAACAAACTGAAGATGAAGAAGATATCAAGAAGGTTGAAAAAGTTTTAAATGCTGATCACTTTGGCTTAGAAAAAGTTAAAGAAAGAATCTTAGAATATATCGCGGTTAAACACTTAACTAACTCATTAAAAGCACCGATCTTGTGTTTTTCTGGTCCTCCAGGGGTTGGTAAGACTTCTCTAGCTAAATCAATTGCTAGAGCCTTAAATCGTAAGTTTGTTAAGATTTCTTTAGGTGGTACAAAAGACGAAAGTGAAATTAGAGGACACCGCCGTACTTATTTAGGTTCAATGCCAGGAAGAATTATTCAAGGAATGAAAAAAGCTGGTGTAATTAATCCGGTCTTCTTACTTGATGAAATTGATAAACTAGGTAGTGATTATAAAGGTGACCCTGCTAGTGCTTTGCTTGAAGTCTTAGACCCAGAACAAAATAAAATGTTCTCAGATAATTACTTAGAAGAACCATACGACTTATCAAATGTCTTGTTCATTGCTACATGTAATTATCTAGAATATGTTCCTGCTCCGCTTCGTGATAGATTAGAAATTATTAATTTATCTAGTTATACGGAAATTGAAAAATTACATATTGCTAAAAATCATTTAATTCCTAAACAAATTGAACAAAATGGTCTTGAAGTCAAAAAGATTAAGTTTAGTGATGATGCCATATTACATATTATTCGTTACTACACTAAAGAAAGTGGAGTTAGACAACTTGAAAGAACGATTGGTAGTGTTTGCCGTAAATTAGCTGTTAGAACCTTAAAAAATAAAACTAAAACCGCTATTAAAGTTACTATCAAGTTAACTAAAGAATTACTTGGTAAAGAACTCTTTGATTACACGAAGAAAGAGAAGAAAGACCAAGTTGGTGTTTGCACAGGTCTTGCTTATACTCAATATGGTGGCGATATTTTACCGATTGAAGTTACTCATTTTGAAGGTAAAGGTAAACTTAATATCACCGGTAATATTGGTGATGTAATGAAAGAATCAGCTAATATTGCTCTAGGTTTTATTAAGAGTAACGCTAAGAAATTTAATATTGAACCTCAAGTCTTCGAAAAGAGTGATATCCATATTCACGTACCTGAAGGTGCGGTACCTAAAGATGGACCAAGTGCAGGTATTGCTTTAACTACAGCATTAGTTTCTGCTTTATCTAATACTAAAGTGTCTTCTTCAATTGCTATGACTGGTGAAGTTACTTTAAGAGGTAATGTTTTACCAATTGGTGGCTTAAAAGAAAAGACTCTAGCTGCACATCGAAGTGGAATTAAAACTGTCATTATTCCTAAAGATAATGAAAAAGATTTAAGTGATATTCCAACTAGTGTCTTAGAAGATGTTAAAGTTATTATGGTAAGTCATGTTAGTGAAGTTTTAGAACATGCTTTAGTTAAAGATGATGTAAAAGAAGAAGTACCTACTAACTTAATCCTTCCAGAAGTTGAAACTAAAGATCAACCGCATTCTAGCGCTTTATAAAGGAATACAGTATGGCTTTAATTAATGTTAAATTTGTGCTTTCGGCGCCTAGTAAGGAACATTGGCCTAAGTCTGATTTACCTGAATGTGTCTTTTTAGGAAGAAGTAATGTTGGTAAATCAAGTTTTATTAACTTTATTTGTAATAATTCAACTATTGCCAAAGTTTCTTCCTCGCCAGGTCATACCAGGTACTTGAATTTCTTTAATGTCAATGATCAATTTATGTTAGTTGATTCACCTGGTTATGGTTACCATAAAGCATCAAAAAAACATGATGTTGATTTTGCTAGAATGATGGAAGAGTACTTATTTGAAAGGAAAAATCTTAAATTAGCAATCTTATTATTAAATTCTCATATACCGCTTTCTGAAGATGATATTATGATTTATGATTTACTAAAAGAAAGCCATATTCCTATAATGATTGTGGCGACTAAAACAGATAAATTAAATCAAAGTAAGAGAGCTAAGATGTATAAAGAATTTAAAGAGAAACTTAATATTGATGATAAAGAAGAAATTTATCTTTCATCAGTATTAAATAAAAAGTATCGTGATAAGATTGTTAATAAAATTATTAGTTATTTTACACCACCTTTATAAGTAGCATATTTAAAAACCCTCTAGAGTATTATTTAAATATAAGGAGGGTTTTTTGTATGCAATCATTAGTCTTAGAAAAAACAATTGTCTTCCCAAAAACAGTCGATGAATTAATCCAAGTAACAATCGATGACGCAATTGATTATGTTAATAAAAGTGAAGGTGTATTAATTAAAGGCAAAATTTATTTAAACGGTGAAGTTAGCCTTGAAGGAGATATAAGTGAATTTTTAGATACATTAGATGTTGATATTTATGCTTCTTTAGATCAATTAATTGATAAAAAGCAAGTTCAACTTCGTGTTGATGATTTTGACTTCCATCTTAAAGATAGTAAATTGACCTTTTATTTAAAAGTCTTAATTGAAGGAGTTAATGATGTGAAATCTACATTTCCAGGTAAAGAATCTGATTCCTTGGAAGAAAAAAAGGACGGAACCGTGGAAACTATAGAAATACCTAAACAAGAAGATGTATTCAAAAGTCCGATTGAAGAAGAAAATGAAGAGCGTCCAGTTGATGATTTTATAAATTTAGATGAAAAAACAGATGAAATAATAGATGATCCTATTTTAAAAGAAGAAAATAACATTGATATAATTTATAGTGATTTCATATTTAAAGATGAACAACCTAAAAAAAGTGATAAGAGAGTCTTTAAACAAGCTGAACCAACATGTGAATTTATTTATAAAGACTTTGATAAAAATGAATATAAACAAAAAAAACCAGAAGTTGATAAAATTAATATTGAACAAGAAATTAGTGTTGATGTCCCATCTAATCAAAAAGATGTTAATGTTAAAATTGATTGTGATTTAGATATTGATGTAACTCATAAAAAAGTTCAAGATCCCAAATTAAAACAAGGCATTGAAAAAATGATTAAAGATCAAAAGATAGATGAAACAGGACAAAAAGAAGTCTTAGAATTATTAAAAGATGCTATCGTCATTGATGATAGCGATGAATTTGAAGTTATTGAGGTAAATGATGTAAGTAAAGCTATTAAACAAGAAAAAGATCATAAACCAATTAAAATTATTGAAGAAAAACCTAAAAAAGTAGAAAGTAATGATGATACATTTAAGTATTTCAATTTATTTAGGAACAAAAAACAAAAGAGTACTGTTTTCTGGAGTTATCGGGTTGTCTTAAACGATGATACATATGATTCTTTAGCAAGTGAACTCCGTATCTCAAAAGCGAAATTACAAGAATTAAATAATTTTAAAGAATTAAAAGTAGGTATGCTAATTAAAATACCAAAATGAAAAATCTAATTAAAAACATGTATGGCATTGATTTTAAAGCCATGATAAAGATTGCCCCATTAGTTTATAAACTTAAAACTGAACGGGGCAATTTCATCCTTAAATATATAGATAATCCTGATGTTGATAATATCTATGCTCGTTTATCGATGTTAAGATTAGAAAGTTTTAGCGTA
>DUOZ01000047.1 GCA_012838555.1 bacterium | reverse complement strand
TTTAGCTTTAGAAATAACATATTCATTAATTTGATTATCATCAAAATTCTTTAATGCTACTTCTTTAAATGGTAATTCAATACTATGATAATTAAAGACTGAACGTTCACTTTCATCTAAAGAAGGTTCTAACAAATAAGTTGCTAAATATAAATCAAAAGTTAAACCTTTAATCTTGATATTAAATTTATTTAAAGCATTAATTGTTTGTTTAACATCTAATGCATATTTTTCAATTTTCTCATCTTCTAAAATCTTAATTAACTTTTTATCATTAATAACATCATCAATACTCATCAAATAACCTTTGTTATTTTGATAAATACCAATAGCCTTAATCTTACTAGTAAAATAATTCTTTCCTAGTTGTTCAACGACTATACTAAATGGTTCATTTTTTAATTTATTTTCAATTGAATCAATAACTTCCCAATTTAATGAGTCGGGGTCAACAACATGATTATTTTCATCACTTATTAAGGTCTCAAGTTGATTTAAACGTCTTAAATGCATATTTAAATCATATTTTCTGAAAAATCTTGCTAAGTTATTATAATTTATTCCATTATAACAAATATTTTCTACCCCAAAAGGTAATGGTAAATCACAAATAATCGTTGCTAATTTTTTATATAAAATTACATTATCAGCTTCTTCTTTAATTTTTTCTCCAATTTTACCTTTTATTTCAGACTTAACAATCGTTTCAACATTATTAAACTCTTTTAAAAGTTTGATCGCTGTTTTTTCGCCTACACCTCTTACACCAGGTATATTATCACTAGGATCACCCATTAAGCCTTTTAAATCAGGTATTTGGGTTGGTGATAACTCATATTTTTCAAAAATAGCCTTCTCATCCATCTTTTCTAAATCACTAACGCCTTTTCTTGTTAAATAAACAGTAATATTATCATCTACAAGTTGTAACAAGTCTTTATCACCAGAAATGATAATAACTTCTAAACCTAATTTAGAACCTTCTTTAGCAAGAGTACCAATAATATCATCTGCTTCAACACCAGCTTCTTCATAAACAGTTATACCAAAATCACTAAATAATTCTCTAGACAAGGCAAATTGAGGAATTAAATCAATTGGAGGTTTTTTTCTTGTTCCTTTATATTCTTCAAATACTTCATGTCTTTTTGTTGGCATTGATGTATCAAAAGCTGCTAAGGCATAATCAACCTTATAATCACTCATTAATTTAAAAATAATTGAAGACAACCCAAAAATAGCATTTGTTGGTGTCCCATCTTTACTACGCATTAATCCTTCAATCGGTAAACTATAATCAACTTGACCGTATTGACTAGATCTAGGCATTAAGGCATAAAACGATCTAAACAGTAGGGAACTTCCATCAATTAACATCATTTTTTTCATTTAATTCCTCTCCTAACTCATAAGGTAAAATTCGTGAAGCGACTAGTGAAAACTTTCCATTATAGATTTGTGTATTAGCATCAATTTTAATATAATTTTGCTTTTTAAGCAAAGGTGATACACTTTGATATAATGAAGGAAAGACAGTTACATCAATAAAGCCGGTTTCATCATAACAAGTTAAATGACACATCATTTGATTTTTCTTAGTCTTAAAGACTCTAACACTTTGAATAGCTAACACTAAGAAGACTCTAACACGGTCTTTAACTTCTAAATCGACAATCCTTTGATATCCTTTATTAGTTAATTTGTCTCGCTCATTTTCTAAAGGAATACCACTTAAAAAGATTCCTAAAACTTCATATTCTTTTTGTAAAGTTTCAACCATATCTTCCTTAACAAAATTAATCACAGGTTTTTCAACCATTGATTCTTCAATAATGGTTATATCAGCGAATAAATCACCATATTGCATAATTGGTATTAAATTTTTTCTTAACGTTGAACGATTAATTTTAAATTCATCAAAGCATCCAGCATTAATTAAACTTAAGAAATTCTCTTCACTAATACCATAAGGATACATTCTAACAATAAAATCAAAAATATCGTCAAACTCACCCTTTTCTCTTTCAGTTAATATATTATTAACAAGGTTTTGATTTACACCTTTTATATTAACTAATGAGAAAACAATATGATGTTCATCTAAAACTTTAAAATTGAAATCAGATTTATTGATTGATGGTGGTAGAAGTTTAATATTTGAGTCTTTTGCTTCTAATATATATTGCATGAATTTACTAGAACCACCAACATAAGAAATACCGACTAAAGAAGTTAAAATATTGGCATAAAAGATACATGGATAGAAAGCTTTTATATATGCCATGATATAAGAAATCATCGCGTATGAGACTGAATGAGCTCGGTTAAAACCATAATCAGCGAAGCGCTCAATTAAAGCAAAGACTTCACTAGCAGTTTTAAAATCAATCTTGTTTATCCTACATCCTTCAATAAATTCACTTCTTAATGAATTGATAGTTTTATCTTCTTTTTTCGAAATTGCTCTTCGAATAATATCAGCACGACCCAAAGAGAATCCAGCCATATTTGTTAATATTTGCATTATTTGTTCTTGATAAATAATAATACCATAAGTGTATTTCAAAATTGGTTCTAAAATCGGATGTAAATAAATGACTTCTTCTAAACCAGCTTTTCTTTTTGCATACAAATCAATAAATTGCATTGGTCCAGGTCGATATAAAGCAATAATCGCCACGATATCTTCAAAACTATTTGCATTAACAGTTTGAATCGCTCGATTCATCCCTGGGCTTTCAAGTTGAAAGATTCCCATTGTTTTACCTTTATTAATTAAATTAAAAACTAATTCTTCATTTAATGATATATTTGAAACATTTAAATCAACTTGAAAATATTTATTAATATCTTTTAAGCAATCAGTAATGATTGTTAAATTTCTTAATCCCAAAATATCCATTTTAAGAAGCCCACAATCCTCAATATAATTCATATCATATTGAGTAGCAATCGTATAATCATCAACATGATGGATCGGGATTACTTCTTTTAATGGTTCATTAGAAATAACAATCCCTGCCGCATGAAGAGATGTTTGACGTGGTAATCCTTCAATTTTTAAGGCAATCTCATAAACTCTTTGATATAAAGGATCTTCATCAATCGCTCTTTTAACTTGATCATATTTTTGATAAAACTCTTTTAATGATGAATATTGATCAAAACTAGGAAACTTTTTCATTAGTTGATCAACATTACTTAATTCCACTCCAAGAGCTTTCGCTGTATCTCTTAAGGACATTCTAGCTCCAAAAGTTTGATAAGTAATTACATGAGCGACATGGTCATAACCGTACTTATTTTGAATATGTTTAATAACTTCATGTCTTTGATTATCAGGAAAATCAACATCTATATCAGGCATTGAGACTCTTTCTTTATTTAAGAAACGTTCAAACATTAATCCGTATTTTAAAGGATCAACATCAGTAATACCTAGAACATAAGAAACAAGTGAACCAGCCGCACTTCCTCGTCCAGGTCCTACTAACATACCTTCTTTTTTAGCAAATAAAACATAATCATAAACAACAAGGAAATAATCTGCAAATCCCATCTCAATAATGACATCTAACTCATGATTTAATCTCTCAATATATTCTTTAGTTACTTTACCTAATAATCTTTTTTCTAGCCCTTTATGACATAAGGCTCTTAAATATTCATCTGATTTTATATTTGTTATTTTTTCATAACTAACAAATTGAAGTTCCTTGCTTTCAATATTAACATTAATGCTATGAACTATTTCATTTAAGTTATCGATTTCGTCATAAGTATAGTAAGATTCAGCATCAATAATTTTATCAAAATAACCTATTAAGATATCTCTAGTACTATCTAATTGACTACCTTCTTTAATCGCTTTTAAAACTCTTAAAGCTTCTTCGTCTAAAAGTCCATGAGAATTAATATAAGGTAAGGCAATTCTTTTAAGATTAAACTTCTTAGATAATAAGCGAAAAGGCGTCCAATCATATGCTAAATCATAATCTAAACCAAAATATAAATAAGGGAAATCACTTTGATATTTTTCAATAAACATAGATAATAATTCAACATTATCTTCTATTAATAGTTTTCCAATATAAGACCTTAATACAGGAATAATGAGAATTAAACCTTCTTTATAATCTAAAAGATGCTCATAACTCAAACTAAAATCTTTGCCACTTTTAGAAACTAAATCAGTTATTCGATTTAAATTTTTATAACCAAAACTATTTTTAGCCAATAGTAAAAGTGAATAGGAATTTTCATCGTCACAAATTACCTTTACTTCCATTCCTACGATTGGTTTAATATTAACTTTTTGACATTGTTTGTAAAATTCCATCATTCCATACATTCCGTTAACATCACATAAACCTAAGGCTTGGATGTTATTTTGCTTAGCTAGAGTAATAATGTCATTTACTTTCAATGTGCTTTGAAAAAAGGAATAACCACTTTTAACATCTAAATAAGTTTTAAGCACCTTACCACCTCATTTTATAGGTAGTTATATCTTTTGTTTAATTAATTCAATAAACTTATTAAAGGCTTGTTGACCTTTTTCATCCCCTTTAAAAACACCAGCATCACTTAATCCTTTTAAGAAAATAGATGCTGTTTTTTCTAAGATTAATTCGTCTAACTTAGGATTATTCTTCTCATTTTTTAAATCATCAATAATACTTTGATGTTGTTTTAATTGTTCATCTATTTGAATTTCTCCTTTAATAACATCTTTTAGTAATGCTAGTTCTTTTTTAAGTCTAGCAGGTAAAATTGCTAAACCCATAACTTCAATTAGACCAAGATTTTCTTTTTTAATATGATGAACATCTCTATGAGCATGGAAAATACCATCCGGATATTCTTCACTAATTCGATTATTTCTTAAAATTAAATCAAGTTCATATTTACCATCTTTAAATCTTGCAATAGGTGTAATTGTATTATGTCTTCCATTATTAGTGTAAGCAATAATATCAACATTTTCATCTTGATAATTACACCAAGTATCAAAAATTAAAGTTGCAGTTTCAACCAATTTTTCCTTACTAGTACCTCTAATCCTAATCGTTGATAATGGCCATTTTAAAGTTGATAAAGTAATTTCATTATTTAAAACTACTTCACTTAATACTCTAGCATCTTCAATTGGGAAATGATAATTTCCTGCTTGATAATGGTCATGATTTAAAATTGAACCACCAACAATTGGTAAATCCGCATTCGAACCAATAAAATAGTGAGGGAATAAATCAATAAAATCGAGTAAACATTTAAAAGTATTTTTATTAATAACCATCGGCCGATGTTCTTTAGATAAAACAATAGAATGTTCATTATAATAAGCATATGGTGAATATTGAAAATACCAAACTTCATTATTTAATCTAATTTTAATGATACGATGATTACTTCTAGCAGGATGATTAATTCTCCCTAAATAACCTACATTTTCTTTACATAATGGACAACTAGGATAAGATGTTGATTTAGACTTTTTAAGTAAAGCTATTTCTTTAGGATCTTTTTCTGGTTTAGAGACATTAATTGTTAAATGTATATTTCCATATTCTTCACTCTTATAAGTCCATTTAACATTTTTTGCAGTCTTATCATATTGAATATAATAATTGTCATGTGAAAGATTATAAAAATAATCAACTGCTTTTTTAGGATCTTCATTATATAAAACATCAAATTGATGTTGAACTTCTCTAGGTCTAGGCATTAATAAATCCATAAATGAAGCAATAAAGATTTCTTTTTCATAGATAGAATCACCTATAAAATCTTTATCTTTAGCATATTCAACTAACTCACTTAAGTCACTTAGAAAATCATAACTATCTACTTTTTCTTCTTTAAATTCATCCAATTTTAAAAAGGCTAACATTTTATTAGCAGTGTATTCTATGTCTAATTCACTTATTAACCCTTTATCTAATCCATACTTTAAAAAACGATTTAAAAGACTATTAATCTGCATACTACCTCTCCTCACTATCTTATTGTATCAAAAAACACCTAGTCAGTGTTATAATAATTTAAGGTGATTAAAATGAAAATAATCGTTAGTGCTTGTTTGCTTGGATGTAACTGTAGGTATGATGGCAATCATAGTTTTAATAAGAAAGTTAACGACTTTATTAAAGGTCATGAAGTTTTTTTGGTTTGTCCAGAAGTTGAAGGTGGACTTCCAACACCTCGGATTCCTGCTGAAATAAATAAAGATAGAAAAGTCATCAATAAAGAAGGACAAGATGTAACTTCTTACTTTGAAAAAGGGGCAAAAGAGTGCTTAAAAGTTGCCCTTAATAATCAAGTTGATTTAGCTATTTTAAAAGCAAGAAGCCCTTCTTGTGGTAATAAAGAAATATATGATGGTACTTTTTCAGGTAAATTAATTAAAGGTCAAGGAATATTTGCTAAATACTTAAAAAAACATAACATTATAATTATTAATGAAGAAGAATTATAATCATTAAAAAACTCAGCGTTAACTGAGTTAATTAATGATATTATCTAAAGCCTCAACGATTTTATATGTTTCTTCATATGAATAAGCATTAGCACCAGCTGCTTGGTCGTGCCCACCACCATTAAACTGGCTTGCTACATCATTGACTTTATAATCTCTTGAGCGAATTGATACTCTCCATAATCTATTTTCAATATCTTCATAGAAACTAACCCAAATTTTTATTTCTTCGATATTTGCCAATAAATTAACGTGTTCTTTACATTTTTCAAATGTAATTCCTAGTTTTTTCATATCTTCAGCAGAAATATGGTAATAACCTACACCTTTATCTGTTACTTTAAAATTGTTTAGAAGATAACCAGTTACTTTTAAATCATTTAATTGTCTAGTATACATTGGTGTATAAACTTCTTTAACAAAATTAAAACCAGTAGCAATTAATTTAGCTGCTAGTTCAAATGTTGTACTACTAACACTTGAATATTGAAAGCGACCACTATCACCGACAATACCACTATATAAATATTTAGCAGTTGTTTGGGAGACTACTGTATTTTTAAATTCTTTTGAGAATAACATTTCTGTTAACATCTCAGCTGTAGCACATTTACTTTCATCAACAATTTGGAAATTAGCATAAATTCCACTAGCTGGATGATGATCAATTTTAATAATGTAATCAGCCCAGTCATATCTTTCATCATCAACACGCTCACTATTAGCAGTATCTAGTACGATCGCTAAAAATTTATTGTTTTTAAAGATTTCATCATCAACAATATCACAACTAGGATAAAGTTTTCCTGTAAATGAAGAATGATCTTTTCCTAAGGCATAGATTTTCTTATCGGGAAAATTATCTTTTAAAAAAGTAACTAAGCCGAATTGGGAACCTAAAGCATCATAATCAGGTGAGACATGACGAAAAACACCAATAATATCATATTTCTGAATTCTTTTTAAAACTTTGGTAAACGGCTTCATTTTATATCATCCTTATCTATAATTTCAGCAATCTAACTGCGTCTAGAGCAATCATTAATTCTTCATTTG
>DUOZ01000046.1 GCA_012838555.1 bacterium | reverse complement strand
CGAAATAGATACACTAATGTCATTATAAAAACTAGAAGTTAATCTTACAATAATAATGTGTTTGTTCTATGTAAAACTAAATTCCAGTTAATATTTTAAAACTGGAATTTAACTTTTCACTTTACGGATAAATATAAAGGATTTTCTAGTACTTTTATTATTAATAGTGGCATGTTATAATATCGTTAAATTGGCTAAAAATAAAGGGGGTATTTTATATGAGCCTAAAAGGTGCGGTTTTATTTGGTCAATCTGGTGGGCCTACATCAGTAATTAATGCAAGTGCAGCTGGTGTCTTTTTAACAGCTTTAAAGCATGAAGAGATTACTGGTGTTTATGGTGCGTTACACGGAATCCACGGAGTTATTAATGATAATTTAATTGACATTAGGCAAGAAGACATGAAAGAACTGGAGTTACTTAAGTATACTCCTGCAGCAGCTCTAGGATCAGTTAGATATAAACTCCGTCTTCATAAAGATGATCCAACAGACTATTATAAAATTCTTGATACCTTCAAAAAACATAATATTCGTTATTTCTTTTATTGTGGTGGGAATGATTCAATGGATACTTGCCACAAAATAAGTAAATTTATGAAAGAAGTAGGTTATGAATGTCGAATTATTGGGATTCCAAAAACAATCGATAATGATTTGATGTGTATTGACCACACACCAGGTTATGGAAGCGCCGCAAAATTTATAGCAACAACTATTAGTGAAGTAATACTTGATGCTATATCCTATACTAAGAGTCGTGTTACAATAATAGAAACCATGGGTAGACATACCGGATGGTTAGCAGCAGCTTCAAGTTTAGCTACTATTAATGGTTTAGGACCTGATTTGGTTTATATTCCAGAAATACCATTTGATGTAGATAACTTTATTGAAGATGTTGCACGCCTTTATCGAGAAAATCAACGTGTTATTGCTGTTGTCTCTGAAGGTATTGTTGATGAAAATGGTAATTTTGTTCTTGAAAAATCAGAAAATGTTGAAGTTGACCACTTTGGACACGTTCATCTAGGTGGAGTTGGCTATCGTTTAGCTAATGAAGTTAAGCGTCGCCTTGAACTTCAAACAAGAGTTATGGAACTTAACTTAATGCAAAGATGTGCAGCACATCTTACTTCTAAAGTAGATGTTGATGAAGCATTCACTTTTGGTAAAAAAGCTATTGAACAAGCCTTAAAAGGTGTAAGTGATTCAATGATAACTTTAAGAAGAACAAGAATGAATTATAAAGTTGAATATGATGTCATTCCGCTTTCAGAAGTAGCAAACCATGAAAGGAAGTTACCTCGAGAGTGGATGAATGAACGCGGTAATAATGTTTTACCAGAGTTCGTTGATTATGCTTTACCTTTAATCAAAGGTGAAAACAGACTTAAATTCGAGAAAGGATTACCTCGATTTGCAAAATTGAAGAAAATTAAGGTGTAGTAAGGATAGATTTAAATGAATAGACAAATGAGATATATTTATAAAAGGTTAGTTAAAGGTTATATCAGAAATTTTGGAATGGTTGATGAAAGTGAATTTAGATTTTATTTTTCACCAGGAAGAATTAATTTAATCGGTGAACACATTGATTATAATGGAGGACATGTTTTTCCTGCAGCGATAGAGATTGGAACATATGGTTTAATTACTAAACGTAATGACTCTAAAGTCAGAGCTATATCATTAAATTTTGAAAAATTCGGTGTTAGTGAAGGCGATTTAAATAACATCGTTAAACAAGAGAACCGTTTTTGGTTAGATTATATTATGGGTGTAGCTCACGTTATGAAAGAAAATGGATTTGATGTTTCAACAGGATTCAATTTAGTGTTATTTGGTAATATTCCAAATAGTTCAGGTTTATCATCTTCAGCATCAATTGAAGTCTTAACTGCGATGATTATATCTGATTTAAATAATCTTAAACTAGAAGATGAAAAAGGAAGAATTGAAATTTCAAAGATGACCCAGTATGCTGAAAATCACTTTGTTGGTGTTAACTGTGGTATTATGGACCAATTTGCAATTGCAATGGGTAAAAAAGATCATGCTATCTTTTTAGATACTGCGACATTAGAATATGAATATGTTCCTTTTGATTTAAAAGATTATACAATTGTTATTATTTCTACAAATAAAAAACGAGCTCTTATTAAATCGAAATATGGTGAAAGACGCCAACAATGTGAAGATGTTGTTAAAACCATTAATGAATTAGGTATCGTTAAATGCGAAACGCTAGGTGAATTAAACGAAGAACATTTAGATTTAATACGTCCACATTTAGATGATATTCACTTTAGAAGAGCTAGACATGCAATAACAGAAAACCTTAGAACAATTAAAGCTAAAAAAGCTCTAATTGAAGGTAACTTATTAGAGGTTGGTAAGTTATTAAATGAATCTCATTTGTCATTAAGAGATGATTATGAAGTAACAGGTTTAGAACTTGATACTATCTTTGATGTTGCTAGCACTTTTGATGGATGCATTGGTGCTAGAATGACCGGTGCTGGATTTGGTGGATGTGCGATTGCGATTGTTCATCAAGACCAAGTCGATGAATTTGCTACTTATGTAGGAGAAAAGTACAAAGAAATTGTTGGTTATGAATGCTCCTTCTATTTAAGCAAAGCTGGCGACGGTGCCTATCGAGTTTTATAAACGATAAAGTAAATCTAACGTGGCGAATTCATAGCCACGTTTTTTTAATTCCTTAATAATATCACTTAAAGCCTCGACATTCGCTTTATTCATTGTATGCATTAAAATAATGGAACCATTTTTAGTATTACTTACTATTTCTTGAAATGTATAGGCGGGTTCAATTTCTTTTTTATAATCCCAATCTTCATAAGATACACTCCACATCATCACTTTATAACCTTTTTCCTTTAAAACTTCTAAGTTAGAATGACTAATAAATCCCATTGGTGGACGATATAATTTATCTAAAGGCGATTTAGTGATTTGATAAAAGAGTTTTTCAACTTTTTCTAATTCTTCAATAAACTTTTCATTTGTGTAATTGGCAGCATTTTTATGTGAATAAGTATGATTGCCAAAAACATGACCAAATTTATGGGCTCTTAAAATTAAATCTGGATTGGTTTTTAAGAAGTTTCCTTCAAAAAAGAAGGTCGCTTTGACATTTTCAGCTTCTAAAATATCTAAAATTTGTTTGGTATTATTGCGACCAAAACCATCATCAAAAGTTAAATAAATAAAATTATCTTGACTGTCTCCATAATAAAAGATTTTATTATTAAAATCATTGATTGCAACAGGCATATCTTCTTTATTTGTTAAATCAATTAAGGCAAAAACATAAATGATTATTAAAGTTAAAGCAAAAAAGTTTCTTATTAATTTCATATTATCACCCATTTTATTATGGGCAAAAATGACAATATCTAGCAATTTATCGAAAAATTACTACTTTTAACGTATAAATTATGTAAATATGTGATTTATATATTTATGTAATCGTTTTTTTATATTATAATATAATGCAGTTAAAGGAGGAGTTTTCATTGGAATTGTTTAAAATACTTAACCCTAGGTTCTTCTCCATCTTTAATTCCAAGAATAGAGACATCTATGTGGAAACCCTCTTTGCTATAAGAGAACTTTTTAATCGCGAGTCGCTTATTGAAAAAGATATTTTAGTAACTAAACTTAATGCAATCTTAGAAAAAGATTTTATTACTAAATATGATAGTGAAGATGAGGATAATAACAAAACACAAAAAGATAGTCGTTATACTATTAATTTAATTTTAAGAAAATTAGAGGATTGTGGTTGGCTAGAACAAGAATATAGTCAACTTTCAGGGTTTAAAGAAAATATAGTTCTTCCACCATATTCAGTTAGAATCATAGATGTATTATATGAAATTACAAAGGAAAGCGAGATTGTTTTTTCCGCACATCTTTATTCTGTATATGCAAACTTAGTCAATGCTGATATGAATTCACCAGAGTATCGTTACTCAGCTTTAACTAATGCTCAACAAAACTTTAATGAATTAACGAGAACTTTAAGAATCTTAGCACATGATTTAAGAAGAAGACATAAATTAGTCGGTATTTTAACAACATCAAATGAGATTCTTTCAGAACACTTTGATGATTATACAAAAAATATTTTAGAACAAATTTACTTACCTTTAAAAACACAAGATTCAATTCAAAGATTTAAGGGATCAATTTTAGAGATTCTTTATAGTTGGATGAGAAGTCCTTCCACAATTGAAGGTATTGCAAAAAGTGCTTATGAAAAGAATCGTTTTAGTGATTATAAAGAAGCAGAAAGCTATGTTGTTGACTTAATTGTCGTAATTATTGAATATTTAAATGAAGTTGAAAAACTAGTCGACGAAATTGATGTTCGACATAATGCATATGTTAGTGCTGTTTCAGAAAAATTAAAGAGTTTAATTTATTCTAATCAATCAGCGAAAAAGAAATTAACTTCCATTTTAGAAGTCTTTATGAGTGGTAATGAATTAATGCAACAAAGATTAATTAATCTTACTGGTAGTGAGATAAATTTACAAAGACAAGGTTACGTTGATAGTGATTCCTTGTTTGTTAGACAGAGTGCAACAGCAAAAGAAATAACAGAACCTCAGCCAATTGTGATTTCTGATATTGATGAAAGTGATGAAGTTAATGATTTAGTTGAAAATCGTATTCGTAGTCCTTTTGCCTCATCTATGGTTGTTGAATATGTTAGAGAATTAATGGGTGATGAAAATGCCCTTGATTTAGAAAAGTGGCAATTAAGCAACACTGATGAGTTAATAAAAGCAATTATGGCTACAATTCGAGGATTTGACACTAATGTTTTTTATACAACAGAAATTGAAGATGAAAGAGTTGTTAGTGGTAGATTTAATGTACCTAAGACGATATTTATTAGAAGGAGGAAACTGTGATGGGATTAGAACAATATAAAGAACTTAGTAATTCCGAACAAGAACAGTTTCGTAAAATTGTAAATTACTTGTTCAACAGTAATTATATGCTTGGATATAACTATGGAAATAAGAATCGATTAAGATCACCTAATCGTGATTATAACTTTTTATTACGTTATTTTGACTTGTTTTCTTTATATTTTGAAATCGCAGGTTATGAGTTAAGAAGATATGATGATTATAACGTCGTTTCTTTAACTAATATTTATAAAGAAAATCATCTTCGTCTTGATAAATTTACAACCATGACCTTGTATTTTTTACGTTTAGTTTATGATGAATATAAAGATAAGAATCCAAACTCTGAAGTTGTTTATTTAACAATTGAAACGATTGTTAAAAAGATGTTGGAGTTAGGAGTTATAACAAAAAAACCTCCACTTTATTTAGTAGCAGACACTTTTAGAACACTAAACCGCTACAATATTATTACACGTCTTGATAAATCTTTTGATGATTTAAGTGCAACAATCGTTCTTTTACCAACGATTATATATGTTATTAGTAACGAAAAAATTCATGCCATCTATAATTATGTTTTTTCTTTAAAGACTGAAGATAGCGTTGCTAATGAAGAAGAAATGATGGAGGTCTAATTATGATATTACTAAAGAAAATTCAACTAATAAACTGGCATTATTTTGAATTTGAACAATTAAATTTTGGGGTTGTTAACTTCTTAACTGGTAAAAATGCTTCAGGAAAAACAACTCTTATTGATGCGATTCAATTAATAATGCTTGGAGATACAACTGGACACTTTTTTAATAAATCAGCTCATGATAAATCATCCAGGACCTTAAATGGTTATTTAAGATGTGAAATTGGGACTGATGATTACGGAAATCCAACATATTTAAGACAAGGACATTTTTATAGTTATGTTGCCGCTGAGTTCTTTGATGATGTTAATAACAATAGTTTTGTCTTAGGGATTGTTTTTGAAAATTTTGATGATGCTTCTTATATTCATAAATTCTTTACGTATGAATCAAGCATACCTGAAAGTCAATTTGTTATTAATTCTTTCCCTGTTCCTTTAAAGGATTTAAGAGAATATATATTAGGTGAATGTCATGAAGAAATTACTTTCTTTGAAACTAATACTTCATATCGTGATTATATTAGACATCGATTTGGTAATTTAGGTAGTAACTTTTTCTCTTTATTTAAAAAAGCTATACCATTTACTCCGATTTCTAATATTGAAACCTTTATTAATGATTATGTTTGTGATATTGAAAATGAAATCGATCTTGATTCAATGCAAGAAAGTATTCGTAAATATACCCAACTTGAGAATGAAGCTGCTAATTTAGAAAAAAGACTAAGTAAATTAGAAGAAATTAATAATTTATATAATAATTACAGTGAAAATAACAGACGATATTTATTAATGAAATATGTACACTCAAGATGTGAAAAACAAGTTAAGAAGGCTCAATTAGATGAAGCTTTAGAACGCTTAAGTAGTGCTAAAGAAGATTATGATGGTTATCAAACTTTAAAGAATAAATGTATAGATAACATAAGAGCATTAGAAAAGAAGAAACAAAAATTATTAGAAGAAAAAGCTTCAAGCAATGATGAAAGACAACGTTCTAATTTAGAAAATCAAAAAGAAATGTTAGAAGAAAAAATTACTAATTTAGAAGAGACCCTTAACTGGGCTAAACAAAACATAACTAATATCTTTACTTTATGGCTTGAATTACTACAAAAGTTAGTCTTTACTATCGATAATGAAGAAAGTGAAATTGCTCTTAAAGCTAAAGATATTATTTTAAAAATGCAGTCATTAAATCCTAAGAATAACTTTGAAAATATAAAAGAAGAGGATTTAATGGAATTACATACTAACATTAATAAATTGAAAAATAGTATTTATAGTGAATTAAGAACTTTAAATCTTAAATTATCAAATTTAAATGATGAAGTAAATAATTTAGAAAATGAATTAAGTTATCTTTCTAGTGGGAGAAAGATGTATGATAAACGATTATTAAAATTACAAGAAATTTTAACTGAAAGATTATCTGCGATGTATAACAAAAAGGTAAAAGTTGAAATTCTAGCAGATATTTTAGAAATTAAATCAGAAGAATGGCATCGTGTTATTGAAACATATTTAGGTTCACAACGTTTCTATTTATTTGTAGATCCTAAATATGTAGAAGCGTCTTTAAGAATTTATGATGAAGTTAAAGAAGTTTATGGAATTTCTGATGTTGGTATCGTTGATACTGAAAAAATCAGTGCCCTTAAACCAAATGTTGAAAAGAATGCTTTATGTGAAGAAATCTCAACTAAAAATCCTTATGCAAGGGTTTATATTGAAAACTTGCTAGGAACATTAATTAAATGTGGTAGTGTTGATTCTTTACGTTCATATCGTAGAAGTGTTACTAGCAGTGGTATGCTTTATCAAAACTTTGTTGCTAGACAACTTAATTTAAATCGAACTAATTTATTTATTGGTGAAACAACAATTCAAGATACGATTATGCAAAAGAAGGAATTATTTAAAACTAAGAAGAGACAACTTGATGATTTATATCGTTTAGTTGGTATTTATGAAAATATTACTAACAATAACTTCTTAAATTCAAATGAAATCTATAATGTAAAACATGCTATAGATTCAATTCCTTCAATTATATCAATGAAAGAAGAAATTAAGAATATTAGTTATAAATTGAAAGTTTATGGTAGTAGTGAATTTATTAAGCATATTGAAGACAATCTTGCCCAAATTGAACAAGAGATTCATGAATTTAGAGAAGAAGAAAATGAAATTGTTTCTAATATTGGAAGATTAAGTGAAATAATTTCACGGATTGATGACACAGAAATACCAGCTTTAAAATCTTCATTAAAAGAAGCGGATGAGATGATGAAGGTTGAATTCGCTGATCCTAAATTTAGAGCACAAGGTGAGGCTTTATTTGGTGATGAAATGATTAAGTATAAGACAACTTCAGCTTTGTTTAGTGCTTATTCAAGTCAACTTCAACAACTAAACCAAATGTTAAGCAAAGCTTTAGAAAAAATTATCTCTTTAAGAGTCATGTATAATACAGAATACCATGTTGATTATGATGTTTCTGATAAGAGTAATGATACATATCAAGGTGAATATGATCATTTATCATCTAATGCTTTAGTTAATTACAGAGTTAAAATCAAAGAAGCTAAAGAAGTTGCATTATGGCAATTTAAAGATAACTTCTTAGCTAAATTAAAATCACACTTTGATATGGTTAACTTACAAATTAGTAATTTAAATTACGCTCTTGCGAATTCAAGATTTGGTTCAGATAAATATACGTTTACTGTTACTCCACGTCATGAGTTTAGAAGTTACTATGAAATGATTAATGACCCTTTACTTCTTGAAGGAAAAGAAATCTTTTCTGAAGCGTTCCAAGAAAAATATGGGGATAAACTAGAAGAATTATTCTCATATATTACTGATGTTAATTATTTAGATGGTGCTTCTAGTGTGGAAATTGAACGTAACATCGCTAAATATACTGATTATCGTAGTTATCTAAAATTTGATTTAGTTGTTATCGATGCTCAAGGAAATAAACAACAATTATCTAAAACCTTACTTAAGAAATCAGGTGGTGAAACTCAAACACCATTCTATATTTCAATTCTTGCATCATTCTCACAACTTTATAAAATCATGGAAGATAATGAACGAAGTAATACTGTTAGATTAATTATCTTTGATGAGGCATTCTCAAAAATGGATAGTGAACGTATTCAAGAAAGTGTTAAGTTATTAAGAAACTATTCACTTCAAGCACTTATTTCAGCTCCACCAGAAAAGATGCCTGATATCGTTCCTCAAGTTGATGAAACATTATGTGTCATTAGAAATGGTACACGTTCTAATGTCTATAATTATCAAGCGACTAAGGTTAAAGTATAGTAATGTTATTAAGCTTAATAGTAAGGAGAAACTATTAAGCTTTTTATCATGGCTTTGATTATAAAGATATTATTTTCTTTACATTTACATTAATTATACGATTTGATAAAATATCAAATAATAAGGAGGTAAGTCAAATGGGTAAATATCAAGTAATATTTTTAGATATTGACAATACTCTCCTTGATTTTTCATCTTCTGAAGAAAAATCCTTTTGTTTAACATTAGATCAATATAACTTAAATGAATATCATCATTTGTATCCTTTATATAAAGATATTAATGAACAACTTTGGATTGAGTTTGAAAAAGGAACACTAGATAAAGATTTTATTGTTATTGAGCGATTTAATAGCTTATTTAGCTTATATAATTTAAAGATTGACTTAGAAAGGTTTAACCGTGACTTTTTACTTAACTTGGCTAAATTTCCAATTCTTATTGATAATGCTATTAATTTATTAGATAAATTAAAAGGTAAGTATTACTTAATTGCGATTAGTAATGGTGTTAGTTTTGCTTTTAGAAGAAGATTATTTAAAGCAAATATAATTACTTATTTTGATAATATAGTTACATCTGAAGAAGCGGGATTTAGTAAACCAGATCCAAAAATTTTCGAATATGTGTTAAAGAAATCTAATCTTTTAGATGTAAATAAAGAAAAATGTATCATTCTAGGAGATTCATTAAGTTCAGATATTAAGGGTGGGATTAATTTTAATATTGATACTTGTTTTTATAATCCTAGTAATAATATAAATGAAACATTGATTAAACCTACATTTGTAATTAAGGATTTAATGGAATTTATTGATGTTATTGAGGGGTCAAATTATGAAAGTTAAGAAAAGAATTTGGGAAATTGACTTTTTAAGGGGTTTTGCATTATTTATGATGATGATAGACCACTTTTTATATAATTTTCATGTTTATCCAAATACTTTTGAATGGAGTTTAAAAGCTGGTGATGTTTATAGTGAATTTAGTTATTTTGCCACTTTTTATTGGTTCAGGATTAAGAAATTTGATATTTTAGGAATACCAATTCATTTTTATTTTGTTATTCTATTTATTTTAATAAGTGGTATTTCTACAACATTTTCTAGATCTAGTTTAAAAAGATCGCTACAAGTCTTACTAGGGGCTTATTTAGTTTCAATATTTACTAATTTATTTTCTGGAACATTTGGTTATCGTTTTGAAATACCGTTTGGAATTTTACATACAATTGGATTTTCGATGTTAATTTATTCGTTAATTGATTTAAAGTTTAAAAATAAATATGTAAGTTTAATTTTAGGTATTCTAATAATTGCATATTATTATGCCATTCCATCTTTTGGATTACCTAAAATTGAAGTAAAAACCAATTCAATGTTAACTAAAGAATTTATTTACTCCTTAATTGGATGGGCGAGATTACCAAGTGCAGACTTCTTTGGAATGGTCCCTTGGTTTGGTTATTTTTTAATTGGTACATTCTTGGGTAAGACACTTTATAAAAGAAGAGAAAGTTTAGTTCCAAATTTAGACGGGAAATATGCTTCAATGTTTAAATTCTTAGGTAGACATTCAATTTGGGTTTATTTGACGCATCAAATAATATTGTTTGCTTTATTTGTGATTATATCGTATCTTTTTGGATATAAACTACCGATTTAGAAAAGGAGAGATTTTATGAATCTTAAGACATCAATGTATGGTTTACTATATGAGGAAGCAAAAAAATACAAGAATAATCGTGCGATGTATTTTAAAGGTAATTCTATTTCATATGAAGATTTTATGAATAGAGTTGACCGTTTAGCAGCTTATTTAGAAGATATAGGTGTAACAAAAGATGATTGTGTAAGTGTTTGTATGCCAAATATTCCTCAAACAATTTATGCAATTTATGCCGTGAATAGGATTGGGGCTAAATTAAGTATTATTCATCCATTAACACCTTGTGCTCAATTAAAAGGGTATTTAGAGCACTGTGACAGTAAATATCTAATGATTTTAGATATTTCTTATAAACATTTTAAAGAGTTAACTAAATCATATCAAGTAATAGTAGCTAGCATTGTAGATGATTTACCTTTTATTAAAGGAGTAGCCTATGGATTAACTATTAAAAAGGAAAGAAAAGAAGTTAAGAATGCTAATGTATTAATGTTTAATAAAATGAATGAATATGAACCTAGTAAAAATGAATATTCAAAAGAATATCAAGCTTCTAGTGTTTATTTACATAGTTCAGGGACAACGGGAAAACCAAAAACAATCGAATTATCAAATTATGCAGTTAATGCTGTAGCTCATCAATCATTTTATATTATGCAAACAAATACATTTGAAGGAACTTCAATGTTAACTATTTTACCAATGTTCCATGGATTTGGTTTAACTTTAAATGCTCATAATGTTTTCATTGGTGGTGGTACATGTTCCATCATGCCTAAATTTAATATAAAGGAAGTAAGAAGTCTATTAAACAAGAACTTAATTAATTATATTGTTGGCGTTCCTTCCTTATTTGAGGCTTTATTAAAGGATAAGAAGTTTGTTAATAATCCTAATATTAAAAATATCATACAAACATTTGTAGGGGGAGACTTTGCTCATCCAACTTTACAAGATCGTTTTAATACATTACTTAAAAAACATGGTAGTAATGCTAGATTACTAGAAGGTTATGGATTAACAGAAACTGTCACAGTTAACTGTGTTAATCGAGCAAGTGATGAAAGAAAAGGCAGTGTTGGTAAACCACTCCTTGGGTATAAGATGAAAATAGTTGATTTAGAAACTAAAAAAGAACTTGGGCCTAATCAAGATGGAGAAATTATTGTAACGTGTGATGCCATTATGAATGGTTATTTAAAAGATGAAGAAACAACAAATCAAGTTTTAAAGAAAGATGAAAATGGAGTTTTATGGGTTTATACAGGTGATTTAGGTTACATGGATGAAGATGGTTATCTTTATTTGAAATCAAGGCTAAAAAGGGTTATTAAGGTCTCTGGTGTACCTGTTTTCCCTAGTGAAGTAGAAAAAGTCGTTTCTTCATTAAAAGAAATTGATAAAGCCTGTGCGGTAAGTATGAAAGATGAAGAAAAAGGTTTCATGATTAAACTATATGTTACAACTAAATCAGATGTTGTAAATAAAGATGAATTAACTGATAAGATTTATAAATTATGTAAAGAGAAATTAATTCGTTATGCTTTGCCTAAAAAGATTATTTATCTTGATGAAATGCCTTTAACACCATTTAATAAAATTGATTATCGTTCTTTAGAGGCTCGAGAAGATGATTAAAACTGTCATTTTTGATATGGATGGTGTCTTAATCGATTCAATGAATGTTTGGCTCGAAGAAGGTTATAAATTATTAAAAGATTTATCTAATATTAATGCACTTGAATCAGTACATAAAGATGTTCCAATTCGTGCAAGAACTATAATTAATGATTTAATAGAAGCAGGTTATAGTGAAGAGTTTTGTTATAATCTCCATCAAACATGGAGAAAAAATATGAAACAAAGATATCTAACTGATATTAAGTTAAAACCTAGGGTTATAGAATTGTTAAAACTGTTAAAAGATAAAAAGATTAATATAGCTTTAGCATCAGCGACAAAAAAAGAATTAATTAATGCTGTGATTAAACACCATGGAATTGAAAAATATTTTGATTATGTTATTAGTGTAGGTGAAGTTGGCAAAGATAAATTTCATCCTGATATCTATTTAAGTTGTGCATCTTACTTTAATACTAAACCTGAAGAATGTTTAGTCTTTGAAGATGCTTATCATGCTTTAATGACTGTAAAGAAAGCTAATTTTAAGACTATTGGAGTTTATGATGAACATTCTAAATCATTATTTGACAAAATAAAAGAAGTCGCAGATTATACTATACACTCATATGATGAAATACTAGATAATCTATTTTTCATAGAATATTAATAATAGAGTATAATTAATTTGTATCAGTTTTGTTCTTGGAGGTGGATAAATGAATAGAGTAAAATTTAAGGAATCATTAATTATATTAGGATTAATGTTTCCACTTACTTTAATAACAGCGTTTTTTACAATTTTAACTTATGGTGTACCTTATAGTAGTCCGATTATGATTATTTTCTTTTTCATTTTAGGATTTTTATATTATGTTATCGTTAGATTAAAATTGAATTATATAAGACTTAGTAATAATTTAGTTATTGATAATAAAAAGAAGATCATTATCTTTATTAGTGATGTTGTTTTAACAATAATCTTAATTACTATTAGGAATTTACTTCTATCATCTATTATCATTTTAATTTATCTAATTCTAGCTATATTGTTTTCATTAGATAAACCTAAAAAACATCATAAAAGTGATAAGATTATTGATCTAGATGAATTTGGAAATATGAAAGAGTGAAAGTCTAATAAAGGCTTTCTTTTTTTAAGCCAATAATAATAACATAAGGATGTGATTTTATGATTTCAAGTAATATGGTGTTAATGTTATTTGTTTACATAATGTTACTTTTAATATTAATCCTATTTATTATTTATGCTGTTATTAAGATTAAGAAAAGAAATAGACCGACTTCAAATAATTATATGAGCGAGTTAAATGAAGCTCATATTAAAGGTAAAATTAGTGAAAAAGAATTCTTAAGTAAGAAAAAAAGTATAAAGTAAGCAAAAAAGATGGATTTGGTCCATTATAAAAAATAGATGTTAGTCTTATACTAATAAAGTGAAACAATTTATTTAATAGTGTATCTTTATTAAAATTGATGTATAATAATGTCAATTAAGGAGAAGTGTATATGGTTTATGAAATTAAAACGATTATTAGTGAGAAAGTATTAAAAGCATTATCAAAGTATCAATTATTTGAAATGAAGAAGAAAAGTTTCATCTTTATAACGATTATGTTATTAGTAGGTATGGGTTCTTCAATTTACGCTTTAATTACCTATGAAGAAAAATCTGCTTATATTGTTATTTTGATTTTACTTCCTTTACTTTATGGTTTTTTATTTTTTATTTCACCTTTATTGTCTGCTAAAGCGGCATTAAAAAGACTTCAAACTGAAAAGGATGATGTATTAAGTTATCTTTATCATTTTGATGAAAATCAATTTGATGTTGATTTATTATTTAATGGTGAATCTAGAGCAACTAACAATTTCACATATGATTCAATTGATAGAGTTGTAGAGTATAAGGATTATCTTTATTTAGTTATGAAAGAGAATTTTATCTTTGTAATTAATAAGCTAGATAACGATGAATCTAAAATAACAGAGCTTAAAGACTTCTTAGAAGTAAAGATAAAAGAAGCTAATGCAATTATTAGTGAATAACATCCAGAAAGCTTAGTTTAAGTAATTTTAAATAGTCATTATATTTGATTTCATCAAATTATAAGGTAACCACCATCAACATTATGATAGAAATTATCCAAATTATTTTAGGGAGTGTTAACTTAAAAGCACCCCCCTTTTTAAATTACATGTAATAAATTATTCACTAAAGGAGAAAGGAAAAAAGTTTCCTATCTTCTTGCCTAACGGAGACTATATGATTATATTTTTAAAAAAGATTATATCCCTAAAAGGAAATCAGATATTAATCAATCAGAAAAAGTAAGTCAAGATGTCATTGATAGAATTAATTGAAAATTAAACATCCTAGACTACCTGCAACTGAAATTTATAGAATCATGACAAGTGAAGATATAGCTAGAACTAATATTAGTTTGTCTATCGTTAATAGAATAGTTAACCGAATTGAGGTTGCATTTACTTTTTTTATTAAAATCTTACCTAAGCATCTTTGGATTTTAGAGACAAGTAAATTCGTTTTATAACATCTTCAATATCAGTTATATCATCTCTACATACAAATGAATATTTTTTTAGCCTAAAGAAGCCTCATCGTAGTTCTCTAAAGTGAAATTCATTCCCCTTTTGTTATGTTTTATAGAAAAATTTTAATTAATATTTTAAAATGTAAGCGTTTATGTTAGAATTTTAACCAGGAGGGAGTGCCATGATTAAAAAGTTTATCAGGATATTATTAAAACTATTAATGATGATACTCCTGATTGTTATTCTCGATGTTATCTTAATTGCTACATTACCAATAAACTTATGGCAACATGAAGCCTCTAATAATCAATATCATAACTGGATGGAAGAAACTCTTGATGATGATATCTTATTAATTAATATCACAATGCTAGGTGCTCATGATGCGTTTAGTAGTAAAATTTCTATATCATCTAGTGTTGATAAGGCATTATTAAAGACAAATGATAAAGCTGCTGAACTAGCTGATTCTTCATTTGGTTTTTTATATAAAGGTTTAATGGTGCGATTAATGAAGGCTCAATACAGTAATGTAACTACATTATTAAATAAGGGTGTTAGATACTTAGATGTACGCTTAACCTTTAATAATAATAAGAATGAATGGTATACAACTCACACTTTTTTATCTGATAAAGTTAATAAAGCTTTTGTTGAAGTAAGTGAGTTTTTAAATCAAAATAAAAAAGAAATAATTATTTTTGATATTCAACATATTTATGATGAAAGAACTGAAGATGGAAGAGCTAATGAAAATAGTTATCAAGAGGTTAAGCAATTATTAATTGATACTTCTTTATATGATAAAGCAGTTGATTTTAGTGAGACTAGTTTAAGTGAAATGACTTATGGTAATGCCTTAAGTGATTCATCAACAGGTAAGGTTGTTATTTTAATGAAAGATAATTCAGGTGATAGTAAGATTTTAAATTATGAAACCTCGATTAGATCCAATTGGGCGAATACAATTGATGATGATAAATTAATTTCTTTTATTGATAATGAAGTTAATGAGGTTAAAGGAAATGAAGATGAGTTAAAGAAGTTTAGAGTTATGCAAGCTCAAAAGACAGCTCAAATCTCTTCTAGTAGAGACATCTACAAAACAATAATTTCTTATTCATTATTATCAATGGCTAGAAAATCGAATAACTTTATCTTAACAAATGAGAAGATTGATGAATACTTGATTTATTTACCGATTTTAATGGTTGATTATAGTGATACCAATTATGATTCGTTTAATGATAAAGTTATGAATAAAATAATTAATATTAATCAAAACAAATAGTTAGGAGTATTTAAAATGATTCAGATTCAAAACTTAACTAAGTACTACGGTACTTCAAAAAACATTACGAAAGCGCTTGAGAACATCGACTTGACCTTACCTGATAGTGGAATGGTCTTTATTGTAGGTAA
The DNA here is from genome assembly GCA_012838555.1 of bacterium. Lineage (GTDB taxonomy): Bacteria > Bacillota_I > Bacilli_A > RFN20 > DUOZ01 > DUOZ01. The sequence goes on along the minus strand of DUOZ01000046.1, from coordinate 8,186 downwards.
ATCTGGAAGTGGAAAGTCAACGCTTTTAAATATTCTAGGTGGTCTTGATTATCCAACAAGTGGACAAGTTATTATTGATAATCGACCTCTTTCTTCATTTTCAAGAAGAGATTTTGATGCATATCGTAATTCCCATATAGGTTTTATTTTCCAAACATTTAATTTAATTGAAGATAATACTGTTTTTGAAAACATTGCTTTATCTTTAAAAATTCAAGCGGTTGGTCATGATTATAATGCGATTGAAGATGTTTTAAAAATGGTTGGCTTAGATGGTATGGGGTATCGTAAAATTAATGAATTATCTGGTGGCCAAAAGCAAAGAGTTGCAATCGCGCGTGTTTTAGTAAAGAACCCAAAATTAATTTTAGCTGATGAGCCAACTGGATCTTTAGATAGTACAACTGGTGAAGAAATTATTGCAAATTTAAAGGTTATTTCTAAAGATCGTTTAGTCATAGTGGTTACTCATGACCAGTTATTAGCTCAAAAATATGGTGATAGAATAATTCAAGTTAGTGATGGCCATATTGTTAAAGATATAATTAGAATTGAACAAGGTGAAAATGTTAGAAGTGAGTTTATTAATTCAAGTGTTATTAGAGTTCCAGTAGGTGGAAAAATAGCCGATGAAAAATCGATTAATGATAAATTGGATGAAAATGAAAATAATTATCTATGTATTTCAACTTCAGCTGAAAAAGTTGTTTTAGCACATCCTGAAACTTTTGAGGCATTATTTGAAAAACAAGATTATGATAGTGACTTTAAAGAATCTGATGATAAAGTAACTCTAAGTAGTAAGAAAAACTTAAAACTTGATAAGAGTCATTTACCACTTAAAGAAGCATTAAAGATGATGTGGGAATCATTAAGAAAAATGCGTGTAAGATTTACGACTTTAATCTTTTTATCAACAATTGCTTTAACTCTACTATCAGTTGCATCATCTTTATCAAATATAACTAATGATACAATTGTAGCTTCGACTATTAAAGCAAGAAATGAAAGAATTTTAACGTTAACTAAATCTTCACCTACTTCAACTTACATTTTAGAAGATGATTATAATAATCTAAAATTTGCTTTCCCTAATTTGCCACTTAAAAAGAGTGTAGATATTAGTATGGGTGTTAGATCAGCAAATCCACCAACAGGAATGGTTGAATATTATTTTAGGGATTTTAATGGCGTAATTGAAACTTCTGATTTAAATGATTTAAATTTAAAACTTGTCGCAGGAACTGGTAAGTTTAAACAAGGTGAATATCAAGAAATTATTATATCTGACTATGTAGCTAGTGAATTAATTAGACAAGGATTTATTGGTGTTAAAGATGGACATTATGGTGTTTTCTACTTAATTAATTATAGTGAATTTATTGATGTTCAAATATTATTTGAAGATGGTTATTTATATAAAGTAATTGGTGTTTTTGAAACTGATTATGAATATGTTAATGAGCATAGCCCATCAGAATTTAAAAACTTAAAGAATATATATTATGGTCGATTAGTTGTTAATGAAGGATTTATTAATAATTATTTAATTAATATTCCTCATTACACGCAAAAATTATCACTTGGTTATACTTTTGCTAATAGTAGAGACTCAATGTTTACAACTGCTGATGGGGTTTATAAATATGACAAAGCAGCTTTAGAACCTCGTATATTAGAGGGTGAACTACCTGAGAAGTTAAGTGATAGTCAAGTTGTAATTGATTTTACAACATTCTCAAGATTAATGGGCCAAAATTACTTTGAAACGAAAGAAGAAGTATTATTAAGATGGAATTATTATAAACGTCGTTTCTTTGATCCTAGCTTTAATTTAAGTTTATCAATTAAAGGTGAAAAGGTTGCAACTTATCAAAATTATAAAATAATTGCATTAATTGATGATGAAGTGGGTAATAAAGGTCAAATTTATTTTGGTGATAATTTCCAAAAAGAAATAAAGAAAACCTCACTTTTAACTAAAACTTTATTAATGTCATCTGCTTATAATGTTGATGAATTAACTAGTTTAATCATTCAACTAAGAAATACTGGATATAATGTAGGAACATCAATCTTTAAGTCATATACAAAGAATACTGAAGATTTAAAGACACTTGCTAATACAGCGACCTATGGAGCTTATATTTGTGGAGTCTTTGCAATCTTATTAATTGCTAACTTTGTTATCTCAAGTATTCGTCAAAGAAAAAGAGAAATTGGTATTTTACGTTCATGTGGAGCTAGTCCATTTGATGTCTTAAAGATTTTCTTAAGTGAAGTAATCTTCTGTGCCTTAATTGTTGCAGTAATTTCACTAATATTAACATTCGGAGCATATCAAGTTATCAATTTGGTTGTTTCTAATTCAATCTTACAAGGTATGAGTATCGTGACATTTAGGTTAAAGGATGGAATAAATATTACTTTAACTGCCTTTGCTTCAATGATTATTGTTGCGTTAGTACCTATCTTAAAGATTAGTTATCTAAAACCAATTGATGCTTTAAATGATGCTTATTAGGAAGGATGTAAAATATGTTAAATATAAAGAATTTATTTAAAACGTATAAAAGTAGTAAAGGTGTAACTCACCGTGCATTAGAAGATGTTTCAATTACTTTACCTGAAAAGGGTATGGTAGTTTTATTAGGTAAATCTGGTAGTGGAAAATCTACTTTATTAAATATTATCGGTGGATTAGATCAAAAGGATAGTGGAGATGTTTTATTAAATGGACATAGTATTACATCCTTATCTGAATCAAATCTTGATGCTTATAGGAATACTTATTTAGGTTTTATTTTCCAAGAACACAACCTAATACCTTCTTTAAATATTTTTGAAAATGTTGCTATTGCTTTGGATTTACAAAATGATAGAGAGTATGAAAAGGTCAATGAGACATTAGAGAAACTAGGTATTTTAGAATTAAAGGATCGTTCGATTTTTGAAGTTTCAGGTGGTCAAAGACAAAGGGTGGCAATTGCTCGAGCAATTGTTAAAAATCCTCAAGTACTTCTAGCGGATGAACCTACTGGATCACTTGATAGTGCGACTTCAAAAGAGATAATGGATTTATTAAAGCAATTATCTAAGGATCGTTTAGTCATTGTCGTTACTCATGATCAAGAAGCCGCTATAAAATATGCTGATAGATTAATTGAACTTAAAGATGGAGTTGTCTTAAGAGATTTAATCTTAAATGATGGTTCATCCTTAGCACATAAACTAGAAATTGTTGCTTCTAGTATTGTTAAGATTCCTCCAAAATATAAATTATCTAAAGAAGACTTAGGTCAAATTAATCAAGTTATTAATAAAAACAATAAAGAGACTTATGTTAACATCGAAACTGATAAGAATTTAGTTAAGGCTTTTTATCCACATTTAAGTAGTGCGATTGAAGATTCCTCATTAGATAAAGATGGACGTTTTAGACAATATCAACCAGTTGAAGATGAAAAAGTAAGTTCTCCGATTAACTTTATTAAATCTAAATTACCATTTAAACGAGCGCTTAAATTTGGATTAATTAATTTAAAGAATAAGAAATTCCGTCTAGCAATTATGCTTGCGATTGCAATTATTAGTATTACATTGTTTGCTATAGGAGATAATTTTTCTTTCTATAATAAAAACAGTGGTATAGCTTATACATTTAAAAATACTAACGAAACAGTAGCGACAATTATTGATGCTTCAAGTAAATTTGAAAATGACTCATTTGAGTTAATAAGAGAAGCTGATATTGAAAAAATTAAATCAATCGTTAATAAAGATGCTGATGTTTATCGTACATATGAGTATAAAGTTCGTATTAATGGATATACACCAAAACAACTTCTTTTTGAGGCGTTTAGAGGTTTTGTTGAAGTTGATGATATTGAGTCACTAGGTTTTACTTATTATAAAAAGAGTGATGTTTTATCTTCAAGAAAAGATGCAGTAGCTATTTCTAAATTTGCAGCTTCAATTCTTGTTCGAGATGGTTTTGCTGGTAATATTTCGGATTTAGTAAATGAAAACAAACCAGTTATTATTTCAACTGATGAATTTAGTTTCTGCATAAGTGCGATTATTGATACTCATGATGATGAGTTTGAAGACTTACTGATTAATAAAGATGAAACTGATAGAAACTTAAGAACTAGACATGGAATCGTCGCTCAACAATATTTATATCATTTCTTTGTTAGAGAAGGTTTTTTAAGTGATATAATTAGTTCACTAGAAACAATTGATGTTAACTTAGTTACAAATGTTACATTTAATAATAAAAACCAAACAGTTAGTGATATTTTCTGTTATGAAAGTGAATATGCAAATGAAACTTATTCAATTCATTATTTTGATGAAAAGTATAAAGAAGATGGTTATGTAATAGGTATCTCAGCTTTTACTAAATTAATGAATTTAGATTATGGTGAAGGAGTTAATGTTAGAGAAGATTTCTTTAATGAAGAAGTCTTTAAGATTATTGAAGATGCTGTTAATTTGTATAATAATTCAGAAGATGATATAGATACTTATATTACATCTAAAAAGAATACTTCAACCTTACATATAAGTAGGAATGCTCCGATTTATGGAATTGCTTATAATGCTAGTGGTAGTTTTGTTAATACAAAGTTAGATTCAATTGGATTATCAACACATGATTTTGTTGAAATATCAATGAGAGATAAAGTATCATACGGAATGCTTATTAGATTAAATCATGGAACAACTGCTAGAATTAGTGATGCCTTAGAAAGTGAAGGTTATGTCTTATATTCACCATATTATACTCACTATAAAGGTTTTGCTGATAGTATTGGTTCATTTGGTTTAATCTTAAGATTAATTAGTTTAGCATTAACAATTGTTGTTGTTTTATTACTATATGGATTTATTTCATCATCTATTAAAGGGAATAGTCATGTTATAGGAATACTAAGAGCTTTAGGAGCAGGTTTTGTTGATATTATTAAGATCTTTGCTTTAGAAACAGTCTTAATTGGTATCTTCTCGTTTATAGGCTCCTATATACTCACTTTAATAAGTGCATTTGTCATTAATATGATATATTCTTCATCCTTTGGATTTAGTTTCTTAGTAATCAATGTTAATTTTACTTTAACATTAAAAATGTTCTTCTTAGCAATTTCAGTTGTCATCTTATCGATGCTCTTCCCAGTTCGTCGATTATCTAAAATGAAACCAGTAGATGTTATCGCAAATAGAGGTTAATACTCAATTTAATTATCTTTTCGTTAATATTTGCAATATTTAGGTTTTAATATCATAATTATTAATAGAAAAGGATGATAATTATGTTTAAAAAAATTGATATTAGCGAATGGAAGTTTAATGTATTTGACAAATTTGATAAAGAATGGGCTCTATTAACGGTAGGAGATTTAGTAAAGCACAATGCAATGACAATAAGTTGGGGAACAATGGGGATTTTATGGAACAAAAAAATCGTTCTTGTCTTTGTTCGTCCGACTAGATTTACTAATGAATTATTAAAGGAAAATAGTTATTTTAATCTTCAATTTTTTAATCCTAGTCAAAAGAAGATTTTAAGTTATTGTGGAAGTAAAAGTGGTAGGGATGTTAATAAGAGTGAAGTTCTTAATTTAACACCTTTAATTATTGATAACACTCCATGTTTTGAAGAAGCTGAAATGATTATTACTTGTAAAAAGATATATGTTGATTCATTGAATTCCGAAAATTTTCTTGATTTAGATACTCATAAGCATTATAATTCTGAATTAAGAGATTACCATGATGTATTTATAGGTGAAGTATTAGGTATTTATTCTAAGTAATTTTCGTTATTTTTCGCTTATTTTGTTAGAAAAATTTTATGTCAAAACGAAAACTATTGAAACCTGAAAACGTTTTTGGTAATATTTACCTATAAATAAGTATGGGAGTGTTTGTAGTGATCACAATAAAAGATATTGCAAAAGCAACTGGATATGGAATGGCTACTGTGTCAAAAGCTCTTAATGATTATCCAGATATAAGTGAAAAAACTAAACAAATAATCAAGCAAAAAGCGAGAGAACTTAATTACATACCAAATAATATGGGAAGAACATTGGTAACTAAATCTTCCTTCACGATTGGAGTAATTTTTGAAGAGACAACTGACTATGGAATTGCTCACCCGTTCTTTTCAGAAGTTTTAGCAAAAATTAAAACAACATTAGAACAAAATAACTATGACATCTTGTTAATTGGTAAAAAAGTTGGTGAATACGTTCGTTCATATTTAGAACATTGTATTCAAAAAGGTGTTGATGGTGTTATTGTTGTTTCAAAAATTTGGGACAAAGATAATTATGATAAACTTATTAATAGTAAAATACCAATGGTTTTTATTGATCATGAAGAAGTAAATAAAAACTGTGTTTATACTAATAGTTATGATTCGATTTATCATGCAGTTACATATCTTTATGAAAAAGGTCATCGTAATATCGCATATATAGGCGGAGAACTTGATCAAATCGTTGGTAAAGAAAGATATGAAGGTTATGTTAAAGCTTTAGAAGACTTTAACCTTTCTATTTATCCTAGATGGTATTTGTATGCTGAAAAGTATTCTTTTGAAAATGCTTATAATGCTGTTAAAAAATTATTAACTTCAGATGTACCTAAACCAACTGCGATTGTCGCCAGTGGTGATGTAATGGCGATAGGTGCAATGAAAGCAATTAAAGAACATGGATTAAAAGTACCAGATGATATTTCTTTGATTGGTTTTGATAATATTAGAATGGCAGCTTATGTTTCACCTGCATTAACGACAATTGCTCAAAGTTTTGAAGATTTAGCGAAGAATGCTTGTGAATTATTATTAACACAAATTAAAAATAATAATGCAACACCTAAAAAGATTGTTGTTCCTTCAACATTAGTTGAAAGAGAATCTGTTAAAGAAATTAAATAAAGTAAATTTGTAATAGTTGATATCTAAACATCAACTTATTCACTACAAATTTATGTAATGAAAACAAGGGGGATTTTTTGTGATATAAATTGGTACTAGAACAATTAATTAACAACAAAAAATATGAAGAGAATAATATTGACGTTAAGTGAAAAAGTAACTACCGTTAAATTAAGGTTTATACCAGAATAGAAGAAAGTGCAGTATTTATTTCCGTTAAGAGAATTAATCAACTTAATTGCTATGTTAGCCTATAAATCAATATTTTAAAAGGTTAGAAATTAAAATAACATCATCGGGATTGATATAAGAGATTTGAAAAACGTCGAGAATATGCTCGCCTAGAACGACTTTTGCTAAGTCGTATGGTGAATATCGGGTCTCTAAAATAATTTGGGGTTTTTTGGGGTCAACCACCTAAAAAACTCTAAAGTGAGTTTGGGGTCACATAAAAAAATCACATCCGATATTCAATGTTTCAACACTGAGTATCGGATGTTTTTATTTGGTAGAAATTGTAGTATTTTTATTAAAATTTAAATGGTGTGTATTTATTAATTGTGTACATAATTCTCGTTCTAAAATTATTAAAGTTTGAATAACCATAACTGACTCTTTTAATATCTTTTATCTTCTTATTTATACCTTCAGTAGGACCATTTGAAATTCTACGATCATTTAGTTTTATAAATGAATTTATGATAGGGTGTTTCCATACTCTAAATGTCTTACCTGTAGTGACAAACTCTTGAATATTACTAGTTTCAAATGAGTGTATTATCGTTTCAATAAAAGCTTCTGCATTATCATAGTTATAACGATAATATGAATCTAAAAATATTTCTTTAAGAAGATAAGCTCTATATAACTCATCATCAAAACGAATAATCTTATCAATCATTTCTAAAGTTGTAACTATTTTACCATTATATTCAAATGTTTTATTAAATACTTTATCCCTTCTAATTAAGAGTACTTTCCAAAACTTCTTAAGTGCTTTATATTGATAAGAAGATGAATTATACATTTTCATAACTCTTATTCTAACACGGTTAAAGGATTCAGTAACAAGCCTAATTAGATGGAATGCGTCAACTAGATAAGTAGCTTTATGGAAGAAAAACCTTGCAATTTTATAATAATTTTCAAACATATCAGATACAATATATTTAACATTATCCAACTCTTTTTGTGGAATAACTTTAAAGTAATCGTATAATTCAATATAAGTCCTATG
>DUOZ01000045.1 GCA_012838555.1 bacterium | reverse complement strand
GAATATATTAAAGAAAAACTAAGTACTTCAATTGATGTTGATAATATTTATCTAACTAGTGCTGGATGTGTTATTTCATCTCACTGCGGAAAAGGTACGATTGGTATTTTATATATTGAAGAATAGTAAAGTTATAAGAACGGAGGCATAAGATGGCTAAGTTAGTAATAATTGGTGGAGGACCTTCAGGAATGATGGCAGCTTTAACTGCTTCAAACTATTTATATAAAAATCATCAAATATTACTAATTGAGCGTAATGAACGCCTTGGTAGGAAGATTTTAGCGACTGGTAATGGTCGTTGTAACTTTACTAATTTAAACAATAATGAATCATTTTATAATGAACCTAGTTTTGCTAAAGTCGTTTTAGATCAATTTAATTATCTAAATACTTGTTCATTTTTTGAACAACTAGGAGTCTTACAATTTAGTGATGAAGAAGGAAGATGTTATCCTTTTACTCATACAAGTTCAACAATCCTTGATGCTTTAAGATTTGCTCTTGATAGTAAAAGTAATATTAAAACATTAACTGGTTTTAAAATCGAAAAAGTTATTTATGATAATGGCTATATTTTAGTTAGTTCTAGTGGTGAAAAGATTAAAGCTGATAGTTTAATTATAGCGTGTGGAGGGACTTCTTCAAAAAATCTTGGAAGTGATGGAAGCGGCTTTACTTTAGCTAAGAATTTAAATCATACTATTACTAATTTATATCCTGCAATTACATCAATTAAAGTATTAGATAAAGAATTTGCTTCTTTAAATGGTATTAGAGCGAAAGCTACAGTAAGTCTTTATAATTTAAATAACAATGAATTAATTGTTAAAAGAAGCGGAGAAGTCTTATTTAAAGATGATTCTTTATCTGGTATAGTTTCCTTTATCATCTCTTCTTTTATTGCTAGAAACTTAAATAAGGACCCTTCTATGAGGTTTTATATAAAACTTGATTTAGTTTCTAATTTAAATCAAGAAGAGTTAATAAACTTTTTACATTTAAAAAGGCAAAATAATCAATTAGTTAATGTTGAATTCTTTTTAAATGGTGTTGTAGTAAGAATGCTAGGCATAGCGATTTTAAAAAGAAGTAAGATTGAATATAAGGAGCGCTTAGTTAAAGATTTAAATGATGAAGAATTAGAAAGAATCGCTCAGATGTTAAAGAATTTTGAAGTTCAAGTAAGCGATTTATCACCATTTAATAATGCTCAGACAACATGTGGAGGCATTTCTTTAGATGAGATTAATCCTCAGACATTAGAATCAAAACTCCATCAAAATCTCTTCTTTGCTGGAGAAATCATGGATATTGATGGAGAATGTGGAGGTCATAATTTACAATGGGCTTTTTCTAGTGGATATGTAAGTGGTAAATCTGCTAGTTTAAAAATAAATGAAAGGAGTTAAGGTATGCCTGATAATTCATATCTTATTTTTGGAGTTCTTGTTGCGATTCAAATAACCCTGATATTTGTTGCTTTAGTCCTTCTTTATAAAAGAGGTTGTCAAAACTTAAATACTGAAATCTGGGCGTTAATCATTGTTTTAGTATCAGTGTTCGGTGCGATTGCATTTTTTGTCTTTGGTTTAAAAAGAGATCAAATTAAGGATTATGGAGATGAATATGATGATTAAAATTGAAAATTTACATAAATCCTATCAAAGTTTAAAAGTTTTAGATGGGATCAATATTAATGCTGAACAAGGTGATGTTTATGGTTTTATCGGGTCTAATGGAAGTGGTAAAACAACAACAATGAATATTATCACTAAGTTAATTCCTTATAATGAAGGTAAAATTACAATTAATGATAATAAACCATATAAATTAGGTTATCTTCCTGAGACACCTAATATTTTCCCTTATTTAACTGGTTTTGAATATTTAAGTTACATCGCTAAATGTTGTAATTATCAAGGTGATATTAATCAAAGAAATGAAGAAGTTTTACGTTTAGTAAGATTATTTAAAGCATCTAAACGTAAAGTCGGTGGTTATTCTCGTGGTATGATTCAAAGACTAGGGATAGCAGCTGCTATATATGATAATCCTGATATTTTAATTTTAGATGAACCAACAAGTGCTTTAGACCCTGAAGGGCGTTTAGAGGTAATTAAAATCATTAATAGTTTAAAAGAAGGTGGAAGAACCATTATCTTTTCATCGCATATTCTTGATGATGTAGAACGTGTTGCAACTAAAATCGGAATATTAAGTAATGGTAAAATTGTTGTTGAAGATACAATTAACAATATCTTAAAAAAATCTAAAGAAATGATTAGTTATGGTCTTATTGTCGAAGATATTGATGAAAATAAATTAGATAATTTAAGAAAACATGGATTAATTGTAACTTTGGAAGAACAAAATTTAGAAATAGAACCTACTACAAAAATGAGTAGTAATGACATTTTAAAACTGGTACTAAATGAAAACATAAATATTATTAAATTTGAAGAAAAACGTTATGATTTAGAAAGAATCTATATGGAGGTGACTAAGAATGAGCCAAATAAACGCAACGATTAAAAAAGATTTACTTGGACTTACTAGAACATTTAGATTCATTCTAATCATTGGAATCGGACTTTTTACTGCTATTGTTAATCCTTTAACACTAAAATACATGGGTGAGTTGTTAAAATTATTGCAAGTTCCAGAAAGTATGTTAGATTCTTTTCCAAAACCAGATTTAGCAATGGGACTTACTAATGTCTATAGTGAATTAACAGATTTAGGATTATTAGTTATCTTACTTGCTATTATGTCATTTATTGGTGGAGAACAAAAAAAGAAGTTATTAACGATGCCAATAACTAAAGGATTAACCTTAAATTCTTATGTTATCTCTAAATTTATTTTATTCCCACTTTTAGGATTCTTATTTGGTTTTGTTTTTTCTTTAATTGGTTATACAATATCAATTAATATGTTTGAAGGGTCAATTCCTTTAATTAATGTTATTGGTTCAAGTGCCTTAGTGGGCTTAGAATTAATGTTTGTTGTTTCTTTAGCAGTAATGATTGGAATTCTAACTAGTCGTCCTGGAATTGGTGTAACTATTATTTATGTCAGTAGATTAACTTTAGTTACCTTATTAACCGCGATTGGTTATAATAGGTTCAATCCATTTGCATTATCTATTTATGGATCAATGTTCAACTTTGCAGAATTAAGTGAAGTTATTATTTCTGTTTGTATTACGATTGTATCTATTATCTTATTATTTGTTATTACTTTAATAAGAACTAATAAAAGAACCTTAAAATACTAAATTATTTTAAGTAATTTAAGAGAAGTCTAGACATACCTAAATTGAAATTAGTATCTAATTGATCTAATAATTCACCTGAGATAATATTTTCAAAATTATATCCATCGGTTATCATATTTACAATTAAATTAACTAATAAATTAACAACGATAAATTGTTGTTTAAAGATTGATTTATCTTTTAAAGCATATAAAGAATTATACCAGGCATATGAAGTAACATGGCTATAAGCGCAGCTTTCTTCATATAAACCTAAGGAGAAATCGGCAAAATTAATATTATTAGATAAAATATCTGGTAGATTCTTGGTTATTTTACTAACAGAGTAACTAATTAAGGCTGGTGCGTTAGGGACTTTATCATTATTAAGTTCTCTTAAAAATAATGCCCAGCCATTTAATCTAGATAAAACATTATCTTCAAAATAAGTATTAAAGTTTTTTAGATAATATTCTCTAACAAAGTTAAGATTACTTATTAGTTCGTTTTTATTTTCTTCAATAATTCGTTCAAATTGGTCGCTATCACCAGTGGCTTTATGGTTAAACTGAGCACTTACTTGTTGGAAATCATAACCTTTAATATCTTGATGAATATGATAGACTTGCGAGCGTTCTTCATCTTCATCTAAGATAATATATAAAGTAGCTACAGCTTCAATTAAGTAGCGACATTGAGCATAAAAGCCCTGAATATCATTTCTAAAATAAGAAATAATCATATCATCATAGCGAGGATATAAATCATCTAGTAACTTTTTAATCGTCATATTCTTAAAGTTTTTAGGATAATTAGTAGAAATAATCATTGATACCATTTTAATGGCATTTGAAAGTTCATGAATTGAACTAGGTAAGAAACTAGATAAAGCAGTATAACTATCTTCTAGTTTAGAAACAACACTAAAATAATAAGCGACTTGCTTAGGAGTATAATGTTCAACATTACTAATAAGAGAAAGATTGAGTTTATTCATATCAACATCATTTACGGACATTATTTCATGTTCGTTATCTAAACTAGCTAGTAAATATTCTTGAATTTTGTGATTTGGTAATTTATCATCAAAATATTTAAATGTATCAATTAAAGAATCAACTAGTTGATAAACAATTCCATCTTTTCTAAAAACCATTTCGACTAAACGAAGATTATTTTCACTATTAGTTAATAATTTAGATAAATAAAATGAAGGGTGAGCATATAAATCTAGAGCTTTAATTAATACCTCATAATAATTAATGTCAAAATCATTTAAACCTTCAATGTAATTAAGAAGGTCTTTCATACTATTAGCTCGTTTCTTTCTAATTTTAGGTAACCAAGTATATCTTTTAGCAAACTTAGCACCTTCATTATCTTCATCATCAAATGCACTATAATACTTTAAGCGAATTTTAGATGAGTCATTATAGATTTTATTAATTCTTTTGATATCATCATATAAATTATCATAAAAGTTTTTTTGTAACTTTGGATTATTAATTAAAATATCAGCGATCAAAGTCGCTTCTAAACATCCTCTTAAAATAACGCGGTTTGTTTCAGCTTTAATACAATGAGGAACATCTTGATTAACTGATAAGTCTTGATAAACACTAAAGGTATAACTTGATAATTTTTTAGCAAAAGCATTGATACATATTAAATAAGGAATATCATTTTGTAATTCCTTGATATTCATTAAAAGATAGGAAATATGATTTAATAAGGAGGCAAAACTATAATAACTTATACAACCTTTTTTGATTCGTTCAATAATTGACATAATATTCCTCCTTCTTCTATTAAATCTATTTTACAATATTTATTATTACTCTAACAAGAATAATTAACTATATGACAGGTTGAGAATGTTATCTTTTTCGATTATAATTTAAAAGAAGTATCAAGGAGAGATAAAAATGAATAAAGAAAATACAATTATTATTCGAATTCACCAAGCACTTGTAATTTTGCGTGAGTGTTTTGATTATGCTTTACATAATGCTAAGATCTCAAAGAAATTACATAGTAGGCGTGATGATTTTTTCTACAAATTTATTAATGACCCATTAATTCCTTCATTACTTTCTAATAATGAAGAAGTTAAAGAAAAAATAATGCGTCAATTAAATGAATTTTATAATGATGTATTTAGAGATAATAAATGTTTTTTATACGATAGTGATGATTATTATCGTACTGATGAAGATTTTCGTGTTCCTTTACTTGAATACTTAGTTGGTTTATATCAAACCTTAAGTGATATGATTGGTTCAGTATTTAATCAAATTAAAGATCAAAGTAAAATCGATTCCCTAGTAGAAGAAGTAATGATTTATGAAAATCATTATTATACATCAAAATCTTTATTTATTCTTTTTAATGAAGTCGTAAGACTTTCTACTGAATTAAATAAATTATTAAAAGAAGGTCAAAAGGAAAATTTAAAACCTCAAGTTCAATTTTTTGTTAATGAGTTAAAGAAACTTGTTTCCTTAATTCGCTTTGTTGAAGGTAAATATAAATTAGATAAGGAAGAAATTAAATCAATATTCCCGGTTATAGATAATACCTTAAAATTAATGGATGGATCGATTAAAGCAGAAGGTAAAGAAGTCGCTGCTGCTATAAGACAAACATTAACTTATTTAATTGGTTTAGATCATATTTATAACTTGTTATTTAATAAAATCTTTAAAGAGTTAATTACTAAGATTCAAAGCAAACAATCTAACCAGAAATTAGATGATAATATTCAAGCATAGGTGATTTTTATGATTAGTAAATCAGTAATTAAAGAAGTAAGTGTTTGTAAGTGTCCTAGACTTTCATATTTACTTGTTAATGATCAAGCTTTAGTTAAATTTACTAAATATTTAATTGAACATGATTTTCAATTAAGTGATATTAATGGTGTTGATTTTGATTTTGAAAAAATCGCAGATTTAGTAAGTGAAAATAAGCAATTAGTCGAGGAACTAAAAGATATTTTACTAGAAAATGCTAGTGAAGTTAAAAAGTTAATCTTTGAAATGAAAGACTATGAAGAAGTTTCTAAACTTTCTAGAAAGTATTATTTTGATTTATATAAAGGAAAAGCTAAACGGGCTGATACAATTAATGGTGAACTAGATGGAACATTAATCTTATCGAATAAATTAATCGAAGAAAACACAATTAAGTTATTAAATGATCCAGAAGTAGATGTAATCTTTGAAGGTCAACTAACCTTTAAAGATAAATATTTAGCTAGATGGGATATTTTAATTAAAAACGAGTCTGAACTAGAATTAATTGAGTTAAAAGCATCAAGTTATAAAGATAAAAAGATTAAAGAAGAATATCTTCTTGACCTTATCTTTCAATATTTTGTTTATAAAAATGTTTTACCTAAATTAGGTTTTACAATAAACAAAGTTAATTTCCTTTTCTTAAATAATGAATTTTATTTAAATAATGAAAAAGTAACTTATCCATTATTAGATAAATATTTACCATCTTTATTTTCTACTTTAGTTAATACTTATAAAAATCAAGATTTAATAACTTATATAGACTCAAGGTTAAATGAATTAGAATCACTTCTAAACTTTATTGAAGAAAGTGCTGATAATGAAAAAAGTTTAGATAGTAAGATGCAATATTGTTGTAAAAAATGTTTGTTTTTTAATGAATGTTTAACTAGATGTAATTATCCAAGTGAAAACTCAATCTTTAGTTTAAATAATAGTACTAGTTATGGTGGTTTTCATAAAAAAAGCAAGCAATTAATTGAAGAATGTAATTATAAAACTTTAGATGAAATAGATGATGATTTACAAAAGAAATTATATCCTTTAAATTATAAAAAAGATAAATATAGCTATCCTCACTTACAAATTGAGGTTAGTAAAAAAAGAATTAATAATTGGGTCGATCTATCTAAAATCAAGAAGTTATTAAAAAAGGATTATCAAATTTATCCTTTAGTTTTCTTTGATTTTGAAACCTTTATGTATCCTTTACCAATTATTAATAGACAAAAACCTTATGAACCAGTTTGTACTCAATATTCAATGCATGTTGTAAATAAAGATTATGATTTATTCAGTCATGATTTTGATAAAGGAAGCGGAGGAAACATCACTCATTATGAATTTATTGGTTTCCCTCGTATTGATTTATCATCTAATCCTGAAATTAACTTAATTGAAACATTAATTAAACAATTTGAACAAGAAAAAATAAACTATCAAAAAGGAGAATTTACCATTGTTGTATATAATAAACAATTTGAACAAGGCCGGTTTGAGAATTTAATAAAGAAATACCCAGTGTATGAGAATTTCCTGTCAATATGTAAAAAACGTATCGTTGACTTATTAGAATTCTTCCAGTTTGGTTATATCTATTTACCTTCATTTAATGGTAAAGCTAGTTTAAAGGTTGTATCTCCTTCATTAATGGAAAATCCATCGATTAAAGAATATTATGCTAATATCAATTTTGATTTAACAAGAACACTAGATTATCAAAGTGAAGATAATGTCATTCATAATGGTTCTGAAGCTCTTGATGCTTATCAAAGCTTAATAAGAGCGTGTTTAACAGATAATGTAAGCGATAAGTTACATGATGATATTATTAAAGGATTACTCTATTATTGTAAAAAGGATTCTTGGGGCACTGTTGTTATTTTTGATATTATAAGTAAAATAGCAAATGGTCAAATTGTATTGAAATAATAGTTAACATTTGTTATTATAATAAAGCGTATGAGGTGAATGTTATGAAAAAGTATGTACTTGATGTTATCGCTATATTCTTAGGAATCATTTGGTTATTCTTTGCTATTGGTGGAATTACCTTAGCATTTGAAACTGATTTTGGACTAGATTTAGCGTTTTGGTTTGAACATGCATTTGGTGTTAGCAACCGTGATTTTATTAATTTTGCTCAAATTTCATTAATTATTATTACTGCGATCTTAGCATTAATCTTAACCAGTAATGATGATAGAGAAATTAGAAGAGCAATTAGATTATCAAAAAGAAAATAATAATGAAATTACACTTCGAATGAAGTGTTTTTTTATGCTTTTTCATTCATTTTAAATAACAAAATCATCACAAATTACTATTACTAATAATTTAATTATAAAGATAATATATATTTAATGTAAAATTATAGCAAATTATT
>DUOZ01000044.1 GCA_012838555.1 bacterium | reverse complement strand
GGTCGTGCTCAGTTCTAATCTTTATGTTAATCTCAACTAGATTATAGATGTTATATTAACGTTTTTCAATCGTTTTTCAAGTTAACATAGTTGCTAAAGCGGAAATAAATATTGTATTTTTAATTATTTCATTTATTTATAGAATCAACGGAATTTACTTTTTCAATTATCATTTGTAAAAATTGTAATTGTTTATCAAGATTTTGTCGATAATTTAATATATAATATTAAGTAAAGAGTATGGAAAGAGGGAGATTAAATGGCTGATAAAGTAAAATTAGAATTTACTAATGAATTCAATGGAACTTTAACTTCACCTACGGGGGAAATCAAAATAGGTGTTGTTGAAGGAAGTATGAGACCTTATCATTTATTATTTGGTGCTTTAGGTTCATGTTTATATTCTACATTTTTGGATATAGTAGAAAAGAAAAGATTAACTTTTGATGGTGTCACAATTGAAATTAGTGGTGAAAAAAGAACAGAAGTACCTACGACATTAGAAACAGGTTTAATTAAGTTGATTGTAAAGAATCCATCTAATGAGGAACAATTTGAAAAGAGTGCTAAATTAGCATCTAAATATTGTTCTATTTATGAAACTGTAAGTAAAGTTGCTGATTTATCATTAGAAGTAGAATTTGTGAAAGAATAGTAATTGAAAGGCATTGAGCCTTTCTTTTAACTAATTGGAGGTCAATATATGGAATGGTTGTTAATACTGGAATTACTAATTATTTTTGTAGCAAAGGTTGTTGAAGTTACTCTAGCAACATTAAGAATTATTTTGGTTAATCGAGGATATCGAACTCAAGGTACAATTTTAGCTTTAGTTGAGATTGCTTTATGGGTTGTAATTGCTTCTAGAGTTATCGTTGGTATTAACGAACAACCGTTAAAAGCAGTAGTTTATTGTTTGGGTTTTGCTTTGGGTGTTTACTTAGGTTCTAAAATAGAAAATTTCTTAGCTTTCGGTCAAATGTTAATTCAAGTAATTACACCTTCAGATGAGGGTGATGAACTTGCTTCTTATTTAAGGAGTAAAGGTATTGCGGTTACTACTATTGATGGAACTGGAAAAGAATCTCCTAAGAAAATTTTAATGATTTATTGTAACCGTAAGAATAAGGATATGATTATTAGTGAGATTAATAAGATTGATAATAATTTGATGATAGTTGCTACTGATGTTTCTTCATTAAAAGGTGGCTATATTCTTCAAAGACAAAAAATCTTTAAATAATTTTTGGAGGTTTTATTATTAACAATAATTTTAACTACATTAAAGTGGGAAATCGAGGAACCTTGTTTCAATTTGATGATATTGAAATGATAACTAATGTTTATGTTATTAATGGGATGAATTTTGTCTTTGTAATTGACACTTATTTAGGTCCATCTATTATGGAGAAGATTGATTTATACATTAAAGATCAATTTGGGAATAAACCTATTTTTGTCATAAACACTCATCATGATTGGGATCATATTTGGGGTAATTGTTATTTTAAGTCTTCCTTAATAATAGGTCATAATCTATGTGTTAAAAATATTAAAGAAACAGGCTTAAAAGCATTAGAAGAATTCAAGAAATATATCAAGGGTAATGTTATTTTAACTTATCCGAATGTTACTTTTGAAAGTAAGATTAAATTCGAAGATGAAGGAATAGAAATATATCATACACCAGGACATACGAATGATAGTATTTCAATAATTGATTATCATGATAAAGTTTTATTTGCAGGTGATAATGTCGAAGAACCTAAGCCTTATTTAAATAAAGAAAATGCTGAACAATACATTAAAACACTAGAAGAATATTTAAAACTTGATGTAGATATTATTATAGGCGGTCATACAAATGTGTGTAACAAGTCATTAATTAGAAAAAATATTGAATATGCACAAAAACTATTAAATTGTGAGTAGATGAATGGAACATCTACTTTTTTTATCAAATTAGTAGATTTTAAGACAATTTTTTATTATTTGTTTATAATATTAGTAGTGAACAAGGTAAGGTGTGAAAATGAAATCAATATATGGTTTAATCTTATCGTTCTTGTTAATTCCAACTTTATGGGGAATTGCTATTTTATCTAGAAAATACATGCATTTTAAAACCCAAACAACTCGTAAAATTATTCATATTGGAATGGGGTTTTATTGGATTATAGCCATGTTGTTTTTTGATGATGTTTTAATAGCTATAATACCTCCGATGATTTATCTATTGTTAAATCTTTTTTCATATAAATATAATTTTGTTAAGGAAATCGAAGATGATGATAAAGATAATTATGGAACGATTTTTTATCCTTTATCATTGGTTATATTGGTAATTTTTTCTTATGAAATAATAAAACAACCATATATTGGTGGATTGGGAATACTAAATATGGCATTTGGTGACGGTTTAGCGGCTTTAATTGGTATGAATG
Organism: bacterium; assembly: GCA_012838555.1. GTDB lineage: Bacteria > Bacillota_I > Bacilli_A > RFN20 > DUOZ01 > DUOZ01. The sequence goes on along the minus strand of DUOZ01000044.1, from coordinate 9,352 downwards.
TAAAATCAAAAGAGATTTTTAATAACAAAACTTTAGCAGGGTCTATCACAATGTTTATTGTTTCTTTTTTAGTTACACTTGTTATTACCTTAATGTTTAATCCTTCATTAATAATGTTAAAAGTAATGGTTGTACCACTAGTAGCAACAATATGTGAGTTATTTTCTAGGAGGGGTTTTGATAACTTAACAATTCCAATTTCATCAACAGTTATTTACTATTTACTAACATTTTTATCATAGCAATATACATATACATTAATTGACAAGCTATGCACAATTACTGTAAAATATTTACTACATAAGGGAGTAGCTGACGCTAGTCGTAATTAAATCAACAGCTGGTCTTAGACCTGGTTTAATTTTAAATAGCAAGACTTATGCACCGTGTGCATAGGTCTTATTTTTTTGCACAATCTAGTAGTAAGGGGGAAAAATATGGATTTTTATCGTAAAAAACCTAAAGAAGTTGTTAAAGAATTAAATAGTAATGTTAATACTGGTTTAACAACTGGTGAGGTAGCAAAACGAATTGAAAAGTATGGAAAGAACGAATTAGCAGAGAAAAAGAAAAAATCATTATTAGCAATGTTTTTTGATCAATTCAAAGACTTTTTAGTTATTATTTTAATTATTGCGGCTATTATTTCAATTGCCACTTCATTTTTTAATGAAGGGGATGGCTTGATTGACGGAATTATTATTCTGGGAATTGTTATATTAAATGCTATCTTAGGGGTGTCTCAAGAAAATAAGGCATCAAATGCACTAGCTGCTTTAAAGAAAATGAGTTCACCTCATGCTAAAGTTTTAAGAGATGGAAAGTTGGTTGAGATACCATCTACAGAATTAACTATTGGTGATATTGTGTTATTAGAAACTGGTGACTATGTAGCTGCTGATATGAGATTATTAAGTAGTTTAAACTTAAAAATAGATGAAGCGGCTTTAACTGGGGAAAGCGAACCAGTTGAAAAATTTGCTGATATCACTTATGAAGAAGATAAATTATTAGCAGACCGTTCTAATATGGCTTATATGTCGACTTTAATTACATATGGACGTGCGATGGGAATTGTAGTTGGAACGGGAATGAATACTGAAATTGGTAAAATTGCGAAAATGCTAGAAACAGTTGAAGAAGGTAGGACGCCACTTCAAAAAACGATTGATGCTTTTGCAAAAGTTTTGGGTTTAATTTGTATTGGTGTTTCAGTATTAGTCTTTATTCTAGGATGGCTTCAAGGTAAAGATATTATTGAATTATTTTTAACAGCGATTGCTCTAGCGGTTGCTGCTATTCCAGAGGGATTAACTGCAGTTATTACTGTTGTTTTAGCATTGGGGATGCAACGAATGGTTAAACGTAATGCTATTATTAAAAACTTATCAACAGTAGAAACGCTAGGCCAAGCTACAGTAATTTGTTCAGATAAGACTGGAACTTTAACTAAGAATAAAATGACTGTAGAAAGAGTTTATGCTATTGACCATGAATATGAAGTAACTGGATCTGGTTATCAAATAAAGGGTGATATATTACTTAATCAAGAAAAAGCAGAATTAGAACATAATCTTGATTTAATTTTAAAGATTTCACTTTTATGTAATGATGCTAATTTAGAAGATGAAGAAAAAGTATTAGGGGACCCTACTGAAGGTGCTTTACTTGTTCTAGCAGCTAAAGGTGGATATGACTTAGCAACAAAAGAAGCAAAATTTGAGCGTGTTAATGAATATCCTTTTGATTCAACTAGAAAGTTAATGACTACTATTAATAAGGTTGATGATAAATATTTAGTTTTAACTAAAGGTGCGACAGATCAATTAATTAAAAGATGTAAATATATCAGTATTAACAATGAAGTAAGAGAAATAACTGATAAAGATATTAAAATGATTTTAGATAAGAATGAAGAATATTCTGCTCAAGCATATCGTGTTTTAGGTTTTGCTTATAAAGAAACTGATGATTATAAATCAATGGAATTAGAAGAAGAACTGATTTTTGTTGGTATGGTTGCGATGATTGACCCTCCTAGAGAAGAAGCTAAAGATGCAGTTGAACAATGTAATAAAGCTGGTATTAGAGTCATGATGATTACTGGTGACCATTTAACAACGGCGAAAGCAATTGCAACAAAATTAAACATCTTAAAGCCTGGACATATTGCTTTAAGTGGTGAAGATACTAGTAAAATGAGCGATGAAGAGTTTGAAGATGCAATATTAAATTGTGATGTCTTTGCTAGAAGCACACCAGAAGATAAAATTAGAATTGTTGAAATCTTACAAAAACATGGCAATGTCGTCGCTATGACTGGTGATGGTGTAAATGATGCTCCGGCTTTAAAACAAGCCGATATTGGTGTAGCAATGGGGATTACGGGTACTGAAGTATCTAAAGAAACATCTAATATGATTTTAACTGATGATAACTTTGCTTCAATTGTTAGTGCCGTTGAAGAAGGTCGTATTATTTATAGTAATATACGTAAGTTTACAAACTTCCTAATTTCATGTAATATTGGGGAAATCTTAATTATTTTACTAGCAATGGTATTTGGTAACTTATTTAATAATTTAATTCCATTAGCAGCGATTCATTTATTATGGATTAATTTAATAACTGACTCTTTCCCTGCTTTTGCTTTAGGTATGGAAAAGAAAGAACCTAATATTATGGAAGAAAAGCCTCGTGATCCAAAAGAACCATTACTAAATCGACCAACTTTAGTTAAAATTTTGATTCAAGGTCTTGGTTTAGCGATTGCTGCTTTAACTAGTTTATATATTGGTTTACAAATTGGTGATGAAATAACGGCTAGAACAATGATTTTTGTTACTGTTGTCATGGGTGAACTATTTAGAACATATTCAGCTAGATCAGAACATAAATTTATCTGGCAGATGAAGATTTTTTCAAATAAAACATTGAACTACTCAGTTATTATTTCGCTAATCTTATTAATGTTATTATTATACGTGCCTGTTTTAGCCTCTATCTTCGAAATCACTGCCTTACCTTGGAATAACTTATTAATTGCTACCATTCTAGGAATTGTTCCACTAATCTTTGGTGAATTAACTAAAATAGTGATTAAAAAACGCTAAAATAGATGCCTCCAACTAGGAGGCTTTTTTATAAGGTGCATATTGATGGACAAAAAGTCTAATTTTTAATATATTGGTGTCAGGAGGTTGATACATAATGAAAAATACATATCCATTTAAAAAAATTGAATTACCATACGCTTATGATGCGCTTGAACCATACATTGATAAGGAAACGATGATGCTACATCATCAAAAACATCATCAAGCTTATGAAAATAATCTTAATGATGCATTAAAAGATTATCCTGAGTTACATGATAGAACTCTAGAAGAATTGCTTACTAATCTTGAAGATTTACCTGAAGCAATCAGAACGAAAGTAAGAAACAATGGTGGTGGAGTCTATAATCACAATGTTTATTTTGCGGTGATGGGACCTACTAACCATGAAGTTAAAGGTAATGTCAAAGTAGCTATTGAAAAGAAATTTGGCTCATTTGAAAACTTTAAGAAAGAGTTTAAAGCAGCTGGTCTAGGACGCTTTGGTTCTGGCTGGGCAATGCTTGTTAAGACTAGAGAAGGTGACGTTGAAATAATTACAACACCTAATCAAGATGTTCCAAACTTAAATGAAGTTGTAGTCTTACTACCAATGGATGTTTGGGAACATGCTTATTACTTAAAGTATCAAAACAAGCGTGGTGACTATATTGATAACTTCTTTAATGTTGTCAATTGGGATGAAGTTGAAAGAAGATTTAATACTTCTAATACCATTAATGATTTTAGATACGATATTTAATTAAAATTTATTGGGACCCTAGCGGTCCCTTTTTTAAATGGGTCTACAAAAACGTTTTCAAATAGGGTAAAATGGAAATATATCAATAAAAAAAAGGAGAAGGAAAATGAGAAAGGTTACAAACATTAATGAAAATTGGTATTTTACCAAGGTGGATGACATTAATAACGTCAATGTAAGCGATTTAAGTTGGTGTGAACCAATTAATCTACCACACACTTGGAATAATCTAGATGGTCAAGATGGTGGAAATGATTATTATCGCGCAGGCTGCTGGTATTACAAAAAATTAAATGTTAAGAAAACAGATAAAGAGGTTTATTTGGAAATTAAAGCAGCTTCTATGATTGCGGATGTATATTTAAATGGTAAACACTTATTTAATCATAAAGGTGGTTTTTCAACTTTTAGAGTTCGTTTAACTCCACACCTTGAAGAAGAAAATTTATTAGCAGTTAGGGTAGATAATGGAAAAGATAATAATGTTTATCCTTTACGTGCGGATTTTACTTTCTTTGGAGGTCTTTATCGTGATGTTAATTTAATTGAAGTTGACTCAACTCACTTTGATTTAGAATATTTTGGCTCAAAAGGAGTTAAGGTTACTCCAACAGTAGTTAAAAAAGAAGCTCATGTTAGAGTTGAAACATTTGTAACTAATCCAAAAGAAAATCAAAAGTTAGTTTATGAAATATTTTCTAAAGAAGGCGAAAGAATAGTTCATGAAATTAAAACAGTTGATGAAAATGATATTACATTAACTTTTAAAAATCCTCATTTATGGCACGGTATTGAAGATCCATATTTATACACATTAAGAGTTGGAATTGTAGATAAAGATGTGATTTTAGATCAACTTGATATTCCATTTGGAGTTCGAACTTTCCATATTGATAAAGATGAAGGTTTCTTCTTAAATGGTAAACCTTATATGTTAAGAGGAGTTTGTCGACATCAAGATAGACTCAATATGGGATGGGCTATAACAAAGAAAGAACATAAAGAAGATATGGAACTAATTAAAGAAGTGGGTGCGAATACTATTCGTCTTGCTCATTATCAACATGATGATTATTTCTATGATTTATGTGACCAATATGGAATGGTGGTTTGGGCGGAAATTCCATTCATCTCTAAGATGTATAAAGCTAGAGAAGCACAAGAAAATGCCCTAAGTCAATTAAAAGAGTTAATTATTCAAAATTATAATCATCCTAGTATTATTTGCTGGGGAGTTGGTAATGAAATTACCTTAAAAGGAACCGAAGATGGTCAAATTGAAGCTTTTAAAGAGTTAAATGAATTAGCTAAGAAGTTAGACCAAACACGTTATACAACCTTAGCTAATATGTCTTATATTGACCCTAATAGTGAATTTAATAAAATAACTGATATTGTTTCTTATAATCATTATATGGGTTGGTATTATGACGAGGTTGAAAGTAGTGGTCCTAGGTTAGATCAAGATAGAAAGAATAATCCTGATTTAATCTTTGGTGTCTCTGAATATGGTGCTGAAGGCAATATTTACTATCATACAGATAAACCTAAACAATCAGATTATTCTGAAGAATATCAAACATTCTTTCATGAACACATGGCAAAAGTTTTGATGGAAAGAAAGTATTTATGGGCTACACATATCTGGAATATGTTTGATTTTGCTAGTGATGCTCGTGATGAAGGTGGAGTTCAAGGAAGAAATAATAAAGGATTAGTTACCTATGACCGTAAGATTAAAAAGGATTCATTCTTTATTTATAAAGCTTATTGGAGTAAAGAACCATTTGTTCATATCTGTGAAAGAAGATTTGAAAAACGCCATAAACCTACGATGAATGTTAAAATCTTCTCAAATCAAAAGAAAGTATCTTTAAATGTTAATGGTAAAGATTATGGTACGATTAAAGGTGATAAAACCTTTATCTTTAAAGATATACCTCTTGAAATGGGAGAAAATAAGGTTATTGCAACTTCTGGAGATTTAAAAGATGAAGTTATCTTTATTAGACAAGAACAGCCCGAATTAAGTTACATTAATCAAGATACTAGGAGAAAAGAAGATTTAGTAACTAAATGGTGGCAAGACTAAGGTGATAATAAATGAAATTAATAATGCGTTGGTATGGTAAAGATGATCCGATTCCTTTAAATTATATCAAGCAAATACCCGTTATAAGCGGTGTAGTAAGTGCGATTTATGATATAAAGGTTGGAGAAATCTGGCCATTAGAGAAAATCTTAAAATTAAAAGAAGAGATAGAAAAAAGCAATTTAGAATTTGAAGTTATTGAAAGTGTTCCAGTTCATGAAGATATTAAATTACGAAGAGGGAATTATGTTAAGTTTATCGAAAATTATAAACAAAATATTATTAACCTAGCTAAGGCTGGAATTAAATGTATTTGTTATAATTTTATGCCTGTCTTTGACTGGACTAGATCAACCCTTAATTATCTTCATGAAGATGGGTCAATATCTTTAGCGTATTTTAAAGATGAAATTGAAAAAGTCGATGTTAAAGAATTATCATTACCTGGTTGGGATGAATCTTATAATAAAGAGGAAATTACAACTTTAATAAAAACTTATCAAGAATTAGGTACTGAAGGGTTATGGAAGAATTTAGAGTTGTTTCTAAAAGAAATAATCCCAGTAGCTAAAGAACATGGGGTTAAAATGGCCATTCATCCAGATGATCCACCTTGGGATATCTTTGGTATACCTCGAATCATTAAAAATGAACAAGATTTAGACCGTTTTTTAAAACTATATGATGATATTCATAATGGTTTAACGCTTTGTAGTGGGTCTTTAGGTTGTTCAACTAGTAATGATTATGTAAGAATGGTTGAAAAGTATGGTGAGCAAGGTAGAATTCATTTTGCTCATCTTAGAAATGTAAAAATCCTAGATGATGGTTCTTTTATTGAAAGTGCACATTATTCACCTTGCGGTAGCCTTGATATGGTTAAAATATTAAAGGCGTATTATGAAGTAGGATTTAATGGTTATATTCGTCCAGATCATGGCAGAATGATTTGGGGCGAACAAGGTAAACCTGGATATGGTTTATACGATCGTGCTTTAGGTGCGATGTATCTAGGTGGTATTATTGAAACATTAGAGAAAATAAAGGGGAATAAGTAATGAAACTACCATTTGAAGTTGATTTACAAGATAAGGTAATAGTTATTACTGGAGCTGGAGGAGTTTTATGTAGTGAATTTGCTATTGCTCTAGCTAAATGTAATGCAAAAATTGCTTTGCTTGATATTAATAAAGAATCACTTAATTATGTTGAAGATGAAATAAAGAGTAATGGCGGAGTTGCTAAAGGTTATGTATGTAATGTGTTAAAACCTGAAGAAATTAAAGAGGTACATGAACAAATAAAAGTTGATTTAGGAACTTGTGACATTTTAATTAATGGTGCTGGTGGAAATCATCCTAAAGCGACAACAGATGATGAATATTTTGAGTTTAGCCACTTAGGTAAAATTAAAACTTTCTTTGATTTAGATGAAGAGGGAATTAGATTTGTTTTTGACTTAAATTATTTTGGTACTTTATTAGTTATTAAAGAGTTTGCTTTAGATATGATAAATAAAAAAGGAGCATCAATCATTAATATTTCATCAATGAATGCATTTACTCCTTTAACTAAAATTGTTGCTTATTCTGCTTCGAAAGCATCAATTTCTAATTTAACTCAGTGGTTAGCAGTTTATTTCTCAAAGGTTGGAATTAGATGTAATGCCATCGCACCAGGATTTTTTGCCACAAATCAAAACCGTAAATTATTGTTTAATGAAGATGGTACTTTAACTCCTCGAAGTGAAAAAATAATTAATAGTACCCCAATGGGTAGATTTGGTGAAAAAGAAGAGTTAATTGGTACTTTGTTATATTTAGTAAGTGAAGAAGCTAGTGGTTTCGTTAACGGCGTTGTTATTCCTGTTGATGGAGGATATTCTGCTTATAGTGGAGTTTAGAAGTCTTTAGCAAGATTTTTAGCTTCTGTTATAGCTTGATTTACAATTTGATCAATATCTTTTCCAATGACATCAAGTTCATTAGCTGATATTGTTGTATAATCGGTTATACCTAAAAAACCAAAAATAGTCTTTAAATAGCGGTCACCTAATTCAAGATCACTCATTGGTGGTTCTTCATAATTGCCACCTCGAGTGGTGATATTGATCGCTTTTTTATTTGTACATAAACCAACTGGTCCATTTTCTGTGTATTTAAAAGTAACCCCAGTAACACAAATTAAGTCTATATATGCCTTTAATATCGAAGGAATTGACAAATTCCATAAAGGTTCAGCAATAACGTATTTATCAACTTCTTTAAACTCGTAAGCATATTTAAGTAAAGGTGGAATGTTTGATGGATCTTTTTTAGAGAAGATTTCATTAATGTTTTCTTTGTTTAGAAAAGGTAATTGTTCTTTATAAAGATCAAGCGTGATTATTTCATCATCAGGATGGTGTTTAATATATTCTTCAATAAACGCTTCTGAAATTTTAAATGTCCTAGATTCTTCATTACCTTTTGGATTTGCTTTAATATAAAGTAATTTAGCCATTTTATCACTTTCCTTTCAATATAGTATTTCACCTATATGATAAAAAACACATATAATAAGTAATGAATGAAAGGAAATCAAAAAAATGGTATGCAAAAAAATTTATTTATCACCGTCAAATCAAGTGGGTAATATGTATGCCGTCGGTAATGTTAGTGAAAAGGAAGTTATGGAAGAAATTGCAAACCATTTAAGAGAAATCTTAATTAATGAATATGGTTGCGATACATTAATTGCTCCTTCATCTTTAGGTGTTAGAGAAAGACCTCAAGATGCTTTAGATAATAATGCTGAAGTTTATTTAGCGCTTCATTCAAATGCTGGAGGTGGAAGGACTGCAAGTGGTGCAATAGCGTTTTATCATCCAAATGATGAAGACTCTAGAAGACTTGCAGCAAATATTGTTGCTGAATTAAATAAGATATCACAATATCCATCGAATCGTATTGATCCAGTTAGAAGTGGGATGGAAGTATTTAATAATCAAGGTTATTATGAAATAAGGGTACCTAATGAACTAGGGTTAATTCCGGTTTTGGTTGAAATTGATTTTCATGATAATCCTCTTACAGCAAGATATTTAATTGATAATACTTATGAAATTGCCCAAGCTTTAGCAAGAGCAATAGATTCAAGCTTTAATTTAAGAAATAAAAGACGATATATAATGTCGTTTACTAGAAGAAAAGGTAAAAACCGCCCATAATTGTGACGGTTTTTTATATAGGGACTCTTAAATTAAGGAGGAAAATTGAAATTAATATAATAGAACCTCTACTTAAACAATATGATTAAATGCGTTTTAGTATTATGTATTTACGTATTTCCAATAAATTAGTTCATTAAAAATTATCTTTAAACTTTTTATTGACAAAACTCGACACTGGTGGTATTCTCATT
>DUOZ01000043.1 GCA_012838555.1 bacterium | reverse complement strand
GTAGGTATTACATAAACCTTAATTTTTGAATTTTGGGTAGAAATTAACTCTTCTTTTGCTCTTAGACTAACACTTTCTTCTTTTATATGCACGTCAAATGCATCTTCAATCATTTCAATGACTTCCGCTCTAAATTCGCCGTCATTTTCACCTAAACCTGCTGTAAAGACAATTGCATCACATCCACCAAGAAGTGCATAATATGAACCAATTCTTTCAGCAACAGTTTGAACTTGAATTTTTCGAGCTACAATTGCACGTTTATTTCCTTCTTTTGTAGCTTGTAAGACGTCTCTTGCATCACTTGAAACGCCACTAACGCCTAATAAACCCGACTTTTTATTTAAAATATTAATTACATCATCACTACTAACATTTAATTGCTCTGCTAAATAAGTAACAATCGCTGGGTCAATATCTCCGCTTCTAGTACCCATCATAACACCTGCTAAAGGAGTAAATCCCATAGATGTTTGAATACATTTACCATTTTTAACAGCAGATAAAGATGCGCCATTACCTAAGTGACAAGTAATAATTTTACTTTCTTTAGGATTGCCTAATAATTCAATCGCACGGTTTGATACATATAAATGTGAAGTTCCATGGAAACCATAGCGTCTAATCTTAAACTCTTCATAATATTCATAAGGAATAGGATATAAATAACTTTCAATTGGCATGGTTTGATGGAATGCTGTATCAAAAACAGCGACTTGTTTAACATCAGGTAATGCTTTCTTAAAAGCACGATAACCTGTTAAATTAGCTGGATTGTGAAGCGGTGCTAACATTGATAAGTTTTCTATTACTTGTTCAACTTTTTCATCAATAATAACCGATTCAGCAAATTGTTCTCCACCATGAACAACACGATGACCTACCGCATCAATTTCGTTTAAAGTTGTAACAATCTTTTCTTCAATTAATAATTTTAAAAGAATATTAACCGCTTCAGTATGATTCTTTAAAACAAGGTGGTGAACTTTCTTTTCACCATTCTTCTTAATATTAATTTTAGATTCTTCTAAACCTATTTGTTCAATATTGCCACTTACAATTTCCTCTTGACTTGGCATTTCAAATAATTTAAATTTCAAAGACGAACTTCCTGCATTAACAGACATTACTTTTGCCATAATAAACTCCCCCAATCAACTATAAAAAAGCAGGTAATATAGCCATTAAAATCGCTCCACCAAATAATAGAAGTGCTAATAAAGTTAATAAAATTTTTCTAATAAGATCTGATGAAGGATTCCTTTTAACTATTTTATACTTTTTTCTGCGATGTATTCTACTCATGACACCATCTCCTATTCAAATTTATCTTTAAAAAATTCATATAAAGCGATTGAAACGGCATTGGTTAAATTAAGTGAATCAATCTCATCGCTATGTTTAATAATTAAACTTTGACCTAAATTTAGATATGATTCATCTAAACCACTTGACTCATTTCCAAAAACTAAAGAAAATAATTTCTTATCATTTTTAAAATATTGTAAAGGTTTACTACTTTGAAGCATGAATGGATATAAAAAGTGGTTTTTAAACCTCTTTAGATAAGAATCAATCGAATCAAAGTATTCAATATTAATCGCAAAGATACTCCCCATTGAGGCTCTAACAACTTTAGGATCAAAATAATCAACACCCGGTTTTATAATCGCTAAGTCTTTGACTTTAAAACCATGCATTGTTCTAATGATTGTACCTAAGTTACCCATGTTAGAAGGATTAACTAAAACTAAATGAGGTTTATTTTCATTTAGTTTTGATTCATATTTATTAAATACTGCAAGGACATAACAATTTTCTTTACTACTTAATTTAGTTATTAAATTATCATTTACTCGATAGGAAATATTTTTTGCTTCTAGTTCATTTACTAGTTTATCTTTATCAAAGGTATGATGAAAAATGACTTCTTTTACTTGTTTACTTTGATACTTTACTAACTCAAAAACACCATAAGCACCAAAACAATATGAAAATGTCATATCCTTTTTATAACTACGATACTTAGTCATTCTTCCTTCACCCTTATTTATTATAAGGGTTATTAATTGTTTTTCCAACTTAAAATTAAAAAAGACATCAAATTTATGTGAGTCTTTTAACAAATATAAAAAAGAGGTGAAATTTAACCTCTGTTTTTATTAACTATATCTACTACAGCATCAAGCACTTTGTCGTAAATAGTATTATCCTTTTGATATCTAACAATCTTGATATTATCATGATCAATTAAAATAAATGCTGATGGTGTAATTGAGATGCCTCCACCACTTCCTCCACCAAATGGGAAGAGTTCTTCACCAAATTCGACATCAAACACTTTCTTTTTATTATGTCCAATATCAAATTCACTTCCTCCAGCTCCAAAACCAAAAGTCACTTTAGAAATTGGTATAATAACCCGGTTCTCACCTAGATGAATTGGTTGACCGACAATCTTTGATACATCAACCATCCTAGTAATATTATCGAGTGAAATATTTAATAAACTGTTAATTGGATGTTCTTTCACACTTTTTTCCTCCTAATTCGCCATAATTCCTCAATTAGTGTTCCCAATGTAAAATATATCATGCTTGAGAATTTAAACTTAACTTCATTTGAGTATCTAAAACTATAGTAAAATGGGATGTTATTGATATAACAAATAGCCCCGATATTTGAAGCTAGAGCATGACTTGAAGCAAAAAGTAGTGGTGATACAACATGGTCTCCTTGATACCCATGATATAAGATTTTAATATATTTTATCTTAACTTTATAAAAAACTTTTAAAGGAGAGCCATAAGCAGTTATGATTTTAATTAACAAATCTTTTGTAATTTCATTTTCTAATAATGTTTGTTTAATATTAGAAGTTGCTTGTTCTAATTCATTTTTTAGATTAAACTCTAAAACTTTTAACTTATATAAATATAATCTTAATGTATAACCATCAATTTTTAAATAGAACCTAAATGGGAAGGTTAAAATAACTAAAATCAAGGTAATAGTGATAATGAATGCATAAATGAATAGATTCATATTTCCCTCTCCTAATAAGGAAAAAGTGATGGTTTACATCACTTTTCCTAATATGTTATTTACTATTGGTTTGAACCTGCGCCTGTACGTCCTTGTTGAGCAACTTGTTTACCATAAGAAACTAATCTCTTAGTAATTTCACCACCAACTGAACCATTAGCACGAGCTGTCGTATCAGGACCTAATTCAACACCGAATTCATTAGCGATTTCATATTTCATAGGATCGGTAGCTCTTTTATTTTTGTTAGAAGTATTTTGATTTCTAGTATTCATTATTTCACCTCCTGCAATACTATTTTTGCCGAAGATGAACTAAATATTATTATTTTTAATAACAATTATTTCCTATAAGAATTCTTCGATGTCTTTATCGATAGAATCTTTCTTAATATAGATAATTTCTTCATTCTCAATACACTCATTAATATAAGACATGTAATCGAATCGTTCTTCAAACATTCTTGCTTTTTCTAAGCGTGGTTTTGTAACTGGATTAACTGGTGTAAAAATAGTACAGCAATCGATAAATGGACGAATCGAAATATCATAAGTTCCAATTTTCTTGGCTGTATTTATAATTTCTAATTTATCCATGGTTGCAAGTGGTCTAATTACCGGCATTGAGGTCACTTCATTAATTACTTGTAAACTCTCTAAGGTTTGAGAAGCAACTTGACCTATACTCTCTCCACTAGCTAGAGCTAAGCAGTTATGTTTCTTAGCAATAAGTTCCGATATACGATACATCATCCTTCTCATAATGGTAATAGCATAACTTTCATCACAGTATCTATAAATGGCTTCTTGTAAGCTAGTAAAAGGAATAACATGTAATTTAATCGTTTCTTGAATATCACTAAATCTTTCAAGTAAATCAGTTACTTTAATAAGTGCTTCTTGAGATGTATATGGAGGAGAAGCAAAGTGAATCGCCTCAACCTTAATTCCTCTTCTTAACATTAAATATAGAGCAACCGGTGAATCTAAGCCTCCAGAAGTAAGCATTAATACTTTACCTAAAACGCCAAGAGGGAACCCCCCTGCTCCTTGAATAACTTCACTAAAAATAAAACTCCCGTCTCTTCTAATTTCAACACGCAAATAAAAACTTGGGTTATGAACATCAACTTTATGTTCAGTATTTCTTAAAATTGGACCCGCAATCGCTCTAACTACTTCATCAGAATGATAAGGAAAAGTCTTATCAGCTCTTTTTACTACGACTTTAAATGTGCCTTTTTCAATTAATGAGGCTTGTCTTAAAGATTCATTTTTGATTTCTTCAAGATTATTATTTACCATTTTTGCAAAAGAAAAATTTTGGATACCTGCAATATGCATTAATCTTTCTTTTATAATATTATTATCAGCACCATTTAACACTAAATAAATGCGATCATGTCTTTTAATAACTTCAATTTCTTTAATATCTTTAAAGGTGTTTTTGATGTTTTTATTAAGCATGTTAATAAAATCAATTTTATTTTTTCCTTTTGTACCCAATTCACCATAACGAATGACAACATGTGAATAATTCATTAAAAATTTCCCCCAATACGATTTAAAATCTTTTTAAGAGATTCTATAAATCCCTCTAAATCTTTTTTTGTAATATCTTGATTTAAACTAACTCTAATTGATGAAGAAGCTCTAAATGGTTCTAAATTTAAAGCTTCTAGAACATAAGATTTTTTAACTTTATTCGTACTACAAGCAGATAAAGTTGAAACTAAAAAACCATCATCTTCCAATCCACTTACAACTACTTCACTTGGATATCCTTCAAGTGAAAAGTTAATAATATATGGAGAACCCTTTTTAGTCGAGTTTAAATAAACTTTATCAATTTTAGAAAGTTCATCAAATAAATAATCTCTTAATTCTTCAATATATGCTCTTTTTTCATCCATGTTCTCTAAGGCTTTTCTTAATGTTTTAGCCAGCATAACATCCACTTGCCAATTTAGTGTACCTGGACGAAGACCTTCTTCTTGTTTTCCACCAAAAATAATTGGCTCTATCCTAACATTTTCCTTTTTAATTAAGGCGCCAGATCCCTTTAAACCATGAATCTTATGCGCTGAAAATGATAAAAAGTCAATATTAGTCATATTAATTTTATGTTTACCTATTAATTGAGTCGCATCAACATGAAAATAAGCATTGCTATTTTCTTTAATAATACGACCACATTCACTAATAGGCATAATTGAACCAATTTCATTATTTACACCCATTATCGAGACCAATATTGTATCATTTCTTAATATTTCTTTTAGTTCATCTAAACTAATAACACCACTAGAATCAACACTTAAATAAGTTACTTCATATCCTTCTTTTTCTAAATATTTAAAAACGTTTAAAACGCTTGGATGTTCAATTTTAGTTGTTATCAAATGCTTACCTCTTTTTTTATGAGCATGACAAGTACCAATAATAGCAATATTATTGGATTCTGTCGCACCACTTGTAAAATAAACTTCTACATTCTTTACCCCAAGTAAGCTAGCAATTTGTTTTCTCGATGCATTCAAAAACCTAGCTGCTTCTCTACCAAGATAATGATTTGATGAAGCATTTGCATAATACTTTTTACATAATTTATAATAATCATCAAGAATTTCATCATCTGTTCTTGTTGTCGCAGCATTATCTAAATAAATCATTAATTACATCTCCTTTTTACGTATTACTAAGTTTATGGTTATAAACTCCTGGTTGTAATTTTTCGATAATTTCAATTGTAATATCCATGGCAATCGCAAATTCAGCATTAGCAAAATGAACTTCAGCACGATCAACGACATTTCTTACATCTTTGAAATCACCATAATATTGATTAGCAAAAATAATCGCTCTTTCAGCATACCGACAATAAGATAATTGTTCATCTACTTCTTCAAAATAATCTTCAATAATAGGTTCAACGGTTAATAAGATTTTCCTAGCTTCAACGACATCAATAGGTTGAGTTAATACAGTTTGTCTTAATTGATATAGTTTACTTAATAAATCGCTAGTTCTATCTTGATATTTAAGATAGAATGACTCAACATTACAATCAATAATCGATGATTCACACTCTTTAACCCTTAAAGTATAATTCATGCAAGATTCATAAATTTCTTCAACTTCATTTTTCATATCAGTAATGAATTGACTATATTCATCAACCATAGTATTAACAACTTTCTTTTGTTGGTCTAAAATTTTTAATTTTTCTAATAAAATTGAATATGGTTGAGGCGTAGATGAATGAATATAAGTGTCTAAATCACGTTTATACATTGATAAAACTGATATTTCATGTTGTAAATCATCTAATAATTTAGTGTAAGCATCTTCAGGTTTATAAATTTTATAAATATCGGCACTGCCTCGTTTTATTTTGATAAAACGTCTCTCTAAATCTTCAACCTCATGATAAATATAATTGCAATTTTTATCAAACTCATTACGAGCATTCTTTTCTTTTTGCAATTTAACTCTTACAACTTCAATACTTTCACTAAGTTCATGGCAAAGTTCACCTAAACCTTCATATTCAAGGAAGTTTAGTTGTTCTTTAATCGTTGCAAGTTCATTTTTAATATCATTAATTGTATTTGTGATTCTTAAACTATGTAAAGGATAACCTTCTCCTCTTAAGTAGTTATATGTATCAATAACCTCATTAAGTCTTTTAGGTAGCACTTGAGTGGCAAAAGCAGCGATTTTAGGCATTTGTGTTAAATCTTCTTTCAACCTAAATATCGTATCTTCAAGTTGACCTAATAAATCATTAGCCTGATCAAACTTACCTTGATCTAAATATTCATCGAAGCGAATAAACGATGAATCGATATCATCAAAAATGTCCATAAAGACTTTTTCATTATAACACAAGGCATCTTGATTCTTATTATATAATGCCCGGCACTCTCTTAAACTTTCTCTAACCTTAAAGGCTCTAGAACGAGCATCCTCATCTTCTTTAGTAACTTCCTTTAAACTAAAATAGAAATTCATTACCTTCTCACTTAGAGCCTGAACTTTAACAAAGTAATTATTTATTGTTTTTTCGATCTTCTTTCTTTTACGAGTTTTAAGTTCATTTTCTAATTTAGAAATTTCATCATTAAATGGGTCAATATCAATTAATTTCAAATTGTTATATATTTTATTCTTTTCTACATAAATTTGAGCATAAGCAGCATTAAACTTACCTATTTTTTCAATAATTGCTAGTTGTTGATCAATTGGTAACTTAACTGCCTCATCATACATATCTTTAATTTGATTAACCTTTTTACGAAGTTTAACTTCCTTTTTATACTTTAAAAAACTGATTGAAGTAAAAAACAAAATAACAAATGCAACGACAAAAAAGGTAATAGTACCGACATCACTATTAGCAAATTCATAAAGATATGCTCGAATTTCTTCAAAATTCATGATACTTCCCCCAGTCTTTTAACTCGTTAATTATTATATCACGTATTATTTATGGTATAAAGAGACTTTACTTTAGTTTCAAAGATTATTTTTACAAATATTATAATTTTTTCTAAACATGAATTAATATAAAAATCCTATAATGGTAAAATCAGCAACTTTATAGAGGATTTAATTAATTTTATTGACTTTTTTCTTAATTTTAGGTAATATTAACAAGTGCGAGAATGCAGCATACAAATACTACCTGTCTGACGTTGATGACTTAAATGGATGAAAGTATCCTAGCTGATGGGGAAATCATTAACATCAACATCCGAGGACTTGGAATTTGTACCTGTTGTTGTTCTTGCTTAACAACAATAGAGGAGGATGAAATATTATGTCTCGTTATGTAGGACCAGTATGGAAAATCTCAAGAAGACTTGGATTCTCTATCCTTGAAACTGGCAAGGAACTTAGTAAACGTAATTATGCACCAGGTCAACATGGACCTGACAGAAGACGTAAAACCACTGAATACGGAAAGCAATTAATGGAAAAACAAAAAGTCCGTTTCATGTATGGTGTTACTGAACGTCAATTCCGTAGATTATTCATTATAGCTAAAAAATCTAGGGAAGTTACAGGTTTAGCATTCCTAAGAATGCTTGAATCTAGACTAGACAACATTGTCTATCGTATGGGTTTAGCACGTACACGCCGTCAAGCTCGTCAATTAGTGAGCCACAAACACATCTTAGTTGATGGCAAAACTGTGAATATTCCTTCATACTTAGTAACTCCAGGTCAAAAAATAGCTTTAAAAGAAACATCAAAGAACTTAAAGATTGTTAAAGAAGCTCAAGAAGTTAATGGCAGTCTATTACCATATGTAAGTTTTGATGTAGATAAAGGCGAAGGTGTTTACGAAAGATATCCTGAACGTGATGAAATCGGATTAGAAATCGAAGAAAATCTAATCGTTGAATACTACAACCGTCTAGTTTAGTTAATTAAAAGGTTTATGAAAATCAAATTCATAAACCTTTTTTTTATGCTTAAAAAAAGACTCTAATCAACTTAGAGCCTAAACAATTTATTTAATTTAACTTTATTAAGTAATAATTACGTTTACCACGTTTAACAACGACTACTTTTTCATCAATAGCAATTTCTTTTGTAATCATTAGTGATTCATCAAAGACTTTATCGCCATTAAGTGCAATTGAACCGTTTCTTAAGAATTCTCTTGCTTCACGTTTAGAAACTGCTGCACCAACATTTACTAAAGCATCTACAATATTAAGATCTTCATTTATTTCAATATTAGGTACGCCATCTAAACAAACACTTAATTGCTTAGCACTTAACTCTCTAATTGAACCTCTAAATAAGACATCACACATCTTAAGTACTTCTTCTAATACTTCTTCACCATGAACCATTTTAGTAAGCTCTGCTGCTAAACGTTTTTGAGCTTTTCTTTCGCCTGGGTTATCTAATGTCTCACGTTCGAGTTCATTAATTTCTTCTTTTGATAAGAAAGTAAAGACTTTAAGATAATTAATAACGTCAGCATCAGCAGTATTAAAGAAGTATTGATAGAATTGGTATGGAGTTGTTAATTCTCCATCTAACCATAAACTTCCACCTGCAGATTTACCAAATTTAGTTCCATCACTCTTAGTAATTAAAGGAATTGTAATACCAACTGCATCAGAATTTCCTGTGACTTTTCTAATCATTTCAATACCTGCAGTAATATTACCCCATTGGTCGCTTCCGCCAAGTTGAAGTTTACAATTTTCTCTTTGATACAATGTTAAAAAGTCAATTGCTTGAATTAACATATATGAAAATTCCGTATAAGAAATTCCTGTTTCTAATCTTGAAGCAACAACTTCTTTAGCTAACATATAGTTAACAGAAAGATTCTTACCAAAATCTCTTAAATAAGTAATAACATCAATTGTTTTTAACCAATCATAATTATTTACCATCACTGTTTTGTTAGGATCACTAAAATCTAAAAATCTTGATAATTGATCTTTAATTCCTTCTGCATAGCGTAAAGAATCATCAATTGTTAATAGTTGTCTTTCACTATTTCTACCTGAAGGGTCACCAATTAATCCTGTTCCTCCACCTACTAACGCAACAATACGATGTCCATATCTTTGGAAATGTGAAAGAACCATAATCGGAACCAAATGACCTATATGAAGTGATTCTGCGGTTGGATCAAACCCACAGTAAATCGTAGCCTTTTCTTCAAATGCTTTATTAATTAATTCTTCATCTGTAATATCTTTAACTAAACCTCTCCATTTTAATTCTTCTAATAAACTCATACTTAAACCCTTTTCTATAACTATTTAGTTGAATCTCTTTTAACATATCGACAAGCAAAATCAAATCGTTTGTTGTTAAGTGTACCTTGTAACATTTTTGTTAGCATTCTCATTGCAATTGAACCAACTTCATACAAATCTAAATCAATTGATGAAATTGTCGGTCTTGCAATTAAACTATATTTAGTTCCTAGAACTCCAATTACTTCTAAATCATTTGGTACTTTATATCCTAAATCAGTCGCAGCATTTGTAACTGCAACAGCTAGAGAATCTCTAGGAGCAATATAAACTTGATTATCAATTCCATTTTTAAATAACTCAAGGAATTGGTTATAAGTTAATGTATAAGAATCGGTAATATCTATATAATTATTGAAAGATAAACCACGTTTTTCATAAGTCTTAATAATAACTTCTTCAAATGATTTAAAGATAGTATCTTCATCATTTTTAATTCTGACAAGGGCTATCTTATCAATTCCTTTATCTAAATACTCTTCAATAATATTAGATAATGCCGTTTCATAATCTAAAACAACGGCGCCAACATTATCATTACTAGGTGTTCTACCTATTACAACTGTTGGAACACGATAATCTAAAAGTTTTTTAATATCATCATCAGAGATGCTATAGTCAAATAAAACAGCTCCATCAACTCTAGATGTAATAATATCATCTATAACTTGATTGGAATCAGAAAGTATATTTCCACTAAAGACGCTTGAACGATAACCATAAATTCTAGATACATCAATCATTCCTGCTAAAGCTGTACTTGTATAAACATAATTAGCAGAAGGCAATACTATTGCAACATTAGTTGAACGACTAGTAGCTAAGCTTTGAGCAAGTGCACTTGGCTTATAACCTAATCTTTTAATTGCTGCTTCGACTCTTTGTTTAGTTTTTTCTGAAACATTGTCGTGTTTGTTAATAACTCGTGAAACAGTAGCTAAGGATACTTCAGCAGCTTTAGCAACCTCATAAATTGTGACACGTTCTTTCATATTTGGATTATGTGATGACATATTTGCACCTCCTATATAAAATTTGACGATGGCCAGATGCACTCGTCAAATGTTTAAGCTGTTTGGTCTCTTAGTTTTAACCATTGATTGGACAATTCTGATTCAACTTGGCCAAGAACATTTTTAATTTCATATACAAAATTATTAACAACGTCTTTGGCATTTTCTTTAACTTCACCGATATCAAATTCATAAAATCTTTGTTTTATATCGTCTAACTTGTCCATTATGGCATTTCTTACATCCTCGGCATCGATGCGTCTAACAGCATCGTATGCATCTTCGAGTTTCGAGTAAAAATCATCGATTGTCCTTCTTGCTGTAAAGGTCCAATCTCTATTTTCTAGGGCTTTTTGACTAAGTAATGTAAGTGCTACTCCAACACCGACACCTAGTGTTGTATAAAAAAGCCATTTCATATTATCCCTCCTTGTGAAAAAGAAGTTTAATATGCACTAACATTTTAGCCCATAAGGTGCAAAAAGTCAATTTATTCCATTCGTTTAGACTTTATTTTATTCGCAATAAAACTTAAGTCTTTAGAACTCATAAAAACATAAACTACATGATTAAATGATGCTATTTCTTGATAAGATTCATTTGTCTCATCAAAAAACTTTATCTTATTGCCATCACATAAAATTCTTGCATCAAAATCAATGTGAGTATCATTCTTACTGGTGGGTGGAAAATTGACTACATAAGCTTGATCTGCATTCGTTAGTGCTTCTATAAACTCATCTTTAAATTTGAGTATTCTTGAGTGACGATCTGGCCTAAATACCGCTATGATTTTACGCTTTTTATATTTTGTCCTCAGTGCATTTAAAACTGCTTTAATTTCACTAGGATGATGCGCATAATCATCGATATAAACTTCGTCATCAATTAGTGTTTCCACCCATCTTCTGTTTACTCCGCTAAAATTTGAGATAGCCTTTATAAGAACATCAATATCACTAATATAGATAGATGCAGTAGCTAAAGCAGCCAAAGTATTATAAACCATAAATAAACCATTTCTTCTAATCTTAACAACACCTTTAAATTTACTATTGATATATAAATCATATTTTAGACCTTGTTCATCATCTACGATATTTTTAGCCTGAAACGTGTTGCAATCTTCTAAACCAAATGTAATGATATTTTTCCTAATATCTTTAACCTTTTGAGAAAATTTTTCATCTCCATTAATAACAAGATTATATTTTGCATTACTAGCAAACTCAAAAAAAGCATCATTATAATCTTCTTCATCAACAAAGTAATCAACATGATCAAATTCAACATTTAAAATTACATGAGTATCGGCAAAATAACTTAAATAGTGTCTTTTATATTCACAAGCTTCATAAACTAAATAATTGCTTGCATTAATATATTTCCCTTCTCCATCACCAATAACATAACTTGTTTTTAACGTTGTATTCATAATATCAGCGATTATTTTAGTAGTTGTTGTTTTTCCATGCGTTCCACTTACAGCGATAGTAACAAATTGTTCATTTAATTTTGCTAAATATTCATTATATTCATATACTATTTTTTCACTTTCAAGTGCTTTAAATACATAATCCGAGTTAATAAAATCATGACCAGCAATAAAAATATCATAATCATTATATTTTATTTCATCAAAATTAATTATATTTATTCCAGCTTTTTTTAAGATATCTTGAGTAAAAATATAAACACCCTTATCACTTCCATCAACATCGTGTCCCATATCTTTTAAAAACTGGGCTAAAGATGACATTCCACTTCCTTTGACTCCAATTAGATGTATTTTCATATTATTCAACTCCTCCTTATATCTTATTTAAAGAAAGAAAGGATAATGAAGAAATAAAGGATTTTATAAAAAAAGGAAGACTTAACATCAATCAAGTTTTCCTTTTAAATATATTAAATTTATGAATTAACTGGATAATCAACTTTTTCTAAACGCTCAGAAGGAATATGCCTTCTTCCAAACTTTGCTAATTCTTTACCATTTAACATAACACAGTCTCCGGTAAAGCTAACAAATGTTCTAAGAAGACTTTTCCCTACACCAAATGTGTCAACTGGTACACCTTTTTCTACAAACTCTTTGATTTTCTTTTCATTGAACCCACTAGATACAATAATCTTAACATGATTGAAACCTTCATCATCTAAGGCTTTTCTTAAAGCAAAGATTAATTCAGGATTAACACCATAAGGGTTAATACCTAGTTTTTCATAATCAATTGTATCAAAGTATTTGTCTTTTAATGAAATCGATGTATCAACTCTAACACCATATAACTTATCACCAAATTCTCTAGCTACTTTTAAAGAATCAGTAATAACATCATTATTAAAGTCAACTAGAGCAACAAAATTGTCGTTAGGGTATGTTTCTATATATGCTTTTGAAGCAGCGACGAGATCACCCTCAAACATTTGAATTAAGGCATGAGGCATGGTTCCAACGCCTTCCATACCCCACCATTCATTCATCGCATTAGTACATTGAGCTGCGATACCACCAATATAAGCGGAGTATCCATCACCAGCTTGATTAGTGAAATGGTCATCGCGGTCACCAAAGAACATAATTTGTCTTCCTTCAGCTGCTTTAACTGCTCGATATACATTAGTAGCAACCGATGTTCTTCTTGCTAATATTCCATCAATTAAATTTTCTAAATAACCAAAATTTTGATAATGACCAGTAACTTTTAAAACTGGTTCCATCGGAGATATAAAATCTCCATCATGAAGTGCTTCTATTTGTAATTCATGAGGATTAATTGAAAAAGTATGAAGTAAGGCTATTGCTTCATCAATACCACAAAGTACCGCATCTTCTCTTTGGAAAAACTGCATTGTAACAATACTATCTGGTTTGTATTTTCTTACAATTTGAGCTGTTTTTAGAAAATAAACTGCTGAGTACCATCCGTCTTTAACCCTAGAATCAAATTTAAATGTCTTATTTGTTAATCTTTTAATTTTACCTTGAATCTTTAAATCAATCTCTTTCATCTTTGCACCTTCTATCTAGACATTTCTTTAAACTTTTCAATTCTTTCTCTATTTAAGTATTTTAATATTGATAATAATACTTTCTTACTACCTTCATAATCATCTAAATCAATAATTGAACCAGATGTATGAATATTTCGTGCACAGATACATTGAGTTAAGGTTAAAACACCTGCATTTGATTTATGAACCATTCCTGCATCTGTTCCACCAGTAGATGAATAATATTGATATTTAACATTGTTTTTCTCACACATTTTAATTTGGAAATCAAGAAGTTGAGGGAAAGCAATCATTGAACGGTCAAAGAAACGAATTAAAACACCTTCTCCTAATTGACCAAGTTCTTCTTTTTTACCACTAATATCATTAGCAGGTGAACAATCTAGAATAATCGCAAAATCAGGTTTTACTAAGTTAGCTACAGTTGTCGCACCTCTTAATCCAACTTCTTCTTGAACACTATTACCTACATATAAATCAAAAGGTAATTCTTTATTTTTTAAAGCTTGAAGGATTTCAACTCCTAAAATACAACCGTAACGATCATCAAATGCTTTAGAAAGCAAGCGATTACCATTAGCTAACACTTCAAAAGGTCCATCGACTACCACAGAACATCCAACATTTATATTTAATGCTAGAACCTCATCTTTTGATTTACAACCAATGTCAATAAACATATTTTCAATTTTCATTGGTTTTTGTCTATCTGAATCTTTTAATAAATGAGGTGGCGTCGCGCCTACAACACCTTTATGAATCGTACCGTCTTTAGCTACTACACTAATTCGGTTCGATAACATTGTTTGTTCCCAAGTACCTCCAACAGGATGAATACTAAGCGCTCCATTATCATGAATTTTTTTGATAATAAAACCAACTTCATCCATATGAGATAAAATTAATACTCTAGGGGCATTTTCAACTTTTGATTTTTTAATTGCAATTATTGAACCTATATTATCATGAATAATTTCATCACAAATACCTTCATAATACTTTTTTAATACTTTCACAACTGGCATTTCTTGACCAGGGACACCAATCGCTTGGGTTAATTCTTTAAATAATTTTAATCTTGAAGCACTTAATCTCATTTTATCTCTCCTTACTAACAATTAATCGGTAAATTTTATTACCCATACTTCTAAACTTCTCTTCATATTCGGTCATAACATCATCTTTATCTAATTGATAATCATAATCAACATTAATAAAATGCCATTCTTTTTCTTTAAAATACTCGATTGAATCATTAAATAATAATTCATTGTCAGTTTTGAAGAAAATCTTTCCTTCTTTTTTTAATATACGCTTATATTTATCTAACATCAAGGGATATGTTAATCGACGTTTATGATGCCTACTTTTAGGCCAAGGATCTGAAAAGTTTAAATATATAGTATCAATACTTTCATCTTTAATTAATTCAATTACATCATTAACATCACTACGAATAATTTTAACATTACTAAGTTGTTCTTCTTCATTAATTAGTTTTTTTAAACAAAGTGCGAAGGCACTTTGATTTTGTTCTATCCCGTAAAAATTAACATTTTTATGTTTTTTTGCCATGCCAACAATAAAGCCGCCTTTACCTGCACCTATCTCTAAAGCATTAATTTGATTAATTTTAATTTCTTTTTCAAGCATCGCATTTTCAAGAACAAAAACACCTGTATATTCTTTAATTAACGGCGATGCCCATTTTTTCTTTCTTAATCTCATTTTTAAATATTAGCTAAATCAAGTATTGCTTTAAGATAAATCGCTGTCCCCTTAACTAATGAATCAATTTTAACAAATTCATTTTCTTGGTGAATTTTATTATCTTCATTAGGGAAGGCCATACCAAAGGCAACAGAATTAGTCGTATGTCTAGCATAAGTACCACCAGAGATCGTATAAGGTTTACTTTCATAATCTTTTGTGATACTTTTATATGCTTCATGTAAAACTTTAACGAGAGTTGAAGAAGGACTTACATATAAAGGCTTAGAATCCCCTAGACACTTACCTTCATGTAAAGCATATGTACTAACTTTCTTAATAATATCATCACCATTAACAGAACGTGGATACCTGATATTTAAAACAAATAAATATTTTTCATCAATATAATTAGCAATACCAGTATTTACTGAAACATCGCCCATTTCTTCTTCATGATACTTAATATTTAGGCCACTGCCATAATAATCAAGTAATAAAGGTGCAAAATGAGTAAATAATTTACTATCAAAATTATTAGCAACAAAATTCATTAAATGTGTCGCAGCATTTACACCGTTCCATGGAGAGCCTCCATGTGAAGATTTACCAAAGATTTCAATAATGGTATTTTCAGCTTTAAAATCAATTGTGAATCTTAATTTATTTTCTTTGCAGTAGTTATCCAACTTGTCATTTAAATCATGTTTTCCTTTTAAAGTAACAAGCGCACTATCTGGAACAGAATTAGATGCTACTCCTCCATTAAAAGATAAAACAATATCATCTTTAATTTCGCCTTTAAAGATATAAGTCATTATTCCTTTTTCACCATAAATTAAAGGAAAATCAGCATCAGGTGAAAATCCATATTGACCATGAGGCTTCTTTAAAACATCAAAATAATAATCTAGACATCTACTGCCAGATTCTTCATTTCCACCTACTACAATTCTAATCTTCCTTTTAATAGGTAAATTATGTTCTTTAATTAGTTTTAGAGCATAATAAGCCGCTAGTGTAGGTCCTTTATCATCACTAGCACCTCTTCCAAAAATCTTTCCATCTTTAATTACAGCTTTATAAGGATCACTGTCCCAACCTTTACCTTCAGGGACAACATCAGCGTGCCCTAAAACTAAAACCAATTCTTCTCCATCGCCATAAGTAATTTCAGAACAATAACCATCACACTTATCAACTTTAAAACCATCTTTAATGGCTACATCTGCAATATAATCTAAAGCTCCTTTAACACCTAAACCAAAAGGAGCACCTTCTTTAGCTTCTTTTTCATTTAAAACTGATGGAAAACTAATCCAATCTTCTAAAGTTTTAATTAAATCGTCTTTAACTGAATTAGCCAACTTTTCATAATCTATCATTATTTTTCCTCCTTCAATTTAGCAATTTCTTCATCACTTAATTCTCTATATCCTCCTAGGGGTAATGTTTCATCTAGCCATAAATTCTTTATTCTTACACGCTTTAAATTTAAAACTTCATTACCTAAGGCTTCAAACATCCTTTTTACTTGATGAAATTTACCTTCATAAATTATCACACTTGCAATATAATCATCAAGAATTTTTAAAATTGAACTCTGACAAGTATACCCATCATCTAATGTAATTCCATTTTTAAATTTAACAATATCTTCATCACTTAATTTATTTTTAACTTTTACATAATATTCTTTTTCAACTTTCTTTTTAGGGGAAATTAAATTGTGACATAACTTACCATCATTAGTTAAAAGCGTTAACCCTTCACTGTCTTTATCTAATCTACCTACAGGAAATAACTTAACAAAATCATACTCACTAACTAAGTCAACTACTGTTGAATCATATTTATCAAAACTAGCAGATACCACACCAGTAGGTTTATTTAACATAATATAAAAGAATTCTTGATAATCTACCTGAAAACCATCAATAAAAATTTCATCACTTTCTTCATCAACGTGATAATCATCATTTTTAATAACTTCTCCATTGACTAAAACAAGTCCTTTTCGAATTAACTCTTTAACTTGTTTTCTACTTCCAAAGCCGCTATGAGCTAATAATTTATCTAATCTCATTTAATCACCTATTCTTTGTACCCTTTCAGGAGTAATCCTAATATAATGTTCAATTCTCTTATTAAACCCTTCCGTATCTTCAAAATAAGAAAATAAAATTAAAAATGGAGGGATTTTATCATTTACTTGATAATTTAACTCTAATTCATGTAATCCTTCTTCATTATTAGGCACCACATTAATAAAATCCTCACTAAATTCTAACCCCACATGAGGAAAAATAATGTTAATACCATTTACGATTGATTCTTCATCATTATTTTTCATTATTTCTTCATCAACTAACAATAAATCAACCATCATCAATCGCTCTTGGCAATTATTAAGTTTTAACTTAACATTATTATTATTTTCATTATATGTTAAAGAAATATCACAAACTTCAATATCTTGGGTGAATTCATCTAATTTGGTATAAAAAAGTCTACCAACAGCAGTTCTATATAAATCTGTTACTCCACTTGAAGAAACGCTAGAAGTTTCATCATTATTACATGAAAAAATTAAAAATAAAAAATTAAATATAAATATTAAAGC
>DUOZ01000042.1 GCA_012838555.1 bacterium | reverse complement strand
TTCACTGATTTTATTTGCTCAATTATCACTATTGTCATAATATTCATCATCCTTTCATGATGAATATTTTAACAAAAAGAATACCCTTATGTGCATAAAATTGGGGATTCTTATTTGCGTACTTTTGGGTATTCTTATTTAACCATTTATAATAATGAAAGACCATAGTGAATTTTTAACTAATTCACTTGCTCCTACAGAAACTGAAGTTATTCGTCAACTAAAACATTTTAAGGATGTATTTGAGAAGATTCATCTTCAATCACTCAAACAAGAAAATATTAATCAAATTGATTTA
The DNA here is from genome assembly GCA_012838555.1 of bacterium. Lineage (GTDB taxonomy): Bacteria > Bacillota_I > Bacilli_A > RFN20 > DUOZ01 > DUOZ01. The sequence goes on along the minus strand of DUOZ01000042.1, from coordinate 10,401 downwards.
GTGAATAATAGTAGGAATGCATTAGTAGAGTTCATCAAATTTAAAAAAGACATTTTGAAAAAATTGTTAGAGTGTTCGATAATCATTAATGTTCCACCTACATTTATAAATCATATGATAAATGAAGCAATTGAGTTTTATCGTCTTTTAGCTAAAGAAGAAAGAACGACATTGAATAATGTTTTAGAGCAATTAAGATTACATAAAATCTTTTTAGTTGATAGTTCAGGTCATGCTAAATTTATAGCAAGTAGTTTAGATGGGATTGAATCAAATTTAGAAAAGAATTGTTTTTATTATATGGATCGTTTTGATAGTTTATTTAAGAAAAGTTATGAGTTGTCAATTATGTATGATAGGACTAAACCAAAACCTAATATTGTAAATGAATTATCGAATGAAGCAATTCAATTAACAAAAGAATTTGTGGGATTCTTAGATTTAATTAAAAAATTGAAAAGTGAATGTAAAATTAATACAACTGGAGGATTACTTCCATTGGTATTTGAACACATGATAAATGAGGCAAGTTATTATATATATCAAATTGAACAGTTACTAGCTATAGAGAGTTCAAATAAATAGAGCTCCTTTTTTGATTATATATGAATTTCTAGGGCACTATAGATTTGAGGCAAGGTGATAATTTGTTTGAAATCTTATTGTCCATGACAGTATTGTTTAATCTTTTTGATTTATGTATAACTTTAAAGTTAGTTAATAGATTTGGAGTAGAAATCGAATTAAATCCTTTAGCTAAAATGTTAATAAATAATCATAAACATATTATATTGTTTAAACTTTTTTGGGTAGTTTTATATGTTTTGGTAATTTATAAAAATAAAAATTCTGGTATTGCAAAGGTTGGAAATGTATTAGTATTCATTGTTTATGGGGTCTTAACTTGTTATCATCTAATAAATATGTTGTTAATTTATGTAAATTCATAATCGATAGTGATATAATAAGTAAAAAAAGGAGAAGAAGATTATGAAATTTAGTGAATTTAAATATGTAAGACCAAATATTGAAGAAATTGAAACAGAGTTTAAGGCCTTATTAAAAGAGTTCAATGAAGCAGAAAATGCTGATTTACAAAATGAGATTATTAGAAAGATAAATAAGATAAGATCAAAAGTCGAAACAGCCTTTGCCTTAGCTAATGTTAGGTATACTATAAACACAAGTGATAAGTTTTATGATAAAGAAAACAATTATATTGATGAAGTTTCACCAAGGTATTCATCACTTGTTAATGAATTTTATAGGGCACTAATATCCTCAAGGTTTAAAGATGAATTAATTAAAACATGGGGACAACATTTATTTAATACTGCAGAAGTTTCATTAAAGTCTTTTGATGATAAAATTATCGAAGAGTTAGTAGAAGAAAATAAGTTATCTAGTCGATATACTAAATTAATTGCATCTGCTAAAGTCAAATTTAGAGGTAAAACTATGAATTTATCACAAGTTGGTAAATTTATGAGAGATTCAAATAGAAGGACTAGGTCAGCAGCAAGTAAAGCCTACTATATGTTTTTTGCCGAAAATTTGGAAACTCTTGATAAAATCTATGATGAAATGGTTCATGTTAGAGATCGAATGGCAAAGAAACTAGGATATAAAAACTATGTAGAATTAGGTTATTATCGTTTAGGTAGAGTTGATTATAATGCAGAAATGGTCGCAAATTACCGTAAGCAAATAAAGAATGATTTGGTACCTTTAACTCAAGAGTTATTTAAAAGACAAGTAAAAAGAATTGGTATTAAGAAACCTCATTTCTATGATTATAATTTAGAATTTACAAGTGGAAATCCAACACCTAAGGGTGATAAAGATTGGATGATTGAAAATGCTAAGAAAATGTATGATGAACTTTCGTCAGAAACTTCAACATTCTTCCGCTTTATGTGTGATACTGAATTATTAGATTTAGAAACAAAACCTAACAAAGCTTCAGGAGGTTATTGCACTCATTTTAGTGAATATAAAGCTCCATTTATCTTTGCTAATTTTAATGGCACTAGCCATGATGTTGAAGTCTTAACTCACGAAGTTGGCCATGCCTTCCAAGTCTATAGTGCTCAAGGTTATGAAGTACCAGAATATTCATTCCCTACTTTAGAAGCGTGTGAAATTCACTCTATGAGTATGGAGTTCTTTACTTGGCCTTGGATGCATTTATTCTTTAAAGAAGATGTTGATAAATTTAAATATGCTCATTTAACTGGTGCTTTAAAATTTATCCCATATGGAGCTAGTGTTGATGAATTCCAACATTACGTTTATGAGAATCCAAATATAACTCCAGAGGAAAGGCGTAAAAAGTGGCGTGAAATCGAGAAAACATATCAACCACACTTATCATCATATAACAATGAATTCCTTGAAAATGGCGGTTTTTGGATGCGTCAGGGGCATATCTTCGGCTCGCCATTCTACTATATTGATTATACATTAGCCCAAGTCCTTGCATTTGAGTTCTTTAATGAAATGAATGAAGATATGGAGAAGGCTTGGAATAAGTATGTTAAACTTTGCAAACTAGGCGGTAGTATGTCATTCACTAATTTATTAAAAGAAAGTGATTTACCATTACCATTTGAAGATGGTACAATTAAGAAAATAGTCGAACCAATTGCAAAATATTTAGAAACAATTGATGATTCAAAATTATAGTCATGTCTTTACGACATGACTTTTTTTTCGACAAAAAGAGCACTCGAAATTTATTAAAATTAAGCGGGAGTGATAATAATGCGAAAATATAAGTTAGAAATAATTGGATTCTTTGTTTTAGTAATACTTGGAGTAATCTTTCATTTTTTATTTGACTGGCTTAATCAATCTCGATTAATTGCAATTTTTGTCCCAGTTAATGAATCAATTTTTGAACACTTAAAAGTATTATTCTTTCCATATTTAATCTGGGGATTAATTAGATACTTTATCGATGGAAAAGGTGAACCAAACTTTATTAGTGCTCATATTTTTGGTGTTCTAGGTGGAATGTTTTTTATTATAACCTCTTTTTATACTTATACAGGTATCATCGGTAATCATTTTTTTATAATCGATATGATTATTTATGTCTTAAGTATAATCTTAACTTTAATCCTCACTAAAAATATGATTGACTCACCTGAATTTAGTGACAACATCAAGGTTTTATCATTTGTAACAATAATATTAATCCTTTTATCGTTTATTATTTTTACATATAATCCACCATTAATTAATTTGTTTAAAGATCAATCAACAGGTAATTATGGTATATAAAAAAAGACCAAGATTTCTCTTGATCTTAATACATATTTTCAACACGATCAATTCTTTCTTTTAACGGTGGATGAGTTGAAAATAAAGAGTTGACTCGTTCTGGGAATGAAATATACATACACTTCATTTGCGCTCCACCTAAAGATTCAATATCTTCCTGAGTTCGAGGTGGATAATTTCCTAGTTTTCTTAATGCGGAAGCTAATCCGCCGTTATATCCTGTTAATCTAACAGCATAGGCATCTGCTGCATATTCTCGTTTTCTTGAGATTGCTAATTGAATTATATTACCAATTAAATAAGCAATTGGACGAACTAAGATTGCTAACAAAAGGATTCCCACGATAATTAAACCTGAACCTTTATTATCGCTATCTCTACTTCGTTTGCCAAAAAGGGCAATTCTTTGGACAATTAAAGCTAGAATCAATAAAACTGAGACTAAAGCAACAACTAGTTGTTGTAACATAACATCTTTATGGACAATATGAGAGATTTCATGAGCTATAACACCTTCTAGTTCTTGATCATCCATAACACTAAGTAAACCTTCTGTTACACCTATAAAGGCGCTTTTTTCACTCATTCCAGAAGCAAAAGCGTTAGGAACGTGTGATGGGACTATATAAACATCAGGAACTTTTCTTAATCCAGCTGATATTGATAAGCCTTCGACTAAATGTTGTACTCTAACTTCTCTCATGTTATTAGGGTTTACTTTTCTACCTTTAGTCATCAATAAGATTGTAGCTTTTGAAATTAGTAATTGGAACGGAACGACAATAATAGAGATGAATAAACCAATCGTTAAACCTGATTTAGGGTCTTCTAATAAAATTCCAAGCAAATAACTAACTGCAATAATTAAGGCAACAATGATGAAAACTAGTAGAAAAGATTTAAATATATTTTTTCTTACTTCTTCAATCGAAAAATAGCGTCTTTGATTCATAAATGCACCCCCGAGTTAAAACAAGCCACCTTAGAGGTGGCTATAATTCATTTAAAGTTCACTAATCCTAATGTTATCGGCAGACTCACGAAGCGTTTCGCTAATTTCATAAATCTTCTCTGGCTTAAGCCCCATCATATTACCAACAATATTTGATGGGAACATTTGTAGATAATTATTATAATCAGTTACAGTCATATTATATCTAGTACGTGAATAAGTTACTTTATCCTCACAATCTTTTACTTCTTCCATTACTTTAATGAATGAAGGGTTAGATCCTAGAGTAGGATAACTCTCACTTACTGCATAAAATGAACGTAAGAGTTTACTTGCTTCATCATTTGCTCTCATTCTTTCATCATTACTACCAGCTAACATTCCACTTCTTGCAGCAGTTAATTTTTCTAATGTTTCTTTTTCAAAATTTGTTTGCATTTTTAGTAAATCAACTAAATTTGGAATGACGTTAGCTTTACGTTTTAATTGAACATCAATTGATGACCAAGCTTCTTTAATGTAGTTTTTCTTTAAAACGAATTTGTTTCTTGTTGTTATAAACCATATAGCTATGATAAGGATAATACCACCAATTATTAACAACGGTATAAGCCACTTCTCCATAAATATACCTCCTTCATGTATAGAAATATCATAAATCAAAATAGCGAAAAAGTCAATAAAATAACTTTTCTACAACTTGACATTAGACACATAAATATTTTATGTTTTAAAGCATTATTTATTACATTTACTAGGCAATAATAGAAATATAAGATATAATTATCACGCAGGTGATTTAATGAAGAATTTATATCTAAGAATAAAGGATCTTATTCTCTATTTTTTGCATCAAGAAATTATACGATTTTTAATTGCAGGTGGAATTAATACAATTATAGGAGGTATTTTAATACCTTCTTTAATCTTACTATATAATTTTGAATCAGATTTAGCTAGGACCTTTATACCTTTAATTGGGGGCTATCTTATTTGGTTCCCATTTGCTTATCTAATTCAAGTCCATTTTGTCTTTAAAACTGAATTTGATATTAAGAGATTTTTTATTTATCCAACAACACAAATACCAAATTATTTGATAAATCAAAGTTTACTTTATATTTTCCGTAATATGCTTGGAATAGATGAGTTAATTGCTTTGGTAGTTGCAGCAATATTAGCTGCTCCAATTATGTTTGTGTTAGTTAGGTTAGTTGTCAAGAAAGAGCAAAAAGGATTGTTTTAATATAATTTACTTACCAATAAAAAACCTCCGCTTGTAACGGAGGTTTTAATTTGCCTAATTATCTAGGGTTTTTAATTTGAGCTTGTGCAGCTGCTAAGCGTGCAATTGGTACACGGAATGGTGAGCATGAAACATATGTTAATCCTACTTTATGGAAGAATTCAATAGAAGCAGGGTCTCCACCGTGTTCACCACAGACACCAAGTTTGATGTCAGGTCTTCCCTTACGTCCTAGATCGCATGCTAATTCAACTAATTTACCAACACCAGTTTGGTCTAGTCTAGCAAATGGATCTGATAAATAAATCTTACGATCATAGTAATCAGTTAAGAATTTACCAGCATCATCACGGCTAAATCCAAATGTCATTTGTGTTAAGTCATTAGTTCCGAAACTGAAGAAGTCAGCTTCTTTAGCAATTTCATCTGCTAAGACAGTAGCACGTGGGATTTCAATCATGGTACCGACTTTGTAATTTAAGTCAAGTCCACTCTTAGAAATTAATTCATCTGCTACTCTAACAACTACATCTTTAACGAATTTTAATTCGCGTACTTCACCAACTAATGGAATCATAATTTCAACGAAATCGTTCCAATCTGGGTGTCTTTGTTTAACAGCAATTGCAGCTTCAATAACTGCAGTTGTTTGCATTTCAGCGATTTCAGGATAAGAAACTGCTAGACGGCAGCCTCTGTGACCCATCATAGGGTTGAATTCATGAAGTGAAGCAATAACTTGTTTTAATTCAGCTACTTCGATATTCATATCTTTAGCTAAAGCGACTATGTCTTCTTCTTCAGTTGGTAAGAATTCATGTAGAGGTGGGTCTAAGTAACGAATTGTAACTGGTAGACCTTGCATTTCTTCATAAATCGCTTCAAAGTCACTTCTTTGCATTGGAAGAAGTTTTTCTAATGCTTTACGACGTTGTTCTTCTGTTTTAGAAAGAATCATTTCTCTCATAGGTTTAATTCTATCACCACTGAAGAACATATGTTCAGTACGGCATAAACCAATACCTTGAGCACCAAATTCTATTGCTTGTTTTGCATCTCTTGGTGAGTCAGCATTTGTACGAATATCTAATTTACGGATTTCATCTGACCATTCCATAATGGTTTCGAAGTTTCCACTGATTTCAGCTGGAACTGTATCGATTTTTCCTTTATAAATGTTACCAGTTGAACCATCTAATGAAATGAAGTCTCCTTCTTTAATGACTTCGCCATTAAGTTCGAAGTAACCTTCTTCATCAAACATCTTAATATCGCCACAACCAGCAACACAGCATCTACCCATACCACGAGCAACAACAGCTGCGTGAGAAGTCATACCGCCTCTAACAGTAAGGATACCTTCTGCAACGTCCATACCGTGGATATCCTCTGGAGATGTTTCAAGTCTTACTAAGATAACTTTCTTTCCACTTTCAACCCATTCAACTGCATCATCAGCATGGAAGACTACTTGACCATAAGCAGCTCCTGGAGAAGCAGGAAGTGCACTACCAATAGGCTTAGCAGCTGCTAGTGCCTTAGGATCGAATTGAGGGTGTAAGAGTGTATCTAATTGTCTAGGTTCAATTTGAAGTAAAGCTTCTTCTTTAGTAACTAAACCTTCGTTGTACATATCAACTGCAATCTTTAATGCAGCAGTACCAGTTCTCTTACCGTTTCTAGTTTGAAGCATGTATAATTTACCATGTTCAATAGTAAATTCCATATCTTGCATGTTTTTATAATGTTTTTCAAGTTTTTCAGAATATGCTTCGAATTGATCATACATTTTAGGCATGATTTCCTTTAACTTAGCGATAGGTAATGGTGTTCTAATACCTGCAACAACGTCTTCACCTTGTGCATTAATTAAAATTTCACCATAAAGTTCGTTTTCGCCAGTTGCTGGGTTACGGCTGAAGGCAACACCTGTACCGCAATCATCACCCATATTACCGAAAACCATTTGTTGAACGTTAACAGCTGTTCCCCATTCATGAGGAATATCATTCATCTTACGATAATAAATAGCACGGTCATTGTTCCAAGAACGGAAGACTGCTTTAACAGCTTCTAATAATTGAACTTTTGGATCTGTTGGGAAATCTTCGCCTTTTTCATTGCGATAAATTTCTTTAAATCTCTTAACAAGTTCTTTCATATCTTCTGCAGTTAAATCAAGGTCAGCTTTAACACCACGTTCTTCTTTAAGATCATCAATCATTCTTTCAAAACGTGTTTTAGAAACCTCCATAACTACATCAGAGAACATTTGAATAAAACGACGATAAGAATCATAAGCGAATCTTTCGTTATTTGTTAACTTACTAAGACCTTCAGCAACTTCGTCATTAATACCAAGATTTAGAATAGTATCCATCATACCAGGCATTGATACTCTTGCACCAGAACGAACTGATACTAGTAATGGGTTTGAAGGATCTCCGAACTTTTTGCCAGTAATTTCTTCTAACTTGGTTAAAGTTTCAAAAATTTCAGTTTCAATTTCTGGAGCAATTTGCCTGTTATCTTCATAATAACGAGTGCATGCTTCAGTTGTAACTGTGAAACCTTGAGGAACAGGCATTCCAATTCTTGTCATTTCAGCAAGACCTAGGCCTTTACCTCCAAGAATTTCTTTACCTACATCAGAGGCTTCAGAAAATAAATAAACATATTTCTTTTTGCTCATACACTATCGCGCTGTCCAATTAAATAGTGGACAACTTACCCCTTTCTACTTTAATTTTTGCCAAATGTAATTATACAACATATAACTGGTAGATTCAACCATTATACAGAGTGTAAACACTTCCACATTGTGAATAATTTATCACAAATTAAAATTCTACCAGTTATTATTTTAGTCGGTTAGTATGAAAATATAACATATATTATTATATTATTTGACTAAAATACTAAATGGAGTAAAATGAATTTGAAATAGAAAAGGTGAAAAATATGTCTAGACCAATCTTTCCAATTAAACTAAATGATAGAAGTAATATTAAAAAGGTTTATGCTGTTGTAAGTGGTAAAGGTGGCGTTGGTAAGTCATTAGTTACATCACTTCTTGCAACAAGTGTTGCTAAAAGAGGTAAACAAGTTGCAGTACTTGATGCTGATATAACAGGTCCATCAATCCCTAAATTATTTGGGTTAAAGACAAATGCACTAGGTAGTGAAGAAGGTATTTATCCAGTTAAAAGTAATTTAGGTATAGATATTATGTCAATAAATCTAGTGTTAGATAACGAAAGTGATCCTGTTATTTGGAGAGGTCCAATATTAGGTCAAGCTGTATCTCAGCTTTGGAGCGATGTTATTTGGAGTAATGAGGATGTAATGTTTATTGACTTACCTCCTGGAACAGGTGATATAACCTTAACCATCTTCCAATCAATCCCACTAGATGGAATTATAATTGTTACTTCTCCTCAAGAATTAGTATCAATGATTGTTGAAAAAGCTGTTAAAATGGCTCAAAAAATGGATATAGATATCGTAGGTATTGTAGAAAATATGTCTTACTTTGTTTGTGAAAACTGCGATACTAAGCATGAAATTTATGGAGAAAGTCATATTGAAGAGATAGCAGCTTCATATGGAATCAAGAATATTGCTAAAATTCCAATTAATCCAGCATATGCTCAATTAGGTGATGTCGGTTTAATTGAAGAAGCTGATACTACTCATTTAGATGCAATTGTAAGCAAATTAAATATATAAATAAAAAACCATTAGATTCTTGATTTTGAATTTAATGGTTTTTCTTTTTCTAAGCTAAATCTATTTTTTCTAAACGTGTAGATGTAGTAGTTCTTACTACTTTATTTTTAACGTAAGCAAATGTGCCAATAAAGCCAAGTACTAATGAGATGGCTAAATCTTTAAGATAAATATTAAATAATTCCTGCACATTAAAAATAACAAACGGTGTTTCAATGAAAGTAATAAAGAAACCTAATTGGTTAAATTCTTCATTATACACATATAAAGCTAATGAGTAAGCAATCCAAGGTTGAATTATAGTTACTATAAGCAATGAAACAAGAATGGTTATAATGGCACCAGTTTTAGAAAATTTAGTCGCAAACTTTTCATATAAGAACATAGCGCCTACAACAACAAGTAAACTAGAAATAGCTGCTAAAAAATTTGCAAAATATAAGATAACATAAAGAATAATCCCAGGAATTGTACCGATTAAGGCTCCTAGTGTACCAAAGATAACTCTTTCTTCTTTAGTATTTGAATCCTTTTGTTCTAACTCATTATTAAATCTACTAGCAGTTTCTTCGCTTAATATTAAAGCACCAGGTCGATTTGTAAGACCATAAACACCTAGATTTTCATTACTTCCACTTTGTAAACAACAAGGGCGGAATTTATTATTAGTTAGGAATAGATTTATTTTATGACTTAATTCAACTGCTTCTTTTTCAAAATATCTAGGTACTATAATTATTTCTAAAGCATTTTTACTAAATCTTGCGTTTTTTATCGATTTATACTGGTTTTTTAATCCTAAAATAAAATTATAAAAAATGGACTGCTGATTCTCAATATCAGAATTAACATTGAAAATCCAATGAATGTTATTGCCTTTGGCTAAAATCAAATAGGTATAAATTCCAACTTTGCCAAACGCTGTGATTTTTTTAGGAATTACTTGTGCATCTAAATTAGAAATTAAATTCCTTAATATAGCTTCAGTTAACATAATTAGTCCTCCTAGTCATTAACAAGTCCATTTTAAACCAAAAAAGTATAAAACGCAATGTTTAGAAGTTAAAGATTTGTTGAGGTTTTTAGGAATAATGGCAATAATTTAATTGTAATACATTATAAGTTTAGTTATATCGATAAGTGAAAAAGTAAAATCCAGTTTTTCAGAATGAATTCATTTTGTAAGACT
>DUOZ01000041.1 GCA_012838555.1 bacterium | reverse complement strand
GGTCAAACAATTTCTGTTAAATTAAGACTTAGAATAAGAAGGAAACCTAAATTCGATGCTAAGGTTAACAAAATCCTTTATGACCAATTAAAATTATTAAATAATGAAGCTTTTGAACTAAAAGATACAAATATGGAAAAGTATGTGGATTTAATTAGATTGAATTTAAAACAAAATGGTTCTTTATACTCTCAAGACAATGCTGTTAAAATCTTTACTTCTGCATATGAAAAATACAGACAATTATTATTTGATATTGAAAATGCTAAAGAATCTATTAATCTGTTATATTTTATTATTAGAAATGATGATATTGGAAGAAAAATCATCCAGGCTTTAACAAAAAAGGCTCAAGATGGAGTTATAGTTCGACTTTGTTATGATGAAGTTGGAAGTATCTTAACAAGTCCGCGCTTATTTAAACCTTTAATTAAAGCAGGTGGGATGGTTCAAAAATTTTCACCTTCTATTTTCTTCTTAAAATTACAAGCCAATTTTAGAAATCACCGAAAGATTGTTGTTATTGATGGAAAGATTGGATATCTAGGTGGAATCAATATTGGTAATGAATACATGGGCTTAAAACGAATTAAAAATTGGCGTGACACTCACATAAGAATAGTAGGAAGTGCTGTTAAAATGTTACAGTTAAGATTCTTCTTAGACTGGCTATACATTTTTGACGATGAAGATTTAGATGATTTTGATGAAGAAAAACTTAACTTATATTTCCCTTCTAAAATTGAAGCAAAAGGTAGTACTGGTGTTCAAATCGTTTCAAGTGGTCCCGATTCATTTGATGATGAAATTAAAAACGGTTATATGAAAATGATTAATAGTGCCAAAAAATCAATTTTAATTCAAACACCTTATTTTATTCCAGATGACGCTTTCCTACATTCAATTAAGATAGCAGCCCTTTCTGGTGTCGATGTTCAAATTATGATTCCTGGTGTTCCTGATAAAAGGTTCATTTATTTAGGAACTTTATCATATGTTTCTGACTTACTTAATTATGGTGTTAGAGTCTTTAAATATGATGGATTCTTACATTCAAAATCAATTGTCATAGATGATGAAGTAAGTTCGATTGGAACGACTAATTTCGATGTTAGATCTTTTACCTTAAACTATGAGGTAAACGCCTTTATTTATGATACTAATATCGGAATTAGAAATCGTAAAATCTTTGAAGAAGATTTAAAGTACTGTACGGAAATAACTCAAGTAGATATGGATAAAATGTCGAAAATTAAGAAATTTATGTGTGCGATTGTACGCTTATTTACACCATTAATTTAGTTAGGAAGTGCGAAGTATTATGAAAGCTTGTGGAATTGTTGTTGAATATAATCCTTTACATAATGGTCATCTTTATCATATTAAAAAAGCTAAAGAGTTAACTAACTGTGATATTTTAGTTGCCGTGATGTCACCGAATTGGACTCAAAGAGGTGAACCTGCTTTAATTAGTAAAGAGTATCGAGTTAAAGCTGCTTTAAATAATGGAGTCGATTTAATCGTTGAATTACCTTATCTCTTAGCAGTTAACAGTGCTGATATCTTTGCTTCTAAATCAGTAGAAATTCTTTCTTTATTAAAAGTTAATGATATGGTTTTTGGTTCTGAAACAGGAGATACGATTACCTTTAATGAAAAGTATTTTAATTATGGATTTTCTTATCCTAGAGTTGATGAACTAATTGTAGACTTTTTAGAACAAGGTTATGGCTACCCTAAAGCTAGAAGCATGGCCTTAAAAATTGTTAATGATTATTATTTGGAGACTCCTAATGATATTTTAGCAACTGCTTATGTTGATGCTATTAGGAAAAATAATTATCCTATTAATTATCACACAATTAAACGAACTAATTCTTATCATGATAAAGAAATAACTTCAAATATAACTTCTGCTAGTGCCCTAAGAAATGCATTAAAAAGTAACCAAGATATTAAAGGATTAACACCTATGGATGATATTCTAACTAAAGTAGATTTACATTATTTAGAAGATTACTTTAGTCTTTTAAGATATAAATTATTATCTTCAACTTTAGAAGATTTACAATCGATTCATTTAGTCGAAGAAGGAATTGAATCATTATTTATTAAAAAAATCGAAGAAGCTTCAAACATGCAGGAATTTATTAAATTATGCACATCAAAACGCTACTCTGGTGCTAGAATCACTAGAATCATATGTCACATTTTAAATAACACTAAAAAAGATTTAGCAACCAAATATATCAAAGGTAAAATCCCATTTATCAGAATTTTAGGATTTAATAATAATGGAAGACAATATTTATCTTATATCCGAAAAGATGTTGAAGTGCCTTTATACTCTCGTTTTCAAGGTAATAAGAACGATTTATTAAAAAGTGAAAGACAAGTTACTGCAATCTATCACTCTAATTTAAATCAAAAAGAATATATTAAAGAATTAGAAAAAGAAATTTCTATTTATCCTATTATTCAAGAATAATTAAATCTATATCTTTTTTAACTGATAATTTGTTATCAAATTTAGATGTAGAATAAACCTTTAATTTTTCGCTTTCTTGACTTACATAAATGATTTCAAAATCACTAATCAAACTATTATTTATTTCACTTATACTATTTTTATTAAATAAATCTAATGTATAAAAATATAATTCAAGTGCACTTTTTTCATAAGTAACACCAACAATTGACCTAACGGTGTTACTTGGATAACCAGTAAGAGCATTTATTTTTTCATGACGACGAATTACTTCATTGTCATTTTCAATAACATAATTTCTATTTAAAGGGAAGTCATCTAATGTAAAGGCTGCAAATATCCTATTAGTAATTACATTAGCAATGGTTTTAATATCTTTATTTGGAGTATGTCTAGGATCTCTTAAAGCAAAACTCCATTTATCAATGGCTTCTCCTAAGGTATAAACCATTTTTCCATCAGCATATATTAGACCTTGATTATAACCATTTTCTAATAAATCAACTCTAATTAAATCAACTAAATAAGCTACACTAACATCTTTTAAATCAATAAGAGGTCTAAATAATTCACCACTACATTCTTCTTTAATATTAAATTTAACTCCTAAAGTTTCTTCATTTAATTCTAACATTTCATTTATTTCTTCTTCACTATGAGGAATACAAGTTACTATTGTTTCTAATTCCTTTTTTGTATTTTCATTAAATAAAGGATCACTACTATTTAAATCAGATTCTAAAGAACTTTTAATTTGATAATCCCACCACTTTGTTAAGTTGTAGCTAAACATACTATAACTTTTGTTAGAAATAGAGTAGTTCTTCGCTATTTTTAATAAATTGAATAAAGTTTCATCAATTATTATTTCATCTTCAAAATTAAAAGACTCATTAATAACTTTTAGATTATTTATTAAATTAGAATTATCATCTAAATAATTATTTTCGGTATCGATAAAGGGATAAATAAAGTTTAAATTTCTAGTTAAGATATCTCGTATTTTATTTTGGTCAGTAACATCTTTAGTAATGTAATAATCAATATAAAAAACATTTTCAAATGGTAATATTTCTTTATTTTCGCTCGTTTTTATTGTTTGATTATTTGTAATTGACCGAATCCAGACACCAAAACCACTATTACAAGAAGTAAGAGATACTACTAAAAATAATGGTAAGATTAAACTAAAAATCTTCTTCATATCTTACACCTCAAAATTATTTTATCATACTCTACTTAATTTAAGTAAAAAAAGAAGGATTAGTTTTATCTAACCCTCCTTATAACTATTAAGTTCTTAATTTAGCATCTAGTACTTTTTCTAAACTAGAAATAATCTTATTTTGAACTTCATTAACTTCATTATCTTTTAAGGTCTTGTTCTTATCTTGGTAAGTTAAAGATATAGCGATTGATTTATAACCTTGTTCAATATTTTCACCTTGATATACATCAAAGACATTTATATCAGTAATTAATCCTTTACCACCTTTTTTAATAATTTTTAAAATGGATTCAACCTCAACATCATCTTTAACAACAACAGCGATGTCTCTAGTCATTGGAGGATAAGGAATTAAAGGAGTAAATTTAACTTGAGATGTCTTCATCTTTAAAATTTCATCTAAATCAAGTTCAGCGACATAAACATCCTTAACTTCATACTTTTTAGCCATTAAAGGATGGATTAAACCGATAACACCGATTCGTGTCTTACCAACATATAAATAAACACTCTTACCTGGATGATAATAATTATTATCCTTTTCAACTCTACTATATTGGTATCTAGGTTGTTCAATACCAATTAGACCTAAGACACTTTCGACAATCCCTTTAATTGTATAGAAGTCACTCTTTGCTGTTTTATATAACGGAACATTATTAAGTGTTCCACATAAAGTAATCGCTAAATATTCATGGATTCTATCAACACCATAAACATTACTAATTTCATAAAGATTAACATCACTAATATTTCTAGATAAATTGTAATTAATCGTTGCAAGTAAGCTTGGAACAATTGATTTTCGCAAGTAGGCTCTTTCATCACTCATAGGATGAAGTACTTTTATGACATCAAAACGATTTAAAACATGAAAATCTTCAATTTTCTTTTCATCGACTAATGTATAAGTCATAGCTTCATTTAATCCAATTGAAGCTAAATGTGTCCTAATTATACGACGTTTATTTTGAACATCATTTAAAGCACCTACGCTAGAAAATGAAGGAACTGTTAATGGAAGATGTTCAAAGCCTTTAATTCTAATAATCTCTTCAATTAAATCAGCATCTATACTAATATCATTACGATATGAAGGAATAGTTACTTTAAAGGTTTCATCTTTTAATTCATATTTAAAATCTAAAGCATCAAAGACTTCACTTACATCATTTAAAGAAAAGTTAGTTCCTAGTAGTGAATTAATGCTTGTTAAAGTAACTTCAACTTCTCTTTCTTTATGATCTAAAACATCATAAGAAACTGTTTCTTCAATCATTTGAGCACCTGCTTCTTTAACAAGTAATGCTGCTGCTAGATTAAGGGCAAAATCACATCTATTAATATCAGTACCTTTAGTAAATCTAATTGATGAATCAGAGATTAACTGTAATCTAGTTGAAGTTCTTCTAATTTGGGCACCTTTAAAATGCGCAGCTTCAATTGCAACACCAGTCGTATTTTCATCGATCATTGTTGAAAATGAACCCATAACGCCTCCTAGACAACTAATATCGTCACCATTAGTGATACAAATATCACCTTTTTGTAATTGATAAAGTTGTTCATCTAATGCTTTAAATTCACATTCATAATCATCTTTAACAATAAAGGTATCAGATTTTAACTTATTTAAATCATACATATGTAATGGTTGACCAGTAAGTAACATGACATAATTACCAATGTCTACTACATTATTAATACTTCTAATACCACAAGCCATTAAATATTTCTTAATATAATCAGGTGATTCTTTCACCTTAATATCTCTAACTGTTTTAATTTTAAATAATTGGCATGAAGGTGTTTGACTTATGCATTTAAGGGTTGGTTTTACTTCCTTTAGATTAATTGCTTCTAAAGGTTTAACTGGTCGATTTAAAATAGCACCAATATCTTTAGCTAAAGAGTAAATGGAATTACAATCTCCTCTATCTGGAGTTAATTTTAATTCAAATGTAACATCATCTAAACCTAAATAACTTAAAACGTTCGTTTCACCCACTTTAGCATCACTAGGTAAAACTTCAATTCCATTTAGTTGTTCTTCACTTAAATATTTATCATCAACACCAAGTTCACTTAATGAACAAATCATACCATTTGATTCAACATTACGAATTTTCGCCTTTTTAATTGTTAAATCTATCGCAGGTAAATAAGCTCCTTCTAAAGCAACAATTACCCTTTGTCCTTTTGCAACATTTGGAGCACCACAAACAATTTGTAAAATTTCATCACCGATATCAACTTTACAAACATGAAGATGATCACTTTCGATATGTTCTTGACAATCGATAACTTCACCAATAACTAATTTATCTCCTTGAGCTAAATAAGAAATTGATTCTACTTCTAGACCTGCTAAAGTCATTTTATTAGCTAATTCATTAATATTTAAATCATCAATATTAACATACTCATTAATCCACTTAAGACTTGCTTTCATATTACCACCTATCTTTCCTTACTAAATTGATTCAAGAACCTTAAATCATTGGTATAAAAATATCTAATATCATCTATGCCATAGCGTAAAATGGCAATTCTTTCAACACCAATTCCAAAGGCAAAACCTTGATAAACATTTGGATCAAATCCTGACATTTTTAAGACATTTGGATGTACCATACCTGCACCTAGGATTTCAATCCAACCTGTGCCTTTACAAATTGAACAACCCTTACCATCACAAGCATAACAAGATACATCTACTTCAACAGAAGGTTCAGTGAATGGGAAATAAGAACTTCTAAATTTAATCTCTCTTTTTTCACCAAACATTTTCTTAGCTAAAATGCTTAATGTTCCTTTTAAATCAGCCATTGTAACATTTTTATCAACAACTAAACCTTCAATTTGGTAGAATTGATGAGAGTGAGTTGCATCATCATCATCTCGGCGATATACCTTACCAGGACAAATAATTTTCAATGGTCCAACACCATTATGTTTTAATAAGGTACGAACTTGAACTGGTGATGTATGTGTTCTTAAAAGAGTGTTTTCATTAATATAGAAAGTATCTTGCATTTCCCTAGCAGGGTGGTCTTTTGGTAAATTAAGCATCTCAAAGTTATAATAGTCACTTTCTACTTCAGGACCTTCTTCAACTTGATAGCCCATTCCTAGACAAATATTGGTAATTTCATCAACGATAATACTAATTGGATGAAATGATTTAGCTCTAAAATCTTTACCAGGTAAAGTCACATCAATTGTTTCCTTCTCTAACTTTCTTTGAAGTTCTAAGGCTTCTAATTCTTTTTGTTTTTCCTCTACTTTAGTCATAATCCTAGTTTTTACACCATTAATTAGTTGACCAAAAGCAGCACGTTCTTCGCTTGGTAATTTACCCATCATTGGCATTAATGATTGGATAGTTGACTTTTTACCTAAATAAGTTACTCTTAACTCATTTAAGTGTTTTAAATCAGTGGCTAATGAAATTTGTTCTAATGCTTCAATTTCAATTTTTTCTAATTGTTCCTTCATTTTAACTCCTCCTTAATAAAAAAACCGCTCCAACAAGGAACGGATTATCCGCGGTACCATCCTAATTCATATTAATTGCTAATATGCACTTAATAACTTTAACGCAGTTTTACGGCGTGGATTAGACGCTCTCAAGGGTGAATTCATTATCCTTTTTTCCTTGGAAAACTCTCAATCTATGGTTTTCCATCCCTGTTGGATCAGTATATAATTACTACTCCCCATCAACGATTTTTTTTAGATACATACAATATTATATGTAAAAAAATCTAATGTATCAACCAGTTTTTAGCATTTTTAGGAAATTAATCTTCCTCTTGTTGTTTTTTCTTGTTAAGCCATCTTTTTTTAGGAATCTTGGTAAACTCAATAATATTCTCACAAACTTCTTTACTTTTAACTGAACCAAATAAATTATGGTCATCAATTGGATAACTAATAATCGTACAAGAAGGATGTTTAATCCTTTCAGTTAGTTTAGAAATATCAATTTCTTTTGTTGCTTCATCATGTAAAGCTAAATAAATTAAAGTCGGACATTCAATTTTAGTAAAATTCTTATCACAGAATGCTAATAATTTAAGAATATTTACGACATTTTGTGAAGTAAGATTTTTAAATTCTTCAGGAATTATTTTATTTAACTGTTTTGAGATTTTACTCACTAGTTTTTTGTTGCTTTTTTCTTCTTTTACTGACTCTGGTTCTTGAGACTCACCAAAATTAACGTCATCAATATTTCTTCTTTCAACTGCCCACTTACTTAGTTTTGCTATAGCATGATCAACTTTTCCAAGTTCTTCTTCAAAAATACTAAATAAAGGAAAAAGTAAAACTGTTTGAGGCTTCGTTAAAGGTGTTAAATTAACTTTTGCTAGATACTTCCAATTCTTAATAGGATTTTTTAAGAATCGAACAATATTGGAAAATGATTTAACTGTATGAATTGGATTAAACCTATTAACAATATTAGTTCTAATTGAAGAGACTGTTTTTTCTACTCCTTTAGTAAAATCCTGATAGTTAAACATCGGAGAAATTAAAACTAAACGATCTACTTTAAGTAATTCAGCAAAATAACAAGCAAGTATCGAACCACTTGAAAAACCTACAATAACTAAAAAATCAGATTCGTCTTTAATCTCTTTCAATTTTTTATAGGTATTATCAAGCCAAACATCATATCGAGTGTCGACTTTTCGATCATTTTCATCAATATCAGAAGGAAAATGAACTAATTTAACGATATTAAAATGGTTTAAATACGGATTCAATGAAACAAAATCATTTGTCGAAGAAGAAAAACCATTGAATAAAATTATGCTCGACCTTTTTTTCTTAAAATTAAAGAGTTTCATTATTTAAAGAAGATTAAAATGCGATCAAAAACATCGCTAGATAATTCTTTATCGAAAATAAAAACATGATCAAGGTGGTCGAGCAACCATAATTGTTTTCTTTTTGATTTTACCATACGATAAGCTTTTGAAGCTGCAGTAAGTGGTACGGATGTATCTTGTAAACCCATAATGATTAATGTATCACAACGAACACGACGATAATACTTACGATATCTTCTTACTGATAATAAAACTTGTATTAATAAAGAAATTGAAACAGTTCGTTTTTTAATTTTATCAAATCTAGTTTTATTTTTACGATAACGAAAACGTAATTTAAGTGTTTTAAAAAAGAGTTTAATATGGTGGGTTAGCATTCTTGTGCCCAAAAGTTTAATATAAGGTGCAATAAAAACAACTTTATTAATTTTTAGTTTAGATGCTACATAAGCTGCTATACTTGCACCCATTGAATAACCTATAATATTAACAGTGTAACCTTTTTGCATGTATTCTTTTGCTACTTTTTCAGCGATTTGACCCCATTTACGAGAATCATAAGTTGGTTTTTCGCCATAAGTATATAAATGAACTAATTCAACATCACCATCAAATTTATCTTCAACATATGATTTGAAAAAATCAAAATCATGATATTTTCCCGTTAAAAAACCATGTATACACATAATAACCGTTTTATTTTTACTTTCTTCCATAACATCACTTCTCCGAATAATATGACATGCATATAGCACCTGCAACACTAACATTTAATGAATCTATCTTCTCACTAATAGGAATATATATTTTACGCGTTGCTAAATTAATAATTTCATCACTAATTCCTTGTCCTTCATTCCCTAAGACAAGTACATAGTTTTGACTTGGTTTATATTCACGATAATCAATACTTTGTTTATCAAGTACAGTAACAATAATATCATATTTATATTCTTTTAAAAATAACAATTTTTCATATAGATTACCTCTTATAATGTCAATATCAAATAAAGAGCCCATCGTTGATCTAATAAATTTGTCATTATATAAATCAAAACTATCATCACTAATTATAATCGCATCATAATTAAAGGCTAAGGCTGTACGAACGATTGTACCTCCATTACCTGGGTCTTGAACTCCATCTAAAGCAATAATTTTCTTTTTATTAATTAAAGATGGTTCATCTAGATAACGACAAATACCTGCGACTTTTTGAGGTGTCTTAGTCGAAGTAATCTTATCCATAATTTGATATGTTACTTCAAAAGTAGGAATTTCACTATCAAAATAAGACGGTAAATCTCCTACATAGATTTGTGTTAATAAAATCTTTTTATCAAGTGCCATCTTAAGTAAATGCTCACCTTCAATTAAAAAAGTCTTTGTTTCGTCTCGATGTTTTTTTAATTTTAATGATGCCCATCTTCTGACATTTTCATTAGATAATGAAGTTATTTTCATGAAGCTATATACCTTTCTTCTTTCATTTTTTTCCTTAATTCCTTATGGTTAGGTAAAATCTTTACTAATATATCGTAAAATTCCTTTTGATGTGATTTAACTTTAGTATGACATAATTCATGAACTATGACATAATCGATTAATTCTAATGGATAATGTGCTAGGTAAGCACTATAAGTAATATAGTTATGTTTTGTATGATAAACACCATATCTAGATTTCATAATTTTAACTTTAACTGATGGCAAGGGCACGTCATAAAAATACTTAGCGTGAAAAAATCTCGTTCTAGTATCAAGATAACTTAAAATCATGTCATGAGCCGCTTTAAATACTTCTTTTTTAGGATCTTTATACATGTTAATAAAAATTGAATCTCCATAAATTCCATTATTTAATGAGGCGACAATTAAATATTTCTTGCCAATTAGGGTGATAATCTCTCCTGGTTCGTATTTATATGAATTATCTTTAAAACTTAAGATTCTTTTAAATGTTCTTTTATTTTCTTGATATAAAAGTTGTGGGTCAATATTAGGATGCAATTTAGGATTAGATTTTATAATAAAGGTTCCGTTTTGATAACTAACCCTCATTGTCTTATTATTAGTCTTAATAATCTCACAAGGATACTTTTCGCCTTCTATGACGATACATCGCTTACTCATAGTTATCACCCAATTAAAATTATATCTTAAAAAAGGTTTAATTTCTACTTTATCAAAATTTCATAATCTATTTCTTGAAATTATTTACATTTATTTATTGAATAAAGAAAATTTAGAGGCTAAAAATATGATTGTATTAAATTTAAACATAAATGGAGGAATAACATGTTTAAAAACAAAAAAGAACCTAGACAAAATAGGAATCAACAAAATTCTGCTTTTGGTCCAAGTAATAGTGAGTTCACAAGTGGAACTACTAATGTAGAATTCGGCCGTGAAAACCGTTTTGATGATAGAAAAAATAATCGAAATAACCGAGTCGAGTTTGCACGAGAAAATCGTTTCGATGATAAAATAGATAATCGAATCAAACGTGTGGAATTCTCAAAAGAGTTCGATGATGATTGTCGTGATGAAAGAGACCGTGATAGCAGAAAAAATGATCCTCGTCATGGTGTAACGCACGAAACAAGGGACAGAAATGATAGCCCTTATTACGATGTAACCTAAAGTGTTTAAATTTAATAACACATGGCCAGTCTTCATTTGAAGACTGGTTTTTAAGTTAATTTTATATCTGTAAGTAGGTAATTTATGATATTATAATCAAGTAAAGAAAGTACAAGGTGATAGAGATGAAAATCACAGTTATTGGTTGTGGCAGATGGGGAACATTTATCGCTTGGTATTTAAATAAAATCGGCCACGATGTAACTTTATATGGTAAAGAAAACTCAACTCATTTTAAGCAATTAGTTAGTGAAAGAAAAAATTCATATTTAACTTTATCTGATTCAATGAAATTATCTTCTACTTTAGAAAAAGTTTTAGAAGCAGATATTATTGTTATATCAATTAATTCCCAAGGATTAAGAGCATTAATGCAAGAATTAAGTCCTTATAATCTTAAAGACAAAACTTTCATCTTATGTATGAAAGGCATTGAAATTGAAACTGGTAAAAGATTAAGTGTAGTTGTTAGAGAAAACATGGATAAATCAAACAAAATTGCTGTTTGGATTGGACCAGGTCATGTTGAAGAATTCGTTAAAGGTGTACCTAATTGTATGGTAATTGATTCTTTAGACCACCATGTTAAAGAGTTATTAATTAAGAACTTTTCAAGTGAATTAATAAGATTTTATTATGGTAAAGATTTACTTGGAAATGAAATTGGTGCAGCTAGTAAAAATGTTATTGGTATCGCTGCTGGCGTTTTAGATGGACTAGGACTCTCTTCTTTAAAAGGAGCATTAATGTCTAGAGGTACTAGAGAAATTGCTAGATTAATTAAAGCAATGGGAGGAAACGAGCTTTCAGCTTACGGACTTTGTCACCTAGGAGACTATGAAGCAACAGTTTTCTCTAAATACTCACATAATCGTAAATTTGGTGAATCTTTAGTTAAAGGTATCTCTTATGATGATCTTGCTGAAGGCTATTACACTGCAAAAGCTTTAAAAAAATTATCTGTTGAATATGATGTTGAATTACCAATTTGTAATGCTGTTTATAAAGTGCTTTATGAAAATAAAGAGGTTAAAGAGGTAATCAACGAATTATTTGAAAGAAGCTTGAAATCAGAGTTTTAAAGGGGGTATTATCTTTGAAAAGATTAATACTTATTATTTTGATGTTTCTATTATTTTTGCCAATAGGATGTAATAATCCTCATGAAGGTTTTAAGGATGATGATAGATTAAAAGTAGTTACTTCCTTTTATATTATGTATGATTTCACTTATAAAATTGCTAAAGATAAGGTTCAAATTATCAACTTAGTTGATTCTAGTAGTGATGCTCATGATTTTGAATTTACAAGTAAAGATATCATTTTACTTGAAAATGCTGATATCTTATTTTATAACGGTCTAGGTTTTGAACCTTGGATAGACGATATTAAAGAATCACTAACAAATAAAAACCTTAAAATGGTTAATACAAGTGAGAAGATAACTCCTTTAGAAGGTGACCCTCATTCTTGGCTTAGTGTTATAAATGCTATATCTCAAATTGAAGTCATCAAAGATACTTTAATTAAATATGATGAAGATAATAAAGATTTTTATAATGAAAATTTTAATTCAGTTTTAAATACTTTAAATAATTTGCATGAAGATTATGTAACCACAATCTCATCTTTTACTAAAAAAGATATTGTTGTGTCACATGAAGCCTTTGGTTATTTGTGTCATGAATATGGTTTAAATCAAATCGGTATTTATGATATTTATAATAGTGATGAACCTGATATTAAAAGAATTACCGAAATCATTGATTTTATTAATGAAAATAAGATCACGACAATCTTTTATGAACCTAATATTAATAAAGAAAAAGTTGAATTTATTGCTAATCAAACCAAAACTAATATAGAAATATTAAATCCTATTGAAGGATTAACTAAAAAAGAGATAAAAGACAATGAAGATTATATCTCAATTATGCAAAAAAATCTTATCGCTTTAGAAGGTGCATTGAAATAATGAAAAAATTTATTGAATTCAGTAATGTTACATTTAACTATGAATCATTAACAATTTTAGAAAAAATAAACTTAATTATTAATGAAGGTGATTTTATCGGAATTATTGGTCCCAATGGGTCTGGTAAAACAACTTTTTTGAAATTATTATTAAAAGAATTAGTACCAACTAGTGGAGAAGTTAAATATTATGATGATTATGAAATAGGTTATGTTGAACAATTAAGTTTAAATATTGAATCTGCATTTCCTTATAGTGTTAAAGAAATTTTAATGATGGGACTATATTCAAAGATTGGAATTTTCCGTCTCCCTAAAAAAAGTCATCATGAGTTAATTGATAAAACATTAAATTTAATCGGTATTAGAGAGTTAAAAAGCAAACGAATCTCTGAATTAAGCGGAGGTCAACAACAAAAAGTGATGATAGCAAAAGCACTTGTTGCTTCTCCTTCTTTACTAGTTCTAGATGAAGCTTTTAGTGGACTAGATGAAGAGTCAGAAAAAAACTTAATTAACCTATTACAGAAATTAAATAAAGATCATAAGATGACAATCTTATTTGTTTCACACCATTTTGATGATAAAAGTTACCTTAATCGGATTTTTACTTTATCTGATAGAAATATTATCGAAATCGAAAAGGAGAAGGCATAATGCTAGGTTATGAATTAATTAGACGTGCCTTTTTAGTAGGCATCTTCTTAGCACTTTCTTTACCTTTAATTGGTGTTCCTTTAGTATTAAGGAGACTTTCATCAACTGGTGATGCTTTAAGTCATGTATCTTTATCAGGTGTAGCAATTGGTCTTTTACTAGGAATTGATCCTATTATAGGTGCGATAGGTGCTTGTATTATTGCTTCATTTTCAATTGAAGGAATTAGAAAAAGGTTCCATCGATATAGTGATATAGCAGTTGCAATTATAATGTCTGCCGGGATTGGATTAGCATCAATTCTTTCAGGATTGGTTAAAAACGTTAACTTTGAATCTTTCTTATTTGGATCAATTTTAACTATTTCAAAAAACGAATTATATATTGTTATTACAATCTTTATATTAGTAGTTTTATTCTATTTACTATTTTATAAAGAATTGATGTATATTACTTTTAATGAAACCCAAGCAAGAATTTCAAAAGTTCCAATTAATTTAGTTAATTTTATCTATTTAATTATATCTGCTTTAACCATTGCGGTATCATCTAAAATTATCGGAGCTTTAATTGTTTCATCATTAATGGTATTACCGACTGCTTGTTCCTTACTTTTTGGTAAAAATTATAAGCAAACGATTATATACGCTTCATTATTTGCCTTATTCTTTATGATAAGTGGAATTGTTATTTCTTATTATCAAGGATTAAAAACAAGTGGAACGGTTGTATTAATCGGTGTCATTTCACTTATTATTTCTTTAATTATTAAGTATTTAATAAGTAATCTAAAACAAAAAAACTTGCATCATTAGCAAGATTTTTTATCATCACTTTAAACTTTAAAATTAATTAGTTGAATCTTCTTTTACATAGATTCGATTAATAATTACAGGGATTATTGGTTTATCTCCATGGTCTGTTTCAACCTCATTAACTTCTAAAATAACATCAAGATTACTAATAACCTTTCCAAAAGCTGCATATAAACCGTCTAAATGAGTTGCTTTACCCGTGACAATGAAAAATTGACAACTACCAGAATCATAATCTTGCGCTCGAGCCATTGAAATAACTCCAACTTCATGTTTGATTGGATTATTGATTCCATTTCTTGCAAATTCACCGATGATAGAAGCAGTTTTACCTGTTCCATCCCCTTTAGGGCATCCACCTTGAATCATGAAATCTTTGATAACGCGGTGAAAAATTAGGCCATCATAAAATCCACCTTTAACCAATCGAACAAAGTTTTTTACTGAAATTGGTGCAATTTCTTCATAAAGTTCAATTTCAACTGGCTTTTTACCATCAATTTCTAAGACAACAATTGGATTCATTTCTCTACTCCTTTCTATAAGATATATGGGCTTATTTCATCATCAATACTTCCATTCCATAAAGATGATTGAACTTCACCAATATGAATTTTATTTAACATAATTAAGCATAATCTTGATTGACCGATTCCCCCGCCGATTGTATAAGGTAAATTTCCGCTTAAAAGTTCTTTATGAAACGGCAAGGATTTTCTTTCTGTTTTATTAGATATTTCTAATTGTTTAGCTAAACTTTCAGGGCTGACTCTAATCCCCATTGATGAAAGTTCAATTGCTTGATCTAAAGGTGGATAATAAACTAGGATATCGCCATTTAACTCCCAATCATCATAATCAGGAGCACGTCCATCATGTTTATTACCATCACTTAATTCACAACCAATTTGTTCAATAAAAACTGAACCATACTTTTTCGTAATTTCATATTCTCTTTCTTTTGGTGTTAAAGAAGGATACATTTGAAGTAATTCTTCACTCGTAATAAAGTAAATATCTTCGCTTAAAAAATCAGTTAAACATGGATAAGCTTGAATCGTTAGTTTTTGAACTTCTTTAATACAACGATATATCTTTCTTACGATACGTTCTAAAAATGCTAAGTTACGATCTTCTTTATTGATAATAGCTTCCCAATCCCATTGATCAACATAAATTGAATGTATATTGTCGACTACTTCATCTCTTCTAATCGCATTCATATCTGCATAGAGTCCTGAATGTGTTGGAAATCCATATTTCTTTAAGGCATAACGTTTCCATTTAGCCAAAGATTGGACTATTGTAATTGTATCATTTATTCCATTAACTGTAAAACTTACAGGCTTTTCATGTCCGTTTAAATCATCGTTAAGTCCACTACCTTGAGTAACAAATAAAGGAGCAGATACTCTAACTAAATTTAATACGTCTGCTAATTTATTTTCAAAACTATCTTTAACTAGTTTTATTGCTCTTTGAGTATCAATAATATTTAATTTCGGTTTGTACTTCTTCATATTGCAGCTCCATTCTATAACATTATTTTATATTATCATTACTATAAGTCGTTTGTAAATTAAAAATTGTATACATATTAAAAAAGCAAGTATTTTAACTTACTTTTTTACTATAATGTCATCTTTATTATTTTGTAATTCTTTATTAATAATTCTTGCTGGGATTCCTACTAATGTGGAATTTGGTGGACAATCTTTTAAAACCACAGCGTTAGCACCTATTTTTGAATTATCACCAATTGTGATATCACCTAATAATTTAGCACCTGCACCAACTATAACATTATTGCCTAAGGTCGGATGTCTTTTAGAGCCTTTTTCTTTACCAGTTCCACCTAAAGTTACTTGATGATAAATTTTACAATCATCTCCTATAACAGCCGTTTCACCAATAACAACACCCATACCGTGATCAATAATCAAACCTTTACCTATTTTTGCTCCTGGATGTATTTCAATTCCATATAAAAACCGGCCGATATTAGAAAACAATCTAGCTAAAAACCTTAACTTAATTTTATATAGAAAATGTGCAATCGCATGTGTATATAAAACCTTATAACCTGGATACAAAAAGATTACTTCTAAAATATTTCTTGCTGCTGGATCTTCCTTTAATATCCTTCTTGCTGTATAGAATACTTTCCTTTTCTTTGACATAACAACACTCCTAATTATTGGTTTACCCTAATAATATGTAAATTAATGATTTTTGCTACTTTTTTAAAGTCGAATTATATTATATGTTGAATTATCAATTATTCAAAGCGATATGATTAGTTTAAATCTAGATTGAAAACAAAAAGTTAAAGTGATAAAATCTATTTGCTATGCGGCCATAGCTCAGTTGGATAGAGCGAGCGCCTCCTAAGCGCTAGGTCGGGGGTTCGATTCCTCTTGGTCGCGCCATTATATTTGCGCCTATAGCTCAGTTGGATTAGAGTACAACCCTCCGAAGGTTGGGGTCACGCGTTCAAGTCGCGTTAGGCGCACCAAAAAGTAAACATTACACATTAAATGCTAGTTTTAGGATT
>DUOZ01000040.1 GCA_012838555.1 bacterium | reverse complement strand
TTGAGTTTTATTGTGAAACTGAGTTAGAAGGCTTTCAAAAAAGTAAATTTTATCAAGTAATAGATTCGATCTGTAAGGAAAAAGGTTTTTTTCCTCAATTAATTTATGGTCAAGATCAATCTTCAAAAAGAACAAACCTATACCTTAGTATCTCGATATTGGATGAAAAAAAACAAATAGTAAACATTTACGATGATGGGTTTTTAACGAGTAGTACAAAATTAGTTACAACTGATAAAAAAGGTCGATATATGTTTTACAGGTGGCAAGATGATAAAGAATTCCTTGATGATTTGTTGTGGATAAAGAGTCATTTAAAAAAACTGTGAAAGTTAAGAATGCATGGTATAGAGTATCTTAGCGCTATAATGACGCAGGGTATCAGACGCATAAATCAACGACTCATGATGGGTATTATTACTATCTAGAAGGCGATAAAGTCGTCTATGAAGAAATCGTGAGATCGACCTCAAGATGTGATCGAATGTACTATACCCATGATCACGATGGAAGTCTAGAGAGTTTAAGCATTGCGTTAAATGATTCAACTGAATTTACAACCTAATGGTATATAAAGAATTTACAAGGGGGATATCGTTGGCTTACTTGACAAAGATGTGAACCAAATTAGTATATGGAATGTATAAAACAGTAGGAGTAACAGGTGCGGGATACATGATGCTTGATAATATGTCAAATTCATTTAGATCATTTACCCATGTGTTTTGGTCAGGCGGACATATGGATAATAATGGGAATGTCATCGATGTTGCAAAGACACGTGCAGTACAAGTAGCTAATTCATTAAATGGAAAAACGCTTGAAATGACAAGGTTAGGAATATACTTAGAAAAAATAGGTGCACCTTCAGAAGCATGGACAATAGCATCTCAAAATTTTGCATCACAAGTTCCTTATTATGGAAGTGCTCATGCAGTATTGTATTATCCTGGAATGTCAGAATATGGAGTGTGGCTTACTACTGAATTACCAGAATTAGCAAGAAGATTTGTTGAAGTAATTATTGGAGGTTAATTATGAGATATTTTATTTCTAGTGTTAGATATAATTGGACAGATCCTATTGATATAGGATTTATACAGGATAAAGAAAATGGGGTCTATATAGATCCTAATGATAAAAGTAAGTGGAAGAAAATGAGGATGTTAGATTTAGGATGGGGAGTAGAAACTGGATTATATAGATTACCTGTTTTAGAGATTAATGAATTATTTAAAATTGTTTTTGAATACAAAAAGAAAATAAACAAAGTCTTAAGCGATGAAGATTATAACTTTTATGGTGCATTATCTTACCTTATTCAATATTATCCTCATGAATTAATTGATGAATTTACAAGAAGATTATATAATAAGACATTGCATAGAAAATCTTATAGTGAATTAATTAAGTTTTTAGATAGAGAGTTCCAATGTGCAGATAATATTTTTGATAAATTATCTGATAAAAATCAAAAAGAATTAATAATGAAGTGGAAACAACTTAAATCAATAGGAAGGTAGGTTGAACAAAGATGGATATTTCTGGTAGTTTTATATTTAGTATTAAAGATAAAAGATTGAATTTTAAAAATATTGAGGATAATTTGCATATTGAACCTACTAAATTAATAAAAAAAGGTCAAATGGTTGGAAAACTAAAAAATTTTGAAGCACCTTTTGACATATGGTCATTTGAGATTAGTATTACTGATTATAAGAATTTTTTTAATGATTTGTTAAATTTACTTGAATTATTAAATCCATATTCTCAATATATAAAAGAAATTAGTCTTAATTATGAGAATGTTACAATAGATTGTTATCTTCGAACTAAATATGGTCAAATTGGCTTTCAAATGGATAATAAAATAATTAATAAATTAGCAAATTTGGGCTTATCATTAAACTACCACATACTCTCTTATGGAGAAGCCGCAGATTAAATATTTTTTATGATGACTAGAGAAATTGAGTTTTAAAAAACAGAATTTGCAACAAACTATTCTCTTAGTAGTTTAGTTGGGTCCGTTTTACAAGGATGTCGAGACAGGCTAGTACTATCTACAATCAAGATACTATAATCCTGAGATTGGTCGTTTCATCAATGCGGATGGGCAACTTAATGAAGGTATTTTAGGCAAGAATATGTATGCATATACAGATAATAATCCTGTGATGTATATTGATCCGAGTGGTGAATCAATAGTCTTAACCTGTATTATAATAGGTGCAATCATTGGAGCAACTGCTGGTGGTAGTTCGTTATTGCGAAGCATTTAAACCGAATCAAAAAGCAAAGATAGAACGATGGTTTAGAACTTTAAAAGATCATTGGTTAGCTAAAATAAATTATCATGATTTTAAGACTTTAGAAGAATATCAAGTAAATTTAGATGAATATGTTAGACATTATAATCAATCATAAAAATCTTCATTAAATGGTAAAAGTCCATTTGATAGGTTTATGGAAGAGATAGACTATATT
>DUOZ01000039.1 GCA_012838555.1 bacterium | reverse complement strand
TTCTAATCTTTATGTTAATCTCAACTAGATTATAGATGTTATATTAACGTTTTTCAATCGTTTTTCAAGTTAACATAGTTGCTAAAGCGGAAATAAATATTGCATTTTTAATTATTTCATTTATTTATAGAATCAACGGAATTTACTTTTTCAATTATCATTATAAAAAATAGAGAGTAGTCCACTCTCTAAAATTTGTGTTGATATTTTAGTTATTAATAGGATTTTAATTTTATAGGCTTAGTTGATTGCCTTAGTATAATATTAGTTTCAGTATATACAATTCTGTTTTTATCTTTAGGATGTTTGATACGATTGATCAACGTGTTTAGTGCTTGCTTTCCTAAATATTCTTTATCAGTGTTTATTGTTGTTAAAGGTGGTTCACTAATTCTAGATTCATGAATGTTATCAAAGCCCACCACTTGAATGTCTTCTGGTATTTTTTTACCTAACGCTTTTAAAGCGGACATTAACGAAAGAGCGATAAAATCATTTGCACAAATAAAGCAATCAGGTAACTCTAGCATTTCACTTAATACTTTTTGCATTTGCTTACTATCACCATATGTGAATGAATCATCAAAAGTAATACTATATGATGGTTGATATTCAATATTATTAGCGAACAAAGCTTCTTTCATTCCAATAAATCTTTCGTAGAAACCTTTACAATGTGTATAATCTCCAACAAATCCAAATGTTTTGCAATTAGATTGTTTAATGAGTAAATTGCATAATTGCTTAACTACATCTATGTTCTCCATCATCACAATATCAAAATTCCCTTTAAAATCGGTGATAGATGAAGTAAAGTCAATGAAAACAACGGGAACTTCTTGTGATAGTAATTCTTTGATAAACTCATTTTCAAATGATTCTATGCAAATAATACCATTAACATGTAATGCCTTTATATATGTACTTAAGTCTTTATATGAGGTCAGTGTTGAAAAGTTGAAGGTGTATTGAATTAGTTCAAAATCATACTTTTTAACTGTGTTTTCAATTCCTCTTACAATTGATAAAAAGAAGTTCAAGTTGAATAAGGCTTTAGAAGTTAATAATAGTATCTTTTGATTCCTTAAGTAACTGTCATTTGAGGAAACGAGATTGAGATTTTTATACCCTAACTCGATAGCCTTGTCCATAACAATCTTTTTAGTTTGTTCGGGTACTTTTTTACCGTTTAATACTTTTGATACTGTGTTTCTAGATAATCCAAGTTCGTTTGCAATATCGTTTATAGTTATGGTTTTACTCATAATAACACCTCATAATGATGATAGCACAAACAAATAAAATTACAACCTATATTTTACACAAATGTAAAAATGTTACCGTTTCCAATATGCATATGCACAAAATATATGCAAATTTCCATTTTTTCTTGACCGGAAGTATTAATTGATATAAAGTTTAATTGTAAAGTATAACTACTGTTGGGGTGATGATATGGAACAAGGATTAATTGAATATAATCCTAAAAAAAAGAAAAACAGGTTTTTAAGGCATTATCAATTATTTTTACTAATTGTACCGGCTTTAATTTTTGTTTTCATCTTTAATTATTTGCCAATGTATGGCATTGTAATTGCCTTCCAGGATTTTTCGCCAGTTGATGATATTTTATCACCAAATGCTAACTGGATAGGATTTGCTAATTTTACAAGATTTTTTAATGACTATAGATTTGCGACTTTGTTCAAAAATACTTTTTTACTTTGCATTTATGGATTTTTAGTAGGATTTCCACTACCAATTATTGTTGCATTACTACTTAACTCATTAAAGAGCAAGAAAATGTCAGAACGACTACAGACTATTTTCTATGCTCCTCATTTTATTTCATTAGTAGTCTTAGTTGGTATGTTGTATTTGTTTTTTGGAGAATATGGCTTAGTTAATAATTTATTAACATATTTAAATTTAAATAAATATTCATTTTTCTTAGAACCAGATGCATTTAGACCATTATATATTTTGTCATCAAACTGGCAAGATTTTGGATGGAGTTCAATTATCTACTTAGCAGCTTTATCTGGTGTTGATCCACAACTACATGAAGCGGCAATAATGGATGGTGCATCTAGACTAAAAAGAATTTTACATATTGATTTACCTGCAATATTTCCAACAATTTCAGTTTTATTAATTTTATCAATCGGGAATTTAATGAGTGTTGGTTACGAAAAAGTAATTCTTATGCAAACTACTGCCAATTCTTCTGTTTCTGAAATAATTGCGACATATGTTTATAAAATTGGTTTTGTTGGATCAGGTGAATATGGCTATGCTACTGCTATAGGTTTATTCAATTCTGTAATAAATGTCGTTTTATTAATAATTGCCAATATTTTAGCAAGAAAATTTTCTAACAATAGTTTATGGTAGGTGATTAAAATGGCATTTAGAAAGAATAAGCAGAAAACAGCATTAAGAGACACAAAAGGTGACAAGATATTTTACATAGTGAATGCATTCATTATGATTCTATTAGCAATCATTGTTATATATCCTATGTATTTTATCTTAATTGCTTCTATATCTGACCCTGATGCTATATTTAACGGAGAGGTCTACCTTTTACCAGTAAACATTACTTTTAAAGGTTATGAAAGATTGTTTAGTGATAGATTATTTTGGATAGGATATCGTAACACAATCATTTATGTGGTCGTAGGAACAACTTTAAATATTTTAATGACTATACCTACTGGTTGGGCTTTATCAAGAAAAGAACTACCTGGTAGAAAATATATAATGTGGTTCTTTATCATCACCTTATTTTTCGGTGGTGGATTAATACCATTTTATCTACTAGTCTCAAAGTTAGGTATGGTTGATAGTCCATTAGCTTTGATCATACCTTCGGCATTATCTGTTTGGAATGCATTTATGACCAAGGCATATTATGAGTCAAATATTCCACAAGAATTGCTAGAGGCTGCAGAAATTGATGGTGCAAATGAGTTCAAGACATTTCTTTCAATAATAATACCTATTTCTAAACCTATAATCGCGGTAATGATTCTATTCTACGCAGTAGGACATTGGAATAGTTATTTCAACGCCTTAATCTTTATCTCTAGTGAAGAATACTATCCATTGCAACTTGTATTAAAAGATATCTTGATTGCAACTGAGGTTATTGGTGGACCTGCTGGTGATGCAGCTACAATTATTGAGCAAAACAAAATTGCTAATCAGATTAAATATTCTTCAATAATTGTTTCAAGTTTACCAATAATTCTATTATATCCAGTTATTCAAAAGTTCTTTAATAAGGGCATATTAGTTGGTAGTTTTAAGTAGTTACATTTAAAAACAGGAGGGGAATTTTATGAAGAAGAAAATTGGTTTATCGGCTTTGTTAATTGTTATGAGTTTATTATCTTCATGTGGTGGAGGTAATCAAACGAGTACTAGTGGTGATGATTTAGAATCATTAGGTTATCAATATTTAGATACTAGTGCACCAATTGTTGCAACAAAAAATACTGTTTCCTATCGAATTTTATCTTCAAAAAATGCATTGGCTGAAAATTATAATGATATGTTGATCTTCAAAAATCTATATGATTCAACCAATGTAAATGTAAATTGGGATAATATTAGTGAATCAGCATATGCAGCAAGAAAAAATTTAATTATGTCTGATAAAGCTAATTATCCTGATGCAATTTACCACGCTGGATTTAGCGATAAAGAAATAATTCAATATTCAACAAAAAAGGTTATACTACCAATAGATAAATATCTAGATAATATGCCTAATTTTAAAGCTATCTTAGAACGTAGACCAGATATTAGACGAATTCTTGAATCTCCAGATGGTCATATTTATTCATTACCAAGAGTTGAGGAAATGGGATTATTAGCTTATCCTAACTTACTATTCCTTAATAAAGTTTGGGTTAAAGATTTAATTAATAGCGGAGATATTGATTTCTTAACTGAAGAAGATTTAAAGGATGGTTTAAGTCTTTCTTTAACTGATTTTGAAAAAATCTTAACATTATTTAAAACTAAAGATATGAACAAAAATGGTAGAAATGATGAAATACCATTATCATTTGTATTCCAAAATTGGCAAGGAAACCAATCTGATTTATATGCTGCATTTGGTGTACCAGAAAATACTGATCATCGCACAATTATAAATGAAAAAGTTGTGTTCACCGCAGTTGATGATAAGTTTAAAGAAGCAACTAACTATTATGCAAATTGGGTTACAAAGGGACTGATCGATAAAGAAGTATTTAGTCAATCCCAAGATGCTTTCTTAGCAAAAGGTAAGGCTAGTGATCAACGCTTAGGCTCGTTCTATTGGTGGGAAAGTGAAACTGTTGTTAAAAATCCAGAAGATTATATTTGCTTAGATCCATTAATTGGACTTAATGGTGAACAGTATGTTGGAGTTGCTAATAATCCAGAAATATCAAAAGGTAACTTTGTAATATTTTCTAAAACAAAGAATCCTGAAATTTTATTAACATACATCGATCGTTTCTATGATCCTGTTATCTCTGCTCAAATAAATTATGGCCCAATTGGTATAGTGTATGAAGAAGAATTAGATGATAAAGGAATGTTAGTGCAAAAGCCTATTCCTGAAGGTCTAACTGCTGATGAATTTAGATTAAAAAATGCCCCATTAGGACTTATTTATTTAAGTTATAACGAATGGGAAACAGTAGTGCATATGGAACCAAGAGCTAAACTTAGAATTGAAAGATTAGATCAATTTGTTAAACCGTATGTATATCCAGGTGCAAAGCCAATTCCACCTGTATCCTACACATTAGCAGAAATCAACAAACTAGCTACTATTGAGTTAAATCTATATGATTATGTTAATCAAAATTTAACTAACTGGCTATTACAAGGTGGAGTAAGTGATTCAGCTTGGAATAACTATAAAGCGCAGTTAAATAATATTGGTTTAAATGAGGCTCTAAGTATCTATCAAGCTGCATACGACAGATACAAAGCAGATTAAGTATGATTGATAAGATAATAAAGTATGGTAGTCTTGTGTTTGACTATATAATGATTACTATCATATTTATTGCTTCGTTAATATTGGTATTACCATTCATAAGTGTTTATATTGGAATTATTGGATATTTTGAAAAGCCATTATGGGAAAGGGAACTTTTAGATATATTTAGAACAATAAGAAGCAATTTTAAAATAATTCTTAAGGTTAATTTTCTAGTTGTAGTCATGTTAGTAGCATCTTTGCTTAATCTAAATTACTTCAAAGAGCCAAATGGAATCTTTGAAATCATAATAATGGGTGCAAGTTGGATTATCTTAATTGTTGCT
Organism: bacterium; assembly: GCA_012838555.1. Taxonomy (GTDB): domain Bacteria; phylum Bacillota_I; class Bacilli_A; order RFN20; family DUOZ01; genus DUOZ01. The sequence continues at coordinate 354 of DUOZ01000039.1, read as the reverse complement.
TTCATCATATTAATTTTCAGTCCAATAATCATTATAAAAATGAATGTTAATTTAAAACAAGTCGTTTTTAATAGCTTTGCTTTAATAATGGGTGGGTTATTCAATTACTTATTACTAATTGCCCTATGTTACTTATATATATACTTTTCTACTAAGTTCTTATTGGTGCTTATATTAGGTGTATATTTTGTAACATATTCTATTCATTATTTAAGCTCAGCTAATATTAATAATTTAAAATTCAAAGGAGGAGTTAAGGTATGAAGAAATTATTAATATCACTTATTACTTCAGTTCTTGCAGTGTCCGTTCTTACTGGATGTAACAATACTCCTGAAGTAAAAGAGAACACCG
>DUOZ01000002.1 GCA_012838555.1 bacterium | reverse complement strand
ATCAACAACGAATTGTTTGGATTTAGCTCTAGGTTTGTATCTCACTTTACGAGGTAAATCAATATTTTTTATATCCATTTCGTTGCTATCAATTAACCTATAAAGAGTTCTTTCAGAAACCATTAATTCATCTCTATTATTAATAACAATATGATGAAGCGATTGACCTTTATTGATTAATGGTTTAATAACAGATTCAATGTGGATTAATTCTTCAAGATTAAGATGAAATCCCATTCTTGATTCAGTAAGTCTGTTTTTGTAAAGATTATGAGCATGTTTAGCATCATATAAATATTTCTTTAATACACATGAAGAAAAAGAAGAACAACCGTTACAAACATATGGAGGATTATTCAATCTTGAACACTTATCTTCAATGTAATTAGGACATACTAAATTACATCTAGGACAAGTGGAGCAGCGATTATAACGTCATTCTTTCATTGTCTTATTCTCACAGAGATCAATTATATGACACGATGTACGATGAATGCATCTGTTCTTTATTCTACCTAATGCACCTATATCGCTAATCATTCTATTCCTTTTAATTTCTTTGGATATAGTAGTAGGGTCAGCATTCAAATTAAGAGCAATTTTTCTAAATGATAAACCTTCCTTAAGCATTGTCTCGATATCTTCTCTATCCTTAATAGTGAGATGCTTATATTTATAATACATAATTACACCTCCTAGTTTAATTAAGCATCACCCACTAAAAAAATTATAAAACAATAGAAATAATTTGCCAAAGTAAATTCCATAGTAAGGTTTGCCAAGGTAACTTCCATATAATATTAAAAAGCGACTGTTTGTGTGTGGAAGTTAGTTTGGCAATTAAAGTTTAATAAATAATAAATAATTCTATAAATCATAAAAGTAATTGTTCTTTATAAATATTGGTGTCAGTGTTATAATAAAAGGCGAAATAAGAATAAAGGAGGATAATTATTATGCCATTAGTAAACACTAAAGAAATGTTTAAAAAAGCCTATGAAGGCGGATATGCTATCGGTGCATTTAATGTAAATAACATGGAAATCGTTCAAGCTATCACCGAAGCAGCTAAATTAGAAAATTCACCTGTTATTTTACAAGTATCAGCTGGAGCTAGAAAATATGCTAAACACATTTACTTAGTTAAATTAGTTGAAGCTGCTTTAGCAGACACTGATATTCCTATTGCTTTACATTTAGACCACGGTGATTCTTTTGAATTATGTAAGGCTTGTATTGATGGTGGATTTACTTCAGTTATGATCGATGGATCACATCTTCCATTTGAAGAAAATATTGCTCTAACTAAAAAAGTTGTTGATTATGCTCATGCTCATAATGTAACAGTTGAAGGCGAACTTGGAAGACTTGCAGGTATTGAAGATGCTATTAATGTTAGTGAAGAAGATGCTATGTTTACAAACCCTGATGAAGTTGAAGAATTTGTTAAACGTACTGGTGTTGACTCATTAGCTATTGCCATTGGTACTTCTCATGGAGCTTTTAAATTTAAACCAGGTCAAAAACCTCAACTTAGATTTGATATTTTAGAAGAAATTTCTAGACGTTTACCTAACTTCCCAATTGTTCTTCACGGTGCATCATCAGTTATGCAAGAATATGTTAAGATTGTTAACGAAAATGGTGGAAAAATGCCAGATGCGATTGGTATTCCTGAAGAAATGTTACGTAAAGCTGCTTCAATGGCAGTATGCAAAATTAACATTGACTCAGACTTAAGACTTGCAATGACTGCTTCAATTAGAAAACATTTTAACGAACATCCTGAACATTTTGACCCTCGTCAATACTTAGGAGTTGCAAGAAATAACATCCGTGAAGTTGTTAGACATAAAATCCGTAACGTCTTAGGAAGTTCAAACAAGATTTAAGATTAATCTTATAACATTAAATTAAAACTCAATTAGATATATTCTCTAATTGAGTTTTTTTATTTTGCTTATTTTAATTTATACGGAATAAATTAACAACAGTTCATATTGAAAAAGAAAGGGTAGAATATTTATCTTTTGAAGATGGTAAAGAGAATTATATAAAATTTAAATACTATAATATTTAAAAATTACTGCTTTAAACTCTGATATATTACATTTAAATATCTGAAATGTTATATTTTAGTTTAAGCAATTGTTATAAAAATTAACAATTTGAGACATTAAATCATCATTTAACTTAGAGACAAGCTCATCATCTAATTTATCATAAAAGTCTTTATGGATATCATAAGGGATTTTACCATTATATTGATAATAAAGATCCTTGTATTCTTTATTAACTTCATTAATATAATTTAAAGCATCTTCTGATTTAAATAAATTTGAATGACCACCATGAATACCACTTGTTGTTACAAAGATGGCATTTTCATTAGTGATTTTTTCTTGATGTATAATAATAGAATCTCTTTTATAATTTACTGTTTCATCATCTTCACCATGAATAACCATAACTGGCACATTACTTTTATTAATTCCATTTACTGCGGTAAATGAAGCGACTTCACCATAAAGAATACTCTGATATAAACTAGTAAATGGTTTAAATAAGTATCCTATTCCTCCTAGCATATCTACAGCTTTATTTGATATAAAGTCATTGGGATTATTAACTCCTGCGATACTTACAACTCCAGTAATATCATGTTCATAATTTAAAACATGACTAACAGCATAACCTCCCCAAGAATGTCCAAATAGTAAAATATCAAGGTTACTTAATTCTTCACTATTCTCGATATAGTTTAAAGCATGATGTAAATCTAGAACTGCTTGAGGAAATCCTTTAATTGAATCACCTTCACTATCATAACAACCGGTGCTATCATAAGCAAAAACTTTAAATCCACTATCAACAAAATACATTATTTGAGCTAGATAATCATCAGCTCCCCCGCCTAGACCATGTACCACCACAATCAAACCTTTATCATTATTTAAACCATATAAATAACCAGCAAGATTGTTATCACCCGATTTAAATGAGATTGTTTCTCTTGGATAACTTTCTTTAATTTCATTATAATCAAAGATTCCACCTGTTAAGGCTGGATCAGGTCGATTTATTCGCTTGAACTGAGAATCATATACAGATTTAATAATAAAAAATGAAAGACCGAATAAAATTGTAAAAATGGTTAACAATATGATTGTAATTTTTGTACTCATTTTCATACTTTCTCCTTTTGTTATATAAAAAACTGAATTGATGTTCAGTTTTTTATTTTATTGTTAAATCCTGTTTCCACATTTTGAACAAAACTTTGCATCCATATCATTACTAGCACCACATTGTTTACATTTACTAGCTAGTGGTTTACCGCAGTTGTCACAGAAAGCATCATCTGGTTTTAAATCATTTCCACAATTAGGACAAAAACTCTTTGTTTCTCCTTTAAATGCTCCTGCTACTGTACTTGCAATTGTATGGATACTTTCTTTTGTTCCTTCAACCATATAATTCGTATAATCTTTAGCTACAGGTGCCACTTGTGATGCTTGATAACGGGCAACGGTTCCCATATAACCTGCTGATGTCATAACAAGTCCTACAAAAATTAAAGGCATACCAATAAAACCCAAATGGAATTTTTTTGGTCCATGACCGAAAGGACTATTCATCGCAGCAAAAAAATCACTAATTGCAATTACAAGTAAAACTATTCCAATAATGGTAATAATCGGACCGAAGATTCTTAAAATCGTTCTCCCTACCGTTTTTTCTTTTAAATTATGCTTCTCGCTCATAATCTCAACTCCCTATAATGTGTTTTTATTATAACATTTCATTATTCTTCATAATAGAAGGCTTCAATTTCTTCATTAGTCAATTTTCGATATTGACCAAATTTCAATCCTTTATCACTTATATGACCAATACTTACGCGATGAAGTTTAACTACTTTATAACCTATAGCCTCAAACATTCTTTTAACTTGATGGTTTCTTCCTTCATGAATTGTTATATTAACTGTTGATTTACCATTTTCAGGGTTATATTTAACAAATTCAACATAAGCTGGAGAAAATTCTTCTTTACTTATTCTAAGACCTGCTCTTAATCTATCAAGTTTATCCTCACTTACTTCTCCACTTATACTAACACGATAAGTTTTCTTTATTTCATTTGATGGATGCATTAATAGATTAGCAAAATCACCATCATTAGTTAAAATAACAACTCCTGTAGTATCAAAATCAAGTCGGCCTACTGGATAGATTCGTTCTTTAACATTTTTAATATAATCTAAAATAATAGGTCTTCCTCGATCATCTGAAGTTGTAGTTAAACAATTTCTAGGTTTATTAATCACAATATAAACTTTCGTTTCTTGTTTAATAACTTTACCATCAACCATAATAACATCTTTATTTGAAACTGCTGTACCTAACTTAGTACATACCTCACCATTAACTTTAACTCTACCTTCTTTAATTAATTGTTCGGCTTTTCTTCTTGAAGCAATGCCACTTTTAGCAATAACTTTTTGTAACCATTCCATTTCTATCACCTTTATATAATTTTACCCTTTTTTTACCATTATGAAAAGAATAATAACGCTAAGATTATCGCACTTATCATTCCAATAAAATCAGAGATTAATCCCGCTTGTAAAGAATGCCGCCATTTTGTAACTTTTACTGATGTAAAATATAAAGTGATTATATAAAATGTTGTATCAGTTGATGCTTGCATAATACTAGCAGTTCTACAAAGTAAACTATCAGGTCCATTACTAGAACAAACATTATATAATACACCAATTGAAGCACTTCCTGATAAAGGTCTAAATATCATCATTGGAGTCAATGTAGCAAAATACATTCCGTTAGGAATTAAATAACCTAGTAATTTACCAAAGTCCTCAATTAAACCTGATGCTTTTAACATTGTAACAGCTACAAACATTCCTAAAATTGAGGGGAAAATACTTGTAAACAAACCTAATCCATCTTTAGCACCCTTGATAAAGGAATCAAAAGGATTAATTTTCTTTATTAAAGCAAATAATAAACAAACAACAATTAATAGAGGTAAAACAAAATTAGTCATATTGCTTTACCTGCCTTAATAATCTTTCAAATACTAAACCCAAAAAGGTAGATATAGATGTTGCAATTAAACCAAGTAATAAAAAATCAGCAGGATTTTGTGAACCTAAACTTTGTCTTATAGCCATAACTGTTGTTGGAATTAAGGTTAATCCTGAAGTATTTAAAACTAGAAAAGTAACCATATCATCACTAGCTACATCTTTTTTTCTAGGTGATATTTCTGAAAGTCGTCTCATCGCCATTAAACCACTTGGAGTCGCAGCAGAACCTAGACCTAAAAGATTCGCTGCGACATTAATTGATATATAATTTAATGCTTCTTTATCTTTTAATTTTGGAAAGATTAGCTTTAATACTGGTTGTAATGAAAAAGCTATTAAATCTATTAAACCACTATCTTTCATAATATATAAAAAGCCACTCCAAAAACATGCAGCACTTACCATGGTAAAACTAACTTGTAAAGCTTCTAAAGGAATCGAAAGCAATGCTTTAGTTAACTCTTCACTTCGAAAAGTTACTAAGCCATACAACATAGAAATAATGATGATGAATGTCCAAATTTTAGCCAAAAGAGAACACCTCTTTTAACCAATTTAAAAACGAATTAAACCAATTATTGTCGTCTTCCTTAATTGTTATTTTACTAAATTTAAAACTATCCAATAATACCTTATCATTACCATTTTTAATCAAATATACATAGCATCTTTTATCATCTAAATTAATATTAAGTAATAATTTTGCATCTTTCCATTTATTTTTTTCCATCATATAGGAGACTTCTTCATCAACATGAATTTTGTAGCCTTCTACTTCAAGATCTCCTTTTTCAATTAAAACTCTTCTTTCATACTTATTAAAATAATGTTCATACAGTTGTTTATGTAAAGCAAAATCACCACCACAATTTAAAGTTACAATAACTAAATGTGTATCATTGTCTTTAGCTGCTGTTGATAATGTTCTTTTTGCCTTTCTTGTATATCCAGTCTTACCACTTATTGTTTTACTATAAATTTTTAACAAACGATTCTTATTCTCCCATAAACCTTTTAATCTACTTCTAAATGTAGTTGAACCACTAATCTTATTAAAAGTATCGTTCTTAGAAGCATAAGCCATTAAAAGAGCCATATCATATGCAGTTGAAAGATTTCCACCATCTTTTTCATCTAACCCACTTGGATTAACAAAAACCGTGTTAACCATTCTTAATTCCCTAGCTTTTTCATTCATCATTTCTACAAAATTATCAATGCTCCCTCCGACATGTTTAGCAATCATCATAGCGGCATCATTACCACTTCTTAATAACAATCCATAAAGAAGTTCTTCAAGTGTATAAACTTGTCCAATACTACAATAAATCATACTTCCATAAACTTGTTCGATTTCTTTACTAATAACGACCTCATCACTAAGATTACCTTTTTCAATTGCAATCATCGCCGTCATGATTTTTGAAATTGAGGCGACACTTCTTTGTAAATCTATAGCTCTACCTTCTAAAACTTGAGTCGTATATCCATCCATTACCACATAACTTTGGGCATAGATTTGAAGTTTATTATAAACAGGTTGTGTATTATTAAAAAATAATAAAACTACTAAAAATAGCTTAATTAACATCCTCTCACCTCTTTCAAGTCTATGAAATTAAGAGGTGAATCAACACAAAAAAACGACACTTTTTACAGTGTCGTAATTCTTTACTTGTTAAATAAATCGTAAACTACACTTAATGGTTTACCTAGTTCAATATGTTCAATAACTTTAGCAATCATTGGAGCAATTGAAACAACTTTTATTTTCTCACAACAATTTTCACTTGATAAAGGAACTGTATCGGTGATAATTAATTGTTTTATACAAGATTTTACTAAATTGTCTTTAGCAGGATAAGATAATAAGCCGTGGCTTACACAAGCAAAGACTTCTTCTGCGCCATTATCTAAAACTGCTCTTGCACCGGCGATTAATGTTCCTGCAGTATCAGTAATATCATCAATCATTACTGCAACTTTACCAGAAACATCACCAATAATATTCATAATTTCAGCTACATTAGGCTTTGGTCTTCTTTTATCGATAATTGCAATCGGAGCTTGTAATATGTTGGCTAACCTTCTTGCTCTAGTTACTCCACCATGGTCTGGTGATACAACAATAATATCTTTATTTTTTAATGTTTGTAATAAATACCTTCCAAATAAAGGAATTGCCGATAAATCATCCGCTGGTACCGAAAAGAAACCTTGAATTTGTGGTGCATGTAAGTCAACAGTCACAATTCGATCAATTCCTGCTACTTCTAGCATGTCGGCCACCAGTCTAGCAGTAATTGGTTCTCTCGCTTTTGCTTTACGGTCTTGCCTAGAATAACCATAATAAGGAGTTATAACGGTAATTGATTTAGCTGATGCTCTTTTCATTGCATCAACGAAGATTAATAACTCCATTAACTTTTCAGTCGCTGGATTACAAGTTGACTGAATAACATAAACATTTTTACCTCTGACTGATTCAGGTATATCAACGATGATTTCACCGTCTTTAAAATGTCTAACTGCGCAATCCCTTAATGGTACCCCCAAATAATCGACAACCTTTTGTGCCATATCTACGTTAGATGTTAGTGCGAATATTGCTGCTCTTTCCAACATATTAGTCCCCCCTAAGAATTCTTATCTTTCATCTTCCATACATATTCTAGTTTATTGACTTGCCTTTGTCTAGCAATAGCCAAAGTATTTTGAGGTATATTATCGGTTATGGTTGAACCAGCTGCAATATATGAATTTTCATTAATTTCTAAAGGAGCAACTAAGGTTACATTTGACCCAATAAAAACATTATCTTTGACTAAAGTTAGATGTTTCTTTTTCCCATCATAATTAGCAAAAATAACTCCACATCCTATATTAACTTTTCTACCTATTTTAGCATCACCAATATAGGCATGATGCTTTGCCTTAGTATTATGGCCAATTTCGCTCTTTTTAACTTCAACAAAGTCACCTATAACAACATTATCATGAAGATGACTACCATTTTTTAAGTTAGCAAAGGGTCCAACTAAGCAATTTTCATCAATTGTACAACTATCTACTACTGAGTTAGTAACAACACTATTTTTACCAATAACACTATTATTTATTTGTGTATTCGGACCAATCACAGCCCCTTCTTTAATAATTGTCTTACCATAAAGGTAAGTATTAGGTAATATTGTTGATCCACTACTAATAATGACATCTATACCAATATATGTACTTTCTAAATCTTGAATATTAACTCCATTTAAACAATGTTTGGTATTAATTTTTCTTTTTAAGGCATTACAAGCCCGATTTAGTTCATAAAAATCATTAATACCATACATACATGTTTCATCTTCTTCATAAATTAAATTAACTACTTTACCTTCATTAACCATTAATTCAAAAATATCAGTTAAATAAAATTCACCACTACTACGCTTTTTTAATCTTCTTAAGAATTGAAAAAGCACTTCTATATCAAAACAGTAAGTGCCGCTATTAACTATATTAATCTTTTTTTCTTCTATTAAAGCTTCTCTTTCTTCAACTATTCTTTCAAATACTCCGTTTTTAGTAACAATTCTACCTAATCCTTTAGGATTAGAAACTCTTGATACTAATAAAGTTGCTGTTGCCTTTTTATTTATATGCTCGTCAATTACTCTACGAATAATGTTTTCATCAATTAAAGGCATATCTCCGCATGTTACTAACAAATTACCTTGTTTATCCTTTAACTCTTCATAAGCACTTAAAAGTGCATCTGCTGTCCCTTTTTGATTAACTTGTTCAATAAAGGTAACTTGATCTTTTAACAACTCCATAATTTGTTCTTTTTGATGGCCTACTACAACATATATATCATTGATCATACTCTTTTTAACATTATTAACAACATATTCAATGACACCACGATCAAGCATAGGTTGAAGCATCTTAGATTTAGATGTATTCATCCTCGTGCTCTTTCCCGCAGCAAGAATCAAAGCATAAGTCTTCACTAATTACACTCCTTTTAAAATGTGAACGACTTGGGCAAACCCATATTTATTATTAAAATACTCCATTCCATTAACTGCTAATTCTTGATCATTTGTTAAAGCAAAAATCGTTGAGCCACTACCACTCATTAAAGCACCATCAAATCCATAATCTATTAGTTCCATTTTTATATCTTTTAATTTTGAATTTAATTTAAAAGACGAATCTTCTAAACTATTAAATAATAAAGAACAAACTAAGTGATAATCTCCATCACTTAAAGCTTTTACCACTTTATCAACATCGCAATGCTTTAATTCATTTATATTTAAAGTTTGATAAGCTTCTTTTGTTGATACCCCAAAATTAGGTTTGACCAATAAAATATAAGGATTGATATTTACTTCCTCAAGGGCAATAACTTTTTCACCTTTATTTTTAATTCGAGCGTGTTGATTAAAAATAAAAAAAGGAATATCTGAACCAACTTGGGAGCCTCTAAGAGCAAGTTCATCTAATGATAAATTTAACTTTAATAACTCATTAGCAGCCTTTAAAGCACCTGCAGCATCACTACTGCCACCACCAAGCCCTGATTCAAGAGGAATTTTCTTATTAAGATAAACATCAAATCCTTCAGTGAAATTATATTCATTTTTCAACAAATTTAGACATTTATATATTAAGTTATCTTCTTTTTTAAGATTCATACCAAAAGTAGTGATATTTATTTCTCCACTTTTATTTAATTTTACTTCTAATTCATCATATAAAGATACTAATAACATAATTGAATCTAAATTATGAAAATTATCTTCTCTTCGATTTAGTACATCTAATACTAAATTAATTTTGGCATGACATCTTAATTTCATTACTTTCACACTCCCATATAAATTCTTCTTGCGACACCTCTTGTATCAATACCACCTAACCCCTTACCATGAGATTGAGTATTCTTTAATACTTTATCGACACTAACATATTCACCTACATGAGTATTTGCCACTTGAATAGCAATATAAACTGGATCAAGAAGATGAATATTTAATCTTTTTGGTGATGAAGCAAAATTAGCACCACTAGCTATTAATCCTTCATAATATGACTGACATGCTCCAGCAAAAATAACTAATGAGTCTTTATCTGGTTGATAAATTCTAGCATTCTTAACCGTTAAAATGAAATTATCAGAGTTTAAATAAACCTCCTGATTATTAACACTACGATAAGAATCATGACCTGTAATAACTAAAATATCTGGTTTATGTTGAACAAGTAAATTAGTTATTTGCTTGGGCATTTCTTTTTCATCTAAAAAGTAACCTACAACTGGAACGTTATATTTAGAATAAATCTTTAAACTCCTATTTAAATATCGCTGGTCTCCATCAATATGTAAGACCCTACCTTTAATCAAAGCACTATCATCATTCCTAACAAAAAGTTCATTTTCTAATATATTATCATCTTTTTCAACAATAGAAGCAATAACTAAATCATCAAGTGGTGCATCGGCTTTTAATCTAATTACTTCTCCTTCTAAAATGGCAACCCTATCCTTAATTGCTCTTATCCTAAAAACAATATCATGGTTATATTTCCTTCTTGTAACTAGATCTCCAACTCTCATAAAAAAACCTCCCATAACATAATAAGGAGATTTAGTGATTTTGGTGCCTAAATTGACTAATGATTTTAACTAAAGCAATAAAATCTTCTAGTTTTAATTTCTCGACTCGTTCATTTTGATTAATATTTAATTCATCAAGTAAAGAAATAGATAACTCTTCACCATATAAGTCTTTTAAATTATTTAAAAGGGTTTTTCTTTTCTTCGTATATAAGTTTTTAATTAAATTTGTTAAGATAATTTCTTGGTCTTTATTTAGTTGGCGATTTTGTTTATGAAGATATCTTAAAATTGTTGAATCTACATTTGGACGAGGATGAAAGATATTTTTAGAAACCTCAAATCCTAGTTTAACATCAAAGTAATATTTAGAAAGTAAAGTAAGTAAATTTTCATTTTCTCCTTTTAAAATTCTTCTTGCAACTTCTTTTTGCATCATCACAGTTAAAGAAACACCTTTTAAATCAGCTTCAAAAATTTTAATCATAATATCACTTGTAACATAATAAGGAAGATTAGAAACAAGGACAATATCTTCTTTATCATACTTATTAACTAAAGCTTTTAAATCTACATTTAAAACATCTTCATTAATAATCTCCAAATTATTAAACTCTTTTAATTCTTCTTTTAAAATATCTGTCAAAGTATAGTCTATTTCAATAGCTATTACCTTTTTAGCTTTCATTAATAATTTCTGAGTTAACGCTCCTAGACCCGGACCGATTTCAATAACAATGGTATTATGATTAATATTAGAAACATCGACAATTCGATCAATAATTTCTTCATTAATAATAAAATTTTGACCAAATTTCTTTTTGGCATTAATACCATATTTATTCATTATTTCTCTTGTTTTCTTTAATGTGGCAATCACATCCATTTAATCACCTACCACTTTTTTTAAATCATCATAGGTCAAACCTAAACCATTAATTCTTTTAAAAATGGTTTTAGCACTTCCATGTCCTAAATGGAAGTGTTCTTCGATTAATAAACGTCTTTTTAAAGAGTCGCTTCTTCCAGTTAAACCTAGTTCATAAAATTCTTCCCAAGATAAAGTTTTTTGTTCTTCGTTAAAAGTAGCAATATTTTCTAAAGCATTTATTACTTCTTCTTTTGAAGATTCAGCTACTCCTAGTTTACCATTCTTTTTAGCGTTTTTAGGATTAATAAAAGCATGTTTCACATTACTAACTTGACTAGAAATTTTTTTTCTAGTTTGTTCTCCTGGATAATCAGGATCTAATAATAAAATAACACCTCGGGTTTTCGAAGCCTCTTTTATATAATCAATAGTCTCTTGTGTTATCCCACTTCCACTAGTAGTAACAAAATCAGCATCTAAAAATGATTGTAAAAAATTAACGTCTGTCGTACCTTCGACAACAATTAATTCTTTAATCTTTTGCTTCATAGATTAAACAACCTCTTAGCATTATTAGTTGTAGTAAAAGCAACTTCTTCAACACTTAGATTTTTAAGTTCAGCGATTTTTTGAGCAATTAAAGGGAGGTATGATGGCTCATTTCTTTTACCTCGATATGGATGAGGAGTTAAATAAGGACAATCAGTCTCAATTAAAAGCCATTCTAATGGAACATCACTTACAACTTCTTTAATAACGCGAGCATTTAAAAAAGTAACAGGTCCATCAACACCTATATATAAACCTAATTTAATGAACTCTTTTGCCATTTCTTTACTACCACTATAACAATGCATAACGCCACCAATAATTAAACTCTTATGTTCTTTAAAAATTGTTAAAGCATCATTTAATGCATCTCTAACATGAATGACAATCGGTTTTTTATACTTATTAGCTAAATGTAAAAACTTAACTAAATACTCTTTTTGTAAATCTTTATAAGTATCTTCATAATGGTAATCTAACCCTATTTCACCTACTGCAATAACCTTGTCTTTTGTTAATAATTTTTCAATTTCATCAAAATCATTTTTATTCATTTTGTGTAAATCATTAGGATGTATCCCAACAGTAGCATAAATTCCTTCATATTTATTAGCAATTTCAATTGCCTTCTTAGATGAAGATAAATCATAACCAATTATATTCATTAAAGTAACACCATTATCTTTAGCTCTTTTAATCACTTCATCTAAATTAGTTAATAATGAAGGATCATTTAAATGACAATGTGAATCAAAATACATCTTAAATCACCTACTTACCTACACAAAATCTAGCAAATATCTCATGTGAAATATCTATATTTACCTCTTCACCTAGAAGTTCTAACACTGCTTCTAAAGCATTTTTAATATCAACACTAATTAAATCTACAGGTAATGCATTTAATGCGCCTTCATGAGCTTCTTTTAAATAATCATAAGCTTTGTTCATTAACATTAAATGCCTTTGATTAGATAATATCGGACGATATTTATAAACGGAAGGATTAAATCCTATTTGTTCTTTTATTTTATTTATTAAATTATCTAATTGATTGTTTTTAGCACTTATTACAACCTTATCTTCAAAAGTAGATAAATCATTAACTTGGTCAATTTTATTATACACGATTATTCGATTTGTGTTTTTCGTGATATCTAATAAATAATTATCTTCTTCATCTAAAGGTCTAGAAGCATCTAAAACCAAAATAACTAACTGGGCTTCTTTAATAGTTTTAATACTTTTTTCAATACCTATTTTTTCAACAACGTCGTCACTCATTCTAATGCCTGCTGTATCAAGCAAGTTCAAAATAATACCATCAATGTTAATCTTACCTTCAACGATATCTCTAGTTGTACCAGGTATTTGGGTAACAATTGCTTTATCTTCTTTAATTAAAGCATTTAATAAACTTGATTTTCCAACATTTGGTTTACCTACGATTGCTGTTTTGATTCCATCTTTGATAATATTACCAATTTTAGCATCATTAATAATCTTTTCTATTTCCTTAATTAAATTATTAATCCTAGGTGTAATCTCTTCAAGTGTTAACTCTTCTTGAGCATCATATTCAGGATAATCTATATTAACTTCAATATGTGATAAAAGATCAATAATTTCTTCTTTAAAATCTTTTACAACATGAGAAACTTGTCCTTTTAAAGAAGAAAGAGCAACTTGTAAGGCTTCTTCACTAGAAGCACGAATCATATCATTAACGGCTTCAGCCTGGATTAAGTCAATTCTGCCATTTAAATATGCGCGTTCAGTAAATTCACCATTTCGAGCTAGTCTAGCTCCATTAGCTAAAAGTAATGCCATAGCCTTTTCAATAATAACAATTCCACCATGTAGAAAAATCTCCACCATATCTTCACCTGTATATGATTTAGGTGCAGCATAATAAACACACATTACTTCATCGATAACATCACTTGTTTTAGGATCTTTTAAAAATCCATATTTCATTTTCCAAGCTTCATTTTCTTTAAATTTATTGGTGAAAACTTTATTAATCAAATTAAAACTATCTTCACCACTGATTCTAATAATCGCAAGTGCACTTTCACCATAACCACTAGCTAAAGCTGCAATTGTTGTTCCTAACACTTCTTAACACCTCTATTAATTACGACTTTTTTCATCTAACTCTCTTAAATATTTAATTTTATAAGCGTATTTTTTAACAAATTCAATAATATTCTTTTCATATCTATTTAGTAAGAAGAAAATAATACCAATTACTATAGCAGTAATAACCGCCCTTACTAAATCACTAAACAAATAAGAAAAACTATCAGCAAAGAATGACATTAATAACATCATAATAAATTTTGATGCTGCTGTTGTTTTAATAAAAACACTAGTTCTAATACTTGTAAAAGCATATGTAAAATTAATAATTGAAGAAGGTACTAAAGGTAAGGCTGATATTGTAAATAAACCTATTACACCTTGATTTGATTCATGAACTACTTTAGCTTCTTCAGATTCAAGTTTCTTTTTTTTCTTATTACGGAAATAACGAATTTTATCACTTACATACCTCCAGAAGGAAAACATTGTGATTGCACCTAAAGTTGTTCCAGCATAAGTTAAGCCAAATCCGACGATAAAACCAAAAAAGTCACCTAGTGCTAATTGAGCGGCTTCAATATTAGCCCAAGTAATAACAGATAATAATAAAATAGGAAAAATTGATTCAAACCATGCTGCAAAAATCCATGCAAGTGGTCCCCAGTCTTTATAGACTTTAATAAAGTCATTACCAAATTGAACTAAGTTGTTATAAAAGTTGTTGATGATGTCAAAAATCTGACTTAACCATTCCATAATATTCCCCTCTTTCAGTTAATAACAAGTATACTATAAGATAATGTAATATAACAATTAATTTAATCTTATTATACCTATTAAAACAAGATACTAAAATGAAATTTATCCTAAAGAAAAAGCCTAATTCTAATAAAATTAGAACTAAGCTTAATCTTAATTTTTTGATTTAGATTTTCTTAATTCTCATCATAAACGATAGTAACTTGACGATTATGACCTTGACCAATGGATTCAGTCTTGATGTTTTTCATTCCTGCTAGGGCATTGTGAACGATACGACGTTCATCTGCACTCATTGGATCAAGTTTAGCTGAGATTTTACTTCTTTGCACTTCTCTTGCTACCCTTTTAGCAATTCGAGCAACTTTTTCATACTTTTGAATTTTATAGTTATTAATATCTAATAAAATTCGGTAACGGCGTTTAAAATATGCTCCGACAACGCTTTTTGTTAATTCGTTTAATGCTTGAAGAGTTTTACCATTTCTACCAATTAAAACGGCATTATGTGGAGTGTTAATATCTAGATGAATGATACCATCTTCAATTCTAGCAAAGATTTCGCTTTCCAATCCATAATTAGCAAAAACATTTTTTAAATATTGACTTGCATATTCAACTACATCAGCTAGTGTATAAACACAAATTTCTAATTTTCTTCCAAATAAAGTTTTCTTTTCTTCAACGATGAAGTAATTTAAACTTTCCTTAGGTAGATTAAGTTCTATTGAAGCTTTTTCTAAAGTATCATCTAGATGTTTTCCAACAAAATTCTTCATTTTTACACCCCGTTTCTAAAATATTTATTGTTCTTTACCTAAAACCCATTTTTGAATTACAACTTGTTGAACAATTGTCATTAAGGCAGTAAAAATCCAATAAATAGACATTGCTGTAGGTAAGAATAAACCCATACCGATAATCATGATTAACATCATATTAGTCATCATAGTTGTTGATGATTGCATTGCTTTATATTTTTGTTCATCAACTTTGCTATTAAACTTAGGATTATTTTGTCTCTTTTTCTTACTATACCAAGCTGGTAATTTCATTGAAACAACTTGTGAAGCAATTAAGAATAATAAGATAATCCAAGCAAATAAATTAAAGTTATCTAAATTATTAATACCTAGGTTAGAGAATAATTGACTTCCTAATTCTAATCCTAGAATATTACCGGTTCTAAGTAATGAGACACCATTAACTGCTCCCCACATCGCAATAAAGATTGGCAATGTTACAAATGGTGAAAGTAATGGTGCAAGTGGGTTTTTAATACCATGTTTCTTATACACCTTCATCATTTCGGCAGCATATATGTTTTTCGTATTTGGATCATTACTATTTCCATATTTTTGTTGTAACTCTTGAATTTCTGGTTGAACTAATGTCAATTTTTGTGATTGGATAGTTGATTTGAATGTTAATCCAAATGTTAATAGACGGACAATAATTGTTGTAATAACTAATCCAACAACTGCTGCAATAGCTGTATTACCGAATAATTTAGCAATTGAGATAATTAACCAAGCAATTGGATAAACAAACAAGAATTCAATAGGTCCAAATTTCATTGATTCAAACCATGTTTTTCCTTCAATTAATCCACCACTAACTGGATCAACAGTATCTTCAGTAACAATACATGCTTTTGGATAGTTTTGGCTAAAATAATACTCAGAAGCTGTTGTATAAAGTACGCCCATTAATTCTTGAGCTTCTTTTTTAGCTTCTTTGTTTCCAACTAAAGCATCACTTTTGATTTTATTTAATTGTTTTTCAAATTCAACAGCATACATACTTTCAAAATCAGGATGATCTTCTGATATTTCTTTGATGTCAAGAGCAGCTCTAGCTTTAATATCAGCAGCACTTTCAGAAGTTCCTAGATAATATTTATTAAAGAGTTCATGTTCCTTTGTAGGATTAGAAATCCCTTCTTTTTCCATTAACTCTAATGTTTTTGCTTCAGCTTGTTCTTGAATGAAAGTTTGTTGTGTTAAACCGTCAATAATCTTTAATCTATCTTCATCTGAACAAAAATGTCTTGTACATGATGATAGAATAAAAAGTCCAAGAAAGATAAAGGAGATAAATAAATATTTTTTCATTCTTTTCATTGGTTACACCTCTTTGTCTAGTTTAAACATAATTTTAGCACTTAACTCTTGCAATGCTTTAAGATTTTCTTCAAATGTTTTATTCAAGTATCTTTTTCTTACAATGAAGATGAAATCGGCACTTTTAGATAAATCAACGGCCTGTAGAACCATCATACGAACTTGACGTTTAATTTTATTTCTAACTACCGCTTTACCTAATTTTACACTAACGCTAATTCCGATTCTAGCATGACCTAGATTATTTGGATAAAAATAAGCAGCAAAGCTAGCATTGGCCAGATTTCTTTTCTTACTTATGACTTTTTGGAAGTCTTCATTACGTTTTAGTCGATATTGTTTTTTCATAATTTAAATTTTTAAAAAACCACTAGAAAGATTCTGGCTCACTCTAGTGGTTTTTTGTTAAACAGAAAGTACCTTTCTTCCTTTAGCACGGCGTCTTGCTAAAACTTTACGACCATTTGGTGTAGCCATTCTAGCACGGAATCCATGTGTTCTTACACGTTTTCTCTTGCTTGGCTGGTAAGTTCTTTTCATAAATATACACCTCCACGATAAAAACAATATACGCGTATAAATTATATAGACATTAAGTTAATAAGTCAACAAAAAACCGTTTTCTAGATATATATTTTTATTACTTAAATATTATGTATCTAGATTGATAGTTTTATTCACCTGTTGACAATTAATTCCATGTTGTTTATTATTAATTTTGAAGTACATATATTGTTCAAAATGTTTATTGTGTGTATATTAGGGGGAATAAGATGAAAGTTATCAGTATTGCTAATCAAAAAGGTGGGGTAGGTAAAACGACTACTTCATATGCTTTAGTGTATGGATTAATGAAGAAAGGTTATCGTGTTTTAGGGATTGATTTAGATCCTCAGGCTAATTTTAGTTTTTGTTTTGAAGGAATAAGAACTAGTAATGTGGCAACGATTTATGAAGTCTTAAAAAGAGAAGTACCAATTGATAAATCAATCCAAATCAGTAGGGATAATGTCCATGTTATTCCATCAAATATTTTACTAAGTGGGGCTGATTTAGATTTAAACTTTACAGGTAAAGAATATCGGCTAAAAGAATCTTTAGAAGAAATTGAAGATCATTATGATTTTGTAATTTTAGATTGTCCGCCTAGTTTATCAACATTAACGATTAATGCATTTACTGCATCGAAAGATGTAATCGTTCCATTAGGTACTGATATCTTTTCACTTCAAGGAATCGGACAATTAAACGACACAATCCGAACTGTTCAAAGATATTGTAATTCAAAACTAAAAATTGCTGGGTTCTTAATCACTAAATGGAATAATCGTTCGGTTTTAAACAATGAAATTTATAATGCTATTATTGAATTTGGCAATAAATTAAACACAAAAGTATTTGATAGTAAAATAAGAGAAAGTGTGGTTATCAAAGAAGCTCAAACAAAGAGTACTAATTTATTTGATTATGCACCACTTAATAATGCAGTTGTTGATTATCAAAGTTTTGTAGATGAATATCTTGGAGGAGACTAATATGAGCAATAAGAAAGATTTTTCTAATATTGGTACGATGGCTACTTCTCGATTTTTAAGTGTTGATAATGAAACAAAGCCAAAAAAAGAAATAAAAGAACCCGTTAAAGAAACACCTAAAGAAGCGATTAAATCAAAAAGGGTTAATCTTTTAATTTACCCTGACTTATTTGATCAAGCTAAAAAGTTAGCATTTATGAATCAAATTAGCTTTAATGAGTATTTAAATCGTCTAATTGCCTTAGATGTGGAAAAAAAGAAAAATATCATTAAAAAATATGATGAAATTTTTAAAGAATAAAATGTTCCACGTGTGAACTTTTTTAAACAAAAACATGAATTGTTGAAAAATGTCGAATTGTGCAGAATTTCACAAAAAGAGTTGATTTATCAATTAAAATCAACCTTTTTTTATACTTTTCCACAAATTTTAAAGAAGTTGTGGAAATCTACTTATTTTTTGTTGAAAACATTAAAAAAAGTTAATATTTAAAAGGTTTTTTCAGTGTTGATAATATCGACCTAATGTTTAAAATATTTAACACAATTAACATACATGTGTATAAAACGATGTTTATTAACATGTTATCAACATCTTAAATATTGTGGAAAACTTCAAAAAACCCATAAAAATATAAGAATTTTATATGTGGAAAACCTGTTTATAAAAAAGTTTTCCACATTTTCATATTTAAAAGTACTTTTGTTAGTGATATATTATTATCGTAATGGTGGGGAGAGACTATTATGAACTATACTACTAATAGCCTGGCAGAGATTTGGAGTAACGTCCTACTCCGAATTGAAAACGAAATCCAGGATAACAACATTTTTTCTACTTTTTTTGCTAACACTAAAGTACACACCGTTGATGGCGATACCATAATCATTTCTGTCCCAGGTAAATTTGTTTGTGAAGTTTTAAATAGTAAGTACCTAAATACAATAAATGAAAAGATTAATGCGGTGACAGAAAGTAATTTTAGGTGCCGGATTGTTGAAGAATCGCTTCTAAAAAACAATCATAATAATGACTTAAGTACAATTACCGAAACACCTTTTAAGTCGACATTCTTCTCTACTAATTTAAATCCAATTTATACTTTTGATAATTTTATTGTTGGACCTAGTAATAGGGAGTGTCACTCAGCAAGTTTAGCAGCTGCCATGGATCCTGGTAATTTCTTTAATCCCTTGTTTATTCATGGTAAAACAGGACTGGGTAAAACGCACTTACTTAATGCGATTGGTAATTATATAAAAGTCAAAAACCCAAGAAATATCAGAGTTTTATTTATTTCGGCGAATGACTTTGTTGAAAGTTTTGTAAGAAGTGCTAAGTTTCATGATAACGGAATTGAAGTTTTCAAAGATGAATTTAAGAATATCGACGTCTTATTAATCGATGATATTCAATTCCTTGCTAACAAAGATAAATCTAGTGAATTATTCTTTCATTTATTTAACTATTTAATAAATAACCGTAAACAAATCGTTTTAACTAGTGATAGACCTCCACATGAACTAAAAGGTCTAGAAGAACGCCTAGTTAGTCGTTTTGTTAGTGGTTTAAGTGTTGGAATTGATTCACCTGAATTTGAAACTGCTTTAGCAATATTACATAAACGTCTAGAACTTCAAGGTATCGATAAAAACTCAATTGAAGAAGAGGTTTTACACTATATCGCTCAAAGTTTCTCAAATGATGTAAGACAATTAGAAGGCGCTTTAAATCGTATTTTATTCTTTTCTGTTACTTTTAATTCTCCTAATAAAAAGATTGATATGAAAATGGCTTTAACAGCCTTTAAAAACAGTGGAATTAGTCAAAAAGAAGAACTTACAGTTGATAAAATTAAACGAACTGTTGCTTCTTACTATAATATTTCAGTCGAAGCCTTAACAAGTAAGATAAGAACTAGCTATATAACTACTGCTAGACATATTGCAATGTATCTTTGTCGTAATTTACTTAATATTTCTTTAACGGAAATTGGAAGGAACTTCTCAAACCGAGATCACTCAACTGTTATAAGTTCGTGCAATAAAGTAGACAAATTGTTGAAAACTGATGAAACATATCGTAAGGCTGTTGAGGAATTAAAAAAATCATTGAAAAATTAAATAAAATATGAAAAAAATACTACTTTTAATAAGGCTAATATGATATAATTTAGGTGTAGGAAATTTATGGTTAATCCACAATTTCCACACCCCTAATAATAATCATTATTAATAATAAAGAATAAAAATAAAGAAATAGAATGGAGAGATTGTCATGAGTTTCAATTTGAGAATATCTCGTTTACATTTACTAAAAGGTTTAACAACCGTATCAAGAGCCATTTCACCAAAGTCACCACTTCCTTCTTTATCAGGTATCAAATTTGATTTAACTAAGGAAGGATTAACTTTATTAGCTTCAGATGGTGAAATTACTATCTCAACTACAATTAAACAATCAATTGGCAATGAAGATGTCATTAATGTAATTGAAGAAGGCTCAATCTTACTTGCTGGTAGATATATTACCGAAATTATTCGTAAAATTGAAAGTGAAAGAGTAGGTATTGAATTAATTGACTCAAACCTAATAAGGGTATTTGACAATAACTCCAATTTCAATTTAAATGGCTTTAGAGTGGAAGATTATCCAAATATTGATTTTAATCCTGAAGGAGTGACTCTAACAATTTCTTCAGATGATTTAAAAACTGCGATATCTCAAACTGCTTTTGCAGCTAGTGATAAAGAAACAAGACCTATTTTAACCGGTGTTAATATTAAAGCGGAAAATAAAAAATTACATTTTACATCAACTGACTCATATCGTTTAGCTACTAAAGTAATTGAGTTACAACAAAATGTTGAATTTAACGTTACTATACCTGCTAAAAATTTAACTGAAGTAGAAAGATTAATTGATAATGAAAGTATGGTTGAACTTCATATTAGTGATCGTAAAGTTATCTTTAACTTAAATGGAACGATTATTTCAAGTAAAGTTCATAACAGTCCTTATCCAGATACTTCAAGATTAATTCCATCTACTTTTGAATCAAAGTTTGATACTTTAGCAGGAGTATTAATCTCTGCAATAGATCGTGCTTCATTACTATCAATTGATAGAAACAATATCGTTAAGTTGTCATTAACTCCAGAAAGGGCTGAAATCTCTTCTAAGAGCCAAGAAATTGGTTCAGTAGTAGAAACAATCGATTCCTTTACTTACGAAGGACCACGGCTCGATATTTCGTTCACAGCTAAATATGCAATTGAAGCTATAAGAGCAATCGGAACTGAAAATGTCACCATTTTATTTAATGGAGATATGAAACCATTTGTTATTAAAAACAATGAAGACGATTCAAATATTCAACTATTATTACCTGTTAGAACTTACTAAAAAATAAGCAAAAGATCATCCTCGGATGGTCTTTTAATTTGCTTTAAATATGACTTATTCTGTGATATAATATTATAGTAAAGAATATATATAAAAGAAAGGGGAGAAAAATGATGAAAAATGAGACTAAAATCATTATCGTCAAACCCCCATATATTAAGCTCGGACAATTCCTAAAATTAGTAGGAATTATTGATCGAGGAAGTGATGCTAAAAGTTTTCTTGCGTCAAACCAAATTTTAATAAATGGTGATGTTGATACTAGACGCGGGAAAAAATTATACCACGGTGATAAGGTTGAATTTAATAAGGTAGTTTATGAGGTGCAAGTGGATGAAAATCAACTCCCTGAGACTAACTAACTATCGAAATTATCTTAATTTAGACCTAGACCTTAATGAAAAAATCAATGTAATTTATGGTAACAATGGACAAGGTAAAACTAATTTAGTTGAAGCAATTGCTTACTTATCCACACTTAAATCATTCCGTATGCATAAAGACAGCGTTTTAATTAATAAGAACGCGCTTTTTTTCGAAATAGAGGCTAATATCGAGGCTTTCGGTAGAAAAACCTTATTAGGTTGTAGATTGACCTCTAAAGAGAAGAATAAGTTTATCAACGGGAATGAGGTAGAACGCAATAGTGATTTTATTGGAATCTTAAATACCATCTGCTTTACTAGCAATGATGTTTGGATGTTCAAAGATATATCACAAAGACGGTATTTTATTGATAGTGAATTAAGTAAGATCTCACCTAGTTATTGTTATTCTTTAAACAAGTATCAAAAATTACTTAAAGAACGAAATGAATTTTTAAAACAAAAAAAAATTGATGAACTTTATTTAAAAGTTCTAACGAAAGCAATAGCAGAAGAATCTTTTTTAATTATTAACAAACGAAAAGAGTTTATTAGTAAACTAAATGAAGAATTAAGTAAAACTTTTAAACAATTATCTGATGATAATTTTAAATTAGATGTTAATTATCAAACGAGTTTTTCTAATGTTAATTCAGTGAAAGATATTTATGAAAAGTATGAGAAAAACTTTGAAAAAGATATCTTAAAACAAGTGACTCAAATTGGCGTTCATCTTGATGATGTTCAAGTTAAAATTAATGGTGAAGATATCCAAGTGTTTGGATCTCAAGGCCAACAAAGATTAGCAGCGATTGCTTTAAAACTATCTCTAGTTAAGGTAGTAGAAAGAAGAAGCGGAGAAAAACCGATTATTATTTTTGATGATATGATGTCTGATTTAGATGAAAACAAACGTAAAAGACTCTTGTCTTCATTAAGTCAAGACATGCAAGTATTTATTACAACAGCGAATGTGACTGATATTGAAGGTTTTATAAATATCTTAGATGCGACTTACTACCTAATTGAACAAGGTTCGGTAGTTGATATAGAAAGGAAGTAGTAATTATGTCTGATGACATTAAGTTTAATAGTAAATATGATGAAAGTAATATTCAGGTTCTAGAAGGATTAGAAGCTGTAAGAAAACGTCCTGGTATGTATATTGGTACAACTGCATCAAGAGGCTTGCATCAATTAGTTTGGGAAATAGTTGATAACGCGATTGATGAAGCTTTAGCAGGTTTTTGTACTCACATTGAAATTACAATCACTAAAGACAATGAAATTATAGTATCTGACAATGGAAGAGGTATTCCAGTAGGTATTCACCAAAAAACAGGAAAATCAACGGTTGAAACGGTTTATACTGTACTTCATGCTGGTGGTAAATTTGGTGAAGGCGGAGGATATAAGGTTTCAGGTGGTCTTCATGGTGTTGGTGCCTCGGTTGTTAATGCTTTATCAAAAAAATTAGAAGTGTGGGTTCGACGTGATGGAGAAGTTTATTATATAGCCTTTGAAGATGGTGGAAAGGTTACTCAACCATTAAAGGTAATTGGAAATATCGATCCTAGTGAAACGGGAACTAAAGTTAGATTCAAACCTGATGAAACAATTTTTAAAGAAACAACTACATTTAGTTATGAAGTTATGAGAGATCGAATTCGTCAATTAGCGTTCCTTAACAAAGGGTTAAGATTAACTCTTATTGATGAGAGAGAAAATCCAACACAAAAGGATACTTTCATCTACAATGGTGGTTTAAAAGAATATGTTGCTTTTATTAACCAAAACAAACAACCTATTCATGACGAAATTATTTATGTTGAAGGTAGTCAAGATGATATTATGGTTGAATTTGCCGCTCAGTATAACGATGGTTATTTACCTGGAATTTATTCTTTCTGTAATAACATTAACACCCACGAGGGTGGAACTCATGAAGAAGGATTCCGTTATGCTATAACTAAAGTAATCAACAATTATGGTCGTAAAGCCAAAATTTTGAAAGATAACGATGAAGCGTTAAATAGTGATGATGTTAGAGAAGGTTTAACTGCGATTATTTCAGTAAAACATCCTAATCCTCAATATGAAGGTCAAACAAAGACTAAATTAGGTAACTCAGAAGTTAGACCGATTGTTAATAAAATTCTAAGTGAACAAATTGAGCGTTTCTTATTAGAAAACCCTGACCAAGGAAAGATTATCGTTGAAAAATGTATGCTAGCAGCAAAAGCGCGTGTCGCTGCTAAAAGGGCAAGGGAATTAACAAGAAAAAGTGTACTTGAAGTCACATCTTTACCTGGTAAATTAGCTGATTGTTCCTCAAAAGATGCAACAATTTGTGAAATGTACATCGTGGAAGGTTTATCAGCTGGTGGATCAGCAAAAATGGGAAGAGATAGAGAATTCCAAGCAATTTTACCTTTAAAAGGAAAAATCATTAACGTTGAAAAAGCTCGTCCAGAACGTGTTTTTGAAAACCAAGAAATTGGAACAATGATTACCGCTTTAGGTACAGGAATTGGTCCAACTTTTGATATTTCTAAGTTAAGATATCATAAAGTCGTAATCATGACGGACGCTGACGTTGATGGTGCCCACATTAGAACTCTATTATTAACGTTCTTCTATCGTTATATGCGTCCGCTTGTCGAGCAAGGTCATATTTATATTGCTCAACCACCTTTATATAAGGTGACTTATAACCGTAATGTTCATTATGTTTATTCAGATGAAGAACTTGAAGAGCTTAAAAAAGAATATGGTGATAGACCATCTAATATTCAACGATATAAAGGTCTTGGGGAAATGAACCCTGAACAATTATGGGAAACAACAATGGACCCTGAAAGAAGAACAATGCTTCAAGTTAAGCTAGAGGATGCTATGGAAGCAGATCTTTATTTTGATATGTTAATGGGTGAAAAAGTTGAACCAAGAAAAGAATTTATCTTAAAGAACGCGAAGTTCGTTAAGAATCTTGATATTTAAGGAGGTTAAAAAATGGAAAATGAGAAATTAAATCAATATGATGAAATAGATGAAACAGAAGAGCAACTTCCAAAAGGTATAGTTCCTATTGATATCGCTAAGGAAGTTAGAACCTCCTTTTTAGATTATTCAATGTCAGTTATCGTCTCTAGAGCATTACCAGATGTTAGAGACGGATTTAAACCAGTTCATAGACGTATTATTTATGCAATGAATAACTTAGGTATGCATGCTGATAAGCCATTTAAGAAATCTGCTCGTATTGTTGGTGACGTTATCGGTAAATATCACCCTCATGGTGATAGTGCTGTTTATGATGCAATGGTACGTTTAGCTCAAGATTTTAATATTCGTTATCCTTTAATTGATGGTCATGGTAACTTTGGTTCAATTGACGGCGATATGGCAGCTGCGATGCGTTATACTGAAGCAAGAATGTCTAAAATTGCCATGGAAATGGTTAAAGATATCAATAAAAATACAGTTGATTTCATGCCAAACTATGACGGAGAAGAAATTGAACCGGTTGTATTACCTGCTAAATTCCCTAATTTATTAGTTAATGGTACTACTGGTATCGCTGTAGGTATGGCTACTAACATACCTCCACATAACTTATGTGAAGTAATTGATGCTTGTTTAGCATTAGCAAAAGATCCAGATTTATCAATTATTGATTTAATGACAGATTATATCCAAGGACCTGACTTTCCAACAGGTGCACAAATTTTAGGTAAATCAGGAATTAAAAAAGCTTATGAAACAGGTAATGGTTCAGTTACTATTCGATCAAAATGTGAAATTGAAGAAATGGGTAATGGAAGACATCGAATCATTGTTAGTGAAATTCCTTATCAAGTAAATAAGGCTACAATGGTTGAAAAAATTGCCGATTTAGTCAAAAACAAGACCATTGAAGGCATTAGCGATATTAGAGATGAATCAAATCGTGAAGGTATTCGTGTTGTTATTGAATTAAAAAGAGATGTTATTCCTGAAGTTATCTTAAATAATTTATATAAATTAACTCCATTACAAAGCCGTTTTAGCATTAATATGCTTGCTTTAAATAATGGAGTACCTCAAATTTTATCAATTAAAGAAATGATTAGTCTTTATGTTGATCATCAAATTGAAATAATCAAAAGAAGAACTCAATTTGATTTAGATAAAGCAAGAGATAGAATTCATATTTTACAAGGTTTATCTGTTGCTATTAATAACATTGATGACATTATTGAATTAATTAAAACAAGTAGTAATAATGAAGAAGCATCAAATCGTTTAATGGAAAACTATGATTTATCACAAAAACAAGCAAAAGCGATTTTAGATATGAGATTACAACGCTTAACAGGTCTTGAAAGAGATAAAATTGAAGAAGAAATTAAGCAATTAGATGCCTTAATCGCTGAGCTAGAATCAATTTTAGCAAGCCATGAAAAAGTTGTAGAAATCATGGAAAAAGAATTACTAGATGTTAAAGCTAGATATGGTGACGAAAGAAGAACAGAAATCTTAATCGGGCAATTTGATATTGAAGATGAGGATTTAATTCCTAAAGAAGATATTGTCATTTCTTTAACTATGAATGGTTATATTAAACGTGTTAATTTAGACACTTATCGTACCCAAAACCGTGGTGGAAAAGGTGTTAGAGGGATGTCTACACATGAAGATGATATTGTATCAAATTTATTAACTACTACTACTCATATTGATATATTATTCTTTACTAATGCTGGTAAAGTTTATCGAATGAGAGGCTATCAAATTCCTGAGTATAGTCGACAACATAAAGGTATCCCTGTAATTAACTTACTTAACATTGAAAAAGAAGAAAAAGTCA
This sequence comes from bacterium, assembly GCA_012838555.1. Lineage (GTDB taxonomy): Bacteria > Bacillota_I > Bacilli_A > RFN20 > DUOZ01 > DUOZ01. The sequence continues at coordinate 16,551 of DUOZ01000002.1, read as the reverse complement.
TGGCTATGTTAGCTTTAGATAAATATGATGATTTATTCTTATTATTTGTAACTAAAAAAGGTTTAGTTAAGAGAGTAAGTACAAAGGAATTTGAAAATATTCGACAAAATGGCAAGATTGCTATTACTTTAAATGAAGATGATGAACTCTTTGGCGTTAAAGTAACTGGAGGAAATGATGAAATCATCATTGCATCTAGTTTAGGTAAAGTAGTTAGATTCAATGAACAAGATGTCCGAGCAATGGGGAGAAATGCTATGGGTGTTAGAGGTATTGATGTCCAAGGCGGATATGTTGTAGGAGCTGCGACTAGTTATGAAGGTGACTATGTCTTATCTATTAGTGCAAACGGATATGGTAAGATGACTAAAATTGATGAATACCGTTTAACTAATCGTGGTGGAAAAGGTGTCTTAACCTTAAATGCTACTGAAAGAGTTGGTGATTTAGTCGCTTTAAGAGTGGTTAAAGGCGATGAAGATTTAATCATTGTTACTGATAAAGGGACTATCTTACGTATTCCATTAACACAAGTTGCGATTTTAGGTCGAAATACTCAAGGTGTTAGGGTGATTCGACTTGATGATGGCCAAGAAATTGCATCTATTGAAGTCGCAGAGCACGAAGAAGAGGAAACAGAAGTAGCAAGTGAAGAAACTCCTAGTGAGCAAAAAGACATAGATAAGGAAGGATAGTATGAAGGTTCTACTTTACTTTGAATTAGCCAAAGCCATTTCTAAATCTGGTATTGGGCGAGCATTAAAGCATCAACAAAAAGCATTATCATTGGTTGGTGTTGAAACTACCACTGATCCTAATGATGATTATGATTTATTGCATATTAATACTGTTATGCTTAATAGTAATCGAATCATTAATAAAGCAAGAAAAAAAGGAGTACCAGTTGTATATCATGCCCATTCAACGAAAGAAGATTTTCAAAATTCCTATATATTCTCGAATCAAGTCGCTGGTTTGTTTAAAAAATGGATTGTACGTTTATATAAAAAAGGTGATGTGATTATAACACCTACACCTTATTCAAAATCCTTATTAGAAGGTTATGGAATTAAAAATAAAATTGTCGCCATTTCAAATGGAATTGATTTAACTCGATTTAAAAAAGATGTTGAAAAAGAAAAAATATTTAAAGAAAAATATAACATTCCTGAAGGTAAAAAGGTAATTGTTGCTGTAGGTCTTTGGATTAAAAGAAAAGGAATCCTTGACTTTATGGAAGTAGCAAAAAGATTACCCGAATATCAATTTATTTGGTTTGGTCAATCTTCATTAGCGTCTATTCCTAGAGAGGTAAGAAAAGCCGTGACTAACCCACCAAGTAATGTCATTATGGCAGGCTATGTCAGTGGTGATGTTATTGAAGGTGCATTTAGTGGTTCGGATGCATTCTTTTTCCCTTCTTATGAAGAAACTGAAGGAATTGTTATTTTAGAGGCTTTAGCTAGTTCTCAGACAATCGTTGTTAGAGATATCCCGGTCTACAATCCTTGGCTTGTAGATGGTGTTAATTGTTATTTAGGTAAGAACAATGATGATTTTGTTAGATTATTACATGATGTTGTTGAAAATAAATTACCACCTACTGGAGAAAAAGGATTAGAGACTGCTAAAGAAAGAGATCTTAAGATTATTGGACAAAAACTTCTTGAAACTTATCAAGAAGCAATTAAAATAAATAATGAGAGATTAAAAAAATAAATAAAGTTTACCAGGAGGGATAAGATGAATCAAGAAATTGAATCTAGTAAACTTCTTAACTTCATTATTTCTCCTAAAGGAATATTAACTAGTATTATTGGACTAGCAACTTTATTAACTTTAATTATCACAATCAGCGCTTATATTGTTAATCTTAATTCAAAAAAAGAAATTCCATTAAGTTCTCCTCATCTTATATTAGATGGACAAATTGTTAAATGGGGAATGGTTAAAAGTGCTGAAGAATACATTATTTATGTTAATGATGAAGAATTTGATATAACTCCTGTTAATAGTATATTTATTGGAGATTTTGAACAAGGAACATACATTATTGAGGTTGCATCAAAGAAAGGTGATGAAATTTCACCTAAAAGTGATAAACTTCAAGTAACAATTAAGTAAATTTGCTTATAATAGTATTGACTTTATTTATTTTTGATAGTATATTCAATTTAAATCGGTGATTAAGAGTAGTAAAGATACGTGTCATCTAGAGAGTTGGTGGATGGTGGAAACCAATTGATAACGATCTTGAATCCGCTTATGAGAGGAATGTGAACATTCCCGGCAACTAACCGTTATTAGTAATGAGTGGCATGCATTGAAGATGTATGCAAAAAGGGTGGCAACACGGGAAACCGTCCCTTTGGGGGCTGTTTCCTTTTTTTATAAGGAGGATTAATATGTTAGATATTAGATTAATTAGAGAAAATGTTGAAGAGGCCATTAAAAAATTAAGTACGAGAAATGGAGATTTTTCTTATTTAAGAGACGTAGTTAAACTTGATGAAGATAGAAGAAAGGTTCTAAATGAAGTTGAAGAATTAAAAAACTTTCGTAACCAAAAATCAAAAGAAATTGGTATTAATAAACGTCAAGGATTAGATGTAGCCCCAATAATGGAAGAAGTAGCTAATATTGGAGAAAAAATTAAAGTCTTAGATGATAAGGTAAGAGAAATTGAAGGAAAAATCAATGAGTTAATGGCAATAACACCTAATATACCTAATGAAAGTTTACCAGTTGGAAAAGATGAAGATGCTAATGAATTAATTAGAACTTGGGGAGAAGTTAGAAAATTTGACTTTGAAGTATTACCTCATTGGGAAATCGGAACTAATTTAGATATTTTAGACTTTGAACGAGCAGGTAAAATAACAGGTTCTAGATTTACTGTCTATAAAGGTTTAGGTGCTAGACTCGAACGAGCTGTAATTAACTTAATGCTAGATATTCATACTGAAAAACATGGATGTAAAGAAATCTTACCTCCATTCATGATTAATGCTAATTCTCTTTTTGGAACAGGACAACTTCCAAAATTTGAACAAGACTTATTTAAGTTAAGAGAATTTGATTATTATTTAGCACCTACGGCTGAAGTACCAGTTACTAATTTGCATGCTAATGAAATATTAAGTAATGATGAACTTCCAATTAAATATGTTGCATATACTCCATGTTTTAGATCTGAAGCTGGAGCGGCAGGAAGAGATACAAGAGGTATTATTCGTCAACATCAATTTAACAAAGTTGAATTAGTTAGATTTACTCGTCCTGAAGATTCTTATCAAAACTTAGAAGAATTAACTAATGATGCTGAAGAGATTTTAAAAATCTTAAAATTACCTTATAGGGTTATGAAACTATCAACTGGTGATGTTGGTTTTAGTTCAGCGATGACCTATGATTTAGAAGTTTGGCTACCATCTTACAATAGTTATAAGGAAATATCTTCTTGTAGTAATTTTGAAGATTTCCAAGCTAGGAGAGCTAATATTAAGTTTAGAAGAGATCCTAAAGCTAAGCCAGAATTTGTTCATACATTAAATGGTTCAGGCTTAGCAGTTGGTAGAACTGTCGCTGCTATTTTAGAAAACTATCAAAATGAAGATGGTTCCGTTACTGTACCAGAAGCATTAGTTAAATACATGGGAACAGATATTATTAAATAACATTAAAAAATGCTGATGTTTAGAGAAAATATCAGCATTTTTGTATTTAGAAATTATTAAATGGTGGTAAGAATAGATGATTTGATTTTAACTTTTCTAGCATTTCTTCTTTTATTGTCTTACCTTCGTAAAGTAATGATTCTTCCATTCTTTTATAATAATAATTGGCTTTTTCATGGTTGTTTAATTTTAAATAAATTTCTTTTAACATGTAGAAAACTGGACTATTATAATAAAGTTCATTTTCTACATTTTTTAAATTTTCTAAAGCAAGATTAAGATCAAAGTTTTCTTTATTTAAAAGAGCAAAATATGCATATAAAATTGCAGAATTAGAATGCATATATTTTTTAGCTTTATTATATGAATCAAGAGTGATTTTCATAGCTTTGGGTTCATCTTTATCAAAGTGGATTCCTTCTAAATACATCCTAGCTAAAAATGTAGATCCACAAGAACAAGGTGTTTTATAACTTATAAACTCATTGTGAGAATGTTCAAACAACCTACCAGCTTCATCAAAATGTTGATTTTGTTTTAATAAAATCGCTCCTTTTAATGTAAAATCACAAGAATTATCATTAAGTTCAAGACATTGATTTACCACTACATATGCTTCATCAATATTAACATCAAAACCATATTCACCATAAAAATAACCTAATGCAGCGTACCGATAAGCCCAGTATTTATTAGCCTTTAAACCTTGCATGATTAAATTATGGAAATCAGATTTTATTTTATTAAATGCTTTTTTAGTTCTGTTTGTTCGTTCATAATTCAATAATAAATAATCTTTTTGATAAGTATTATCAAATTGAGCTGCCATTTTGTAATATCTAATGTATTTCTTAAAAGGATATCTTTTTAAGAATAAACTATAACCTTTCATATAATATCCATAAGGATATTTAAAGAAAAGTTTCATATACATATCAGCGTATTTTTCAACATTTTCAAAATCATATAGTGCCTCATATAAATCGATAATTAACGCATAATTGAGGTGATTTAACTCTAGATTAGCTGCTTTAACAGCATATTTAACTGCCATTTTTAAATCATTTTCACTATTAACTTTTTGATAATACCAAAGTGCTAAGAATCGATTAGAATATAACTCTAGATGTGGTGGCGTTGTATCTAAGTTAGCTTCTAATAGATTTATTGCATCATCAATATGATCTAAAGCTGCTAGTCCAATCGCTTTATTAAAAATAGCTACAGGATGATTATCTTGATAAGTAAATATTAACTCTGATGTCTTTATCAAATCTTCAAATGATTCTATGTGTTTATGAATTTCACTTATTTTTAAAAGGATGTCAATTTTAATTTCATTATCTTTAATTAAATTTATTGCTTCTTGATATGAATTAATTGCTTTTTTTAAATCTTCATCTGAGGAATTTGGGTTATAAAAAATAGCATCAGCTTGAATTAAATATGCATTATCAACATTAGATGATGAAAAGAAAAGTTTATCAACCAGAGGTTGAACTTCCTCATATTTATCTAGTTTGATATAAGCATGTGCTTTTAAGATAATTAATTCATCATTTTGCATTTTATTCATTAAATAATCAATGTATTCTAAAGCTGTATTTATTAACTTTTTATCATTTTTTTCATAGATATAGTATCTAGCTAATAACAAATAATTAGTATCACTTGGAATGCCTGCATTAATTGCTTTTTGAGCATATTCTACAGCCTCATCATATTTTTTAACATTAAAACAAACATCAGAATATAATGAATAAATTCTCGATGAAAGATTATATGGTGCTTTAATACCTAGTTTTAAGTCTTGATATATTTCTTCATCGCTCTTGTTTAAAAAGATCGCGCTAATAATACCGCGATAAGCTCTTGCTTTATAATCTTTAGGATTTTTATTTATTAGATTAGAAAAGGCTTCATAGGCATTTTCATATTCTTCATTTCTTAAAAGTTCTAGTCCTTGTTTATATCTACCAAAGTATTTTTCAAACATGTTATTCCTCCAATATTTGATATAATTGTATCTTATTTTTAAAGGTAGTTCAACCAAATTACGAATAAACACAAATTACACACTATGTGTATAATGTGTATTTATATTAAATTAGAGATAATATATAATTTATTCAAGTTTTATTATGGGTAGACTGGTTTCAATATTTATATGTATTTTGTGTACTTATAATTTATTAAATATGTTAGAATTAATTAAAGAGGGATATTATGGAAGTATATAAAAGAGCAAGTGAATTACCCGAAGAATGGGATGAATTTTGTAAAGACAATTATGCAATGCAAAGGTCATTTTTAACACTGATGGAAGAAGTTAATCCTTGTCAGCAACAATATTATCTATTTAAAGATCAAGAAAATAAATTTGATTCGGTTTTTATGACTTTTAAAAAGAAAAAACATAATATTGGTATGTTTTCACCAATTGATTTTAAAATCGATACAACCTTTATTTATGTTCCTTTATCTATTGCTAATGCAGGAATTATTATTGGAGAAAAAACTAAAGAACAGGTAGAAAAGGCAATTAAAAAAATAAGAGGATGCAAACTTATTTTAAATATTCATTCTAATCCTCATTTTAAGAATTTTGCTTTTGGCTTAACGTGTTCAAATATCTTATTAGATATTAGATGGAATAGTTTTGAACAATATATGAGTGATTTAAGGAGTAGTTACAGATATCGATATAAAAAGGCATTAAAATCTTCAAGCGAATTAGAATTTAAGATATTAAGTGATAACAAATTATTTGATGATCGCTTATATAAGTTATATGAAGATGTTTTTAATAATTCTAAGTTCCAAGTAGAAAAATTAACAAAAGAATTCTTCCAAAAATGCAAAGCTAAAATAATTGTTGCATATAAAGGAAGTGAACCAATTGCCTTTATTCAATTAATTGAGAATAAAAAGGTTTTAGTTTTTGGTTTCATTGGAGTTGATTATAAATATAATACTCAATATGACCTATATATCACGATGTTATTAAAAATGGTTGAGTATGCAATCGACCATAAGTTTGAGATAGTGGATTTAGGTCAAACCGCAGATGATACGAAACTTAAACTTGGTGGTAGATATGTGGATTTATATGCTTTAGTTCATCACTCTAATCCTATTTTAAATTTAATAATTAGAATTTTTACTCATTTTATTGAATTTAAACCGATTAAAACAAAATTTAATGTTTTTAAATCGAGGTGATTGATATGAAGGTTGTTAATGTTGTTGATTCTAAGCAAAAGAAAAAGTATGTTGATTTTATTTATAAACTTTATAAAAATGATTTATGTTTTAAAGACACTTTGGTAGGTATTGTTAAAACATTTTTAAATCAATCAGATACTTTTACGAAAGAATGTTATGTAAAGCCTATTTATGTTGAAGAAAACAATGAGATTTTAGCCCAGTGTATATTAATTCATAATCATAAATTGCCAATTTTACAAGTTGGATTCTTTGAAGCTAAAGAAGGTGTAAGTAAAGCTGTATATTCATTAATTAATACTGCGATAAAGGAAGCTAATAAATTAGATTTAAAGAAAATTGTTATAGGGTTAAATGGTCATGTTAGTTATGGAGTTGGAATCTTAATGGATAATTTTGATAAACCAATTCCTTTCGATAGTTTATACCATAAATCTTATTATGTTGATTATTTTGATAAGTATAAATTTAAAAAACTTACTTTAACAACATATTTTTATTACACCAATCAAATTAAATTTAATGAACGGATTTTAGAAAAAGTAAATAAAGAATTTACATTTAGATATTTAGACAAAAAGAATTTTAAGAATGAAATGATATTATTTGGTAACTTATGTAATCAAACTTTAAAAGAGACACCTCTATATTTTCCTAGAGATGGAATATGTATGTATGAGTTATTAAAAGATTTAGGTCCGTTTTTAGATAAGGAAAACTTAATTTTTGCTTTAAAAGATGGAAAAGAAGTCGGATTTATATTCTGGCATCCTGATTTTAACGAAATCATTCCTGGAGGTAAGAAAAATACCATGTTATCACTTGGATTTAATTTTTTCTTTAAACGTAGGAAAGTTAATAAAATGATTATAAATGCTATTGGTATTTTAGAACCTTATCAAAGAAGTTTAGTAGCATATGGTTTATTAAATGAATGTTATAAGGTTACAAGTAAAAAGTTTGAAAGTGGTGTTACTAACTTTGTTTTTGATAATAATGAAGATTCAACTTTACTTAATAAATCTAATACGGTAAGAGAAGATCGCCATTATTGTGTCTATTTATTAGATTTGTAGGTGATTAAAATAAAAATTTTACTTGTACGACCAAAACCACATAAAGATTCAATTGGTTTACAAAGTTTTATGATTTGTGAACCTTTAGAATTAGAGTATCTTTATTCTTATTTAACAGAGTTTGGTCACAATGTTATCATTTTAGATATGATTTTAGAGAAAAAACCATTATCATATTTTATTAAAAAATATCAACCAGATGTCGTTGGTTTTACCTCATATATTACCCATGTGGGTGTCGTTAAAGATTATGCTTTAGAAGTTAAAGAAATAAATTCTAAAATAGTTACTGTAGTCGGAGGGGTTCATGCAGAGGTAGTACCTAGTGATTTTGAAGTTAAAGAAATAGATTATATTATCAAAGTCAATGCTTTAGATACATTTAAAGAACTACTTGATAATATTAATCGCCCTGTTGAAGTAAACAAAGATTTAATTAAAGGAATTTGGAAAGATAATACTAAAGAATATGTTATTAATACAAATTTCAATTATCCTCATCCTTCTAGAGAGAGTACATTAAAATACCGTAAGAAATATAATTATATCTATCATACCAAATGTGCGACTATTAAAACTTCATTTGGTTGCCCTTATAATTGTGAGTTTTGTTTTTGTACTAAAATAACACAAAACAAGTATTTTGAGCGTGATTTAAATGATGTGATCGATGAAATTAAACATATTAAAGAAAAAAATATCTTTATAGTTGATGATAATTTCTTATTAAAGAAAGATAGAGTCGAAGAGTTTTGTGATTTAATTAAAACGAACAATATTAAAAAGAATTACATTTTATTTGGTCGTGCTGATTTTATAGCAAATAATGATGATGTTATTAAGAAAATTGCTGAAATCGGAGTCCAAGCAATTTTTGTTGGAATTGAATCATTTAAAGATGATGAATTAAACAATTATCAAAAAAAGACAAATGTAGAAATGAATATTAAAGCTATAAGCATTTTAGAAAAGCATGGAATTCAATGTTATAGTGGTATTATTGTTGGTTTAGATTGGGAGAAAAAAGATTTTAACAATTTAATTAAGTATCTTAATTCGTCTAAGTTCCCTGCAGCGGTTAATATTCAACCAATTACTCCAATGCCTGGAACGATTATTTATGATTATTATCAAGATCAATTTATCATCCCAAGAGAAAAATATGAATTATGGGATATGGCTCATTTAGTACTAAAGCCATCAAAACTATCAATTAGAAAATTCTATTATCATATTGTAAGATCATATTTAAAAACCGTTGCTACATTTAAATCAAGTTTCTTTATTATAAAAAGATATGGATTTATTACTTATATGAGAGTCTTTTTTGGTGCGATGCATATTTTAAGACAATATTTAAAGTTAATAATTAAGGGGCGATAATAAATGAAAAAGAAAATACTTTTTATTCAACCTACTGTTTATGATGATTTTGGTAATTTAGTTAAAAAAGGAAGGTTATATTTCGTAGGACTAGCTTATCCTCTTTTAGCGGCGATGACACCTAAAGATTGGGAAGTTGAAATTTGTATTGAAACAATAGAAGAGATTCCATTTGATACAGATGCTTCTGTTATTGGAATTGGTGGTATGGGACATGCAGCCAAAAGGGGTTGTGAAATAGCTCAAGAATTTAGAAAACGCGGTAAAATTGTAATTATGGGTGGACCAATGGTTAGTTTAGTCCCTGAAATTGCTAAAAAATTCTGTGATGCTGTAGTAGTCGGTGATAGTGAAGAAGTATGGAATAATGTTTTAAAAGATATTGAAAATAATGATTTAAAACCTTTCTATCAAAAACCAATTAAGAAATTATCTACACCACTACCACGATTTGAGTTAATTTTAAATAAAAAAATAGGAGATTTCCTACCAGTTCAAGCAGGTAGGGGATGTCCTAATAGTTGTAGTTTTTGTACGATTTATTGTATGTACCGTAATAAGTACTTAAGAAGAGATGTAGAAGATGTTATAAGAGATATCAAACATATTAAGTCATTAGGGTTTAAGAAATTTTTATTACTTGATGATAATATTGTTTCTGATAAAAAATATATGAAAGAACTTTGTAAAGAAATAAAAAAACTTAATATGAAATGGATGACCCAATGTACGATTGATATAGCAAGAGATGATGAACTATTAAAGATAGTAGCTGATAGTGGTTGTTTTACTTTAAGTATTGGCCTAGAAAGTATTAATAAGGATAGTTTAAAAACAATCAATAAAGAATGGTGTAAACCAGATGAATATCAATATTTAATTGAAAAAATTTATAATGCTGGGATTGATGTTGCTTCAGAAATGATTGTTGGTATTGATAATGACACCAAAGAATCATTAAGAGAAACTATTAAGTTTATTAATAAAACAAGGATTATTGCTCCGAAATTTTATATTATGACTCCTATAGTAGGAACTGACCTTTACGAAAAATTCATGAAAGAAAATCGAATTGTAGAGAAGGATATATTTACTTTTAGTCCATCTAAAGCAGTTATTAATCATCCAAATATGACAACAGATGAAATAAATGAAATCTTTTGGGAGATGTATGATAAGATATACAACATTAAAAACATTTTAAAAAGAACGATTTTTCACAAAAGATTCATTAAGTCTCCAATGAGATATTTATTTTACTTATATGTAAATCTCTATTATCGTTACCAAATTAAAAGAAGGATTGCTCCAATAATAATGTAATATAAGTTTTATACTCTAAAAGGAAAAGCACTCAAAGATTTTGAATTGATCCCTATCAAGTAGACAGAGTGCTAATCTAAAAATAATTAAAATTTGATTGGGAATGGTACCTAAATTCATTTGGTGTCATTCCTTTTAAAAATTTCGGTGGATAGTTTATTAATAAAGTCCAATATTGCATTGTTTTTTTCAAGAGCAATTGTACCCAATACTGATTTAGTTTTATCTAAATATAAAGAGAAATATGACATTCAAATTTTTAAGAAAAAAGGATATGAAAATTCCGATTATATTGTTATTTTTTAAAAAATAGAAAGTAATCTAGAATTATCGGCACTGTAATCATTAATACTTTTACTTTAATAATTTTTAATTTGAAATCTATTGAATAACTTGAGTTACGTGGTTTATCATTAAACGCATTTTCTCTATAATTTGAATATCTATATAAAGCGTCAGCTCCAATTTCTCCTGTTAACCACCATGACGTTCAAAAGACTTTTTTACTTGGTAATGCAGGATACTTACTAGGTTCAGGAACATCAAAACAATCAGCTATGCTTGTTGATGGTATTTGGTGGGAATACGAAGCAAGAACTATTTATCCTAACTTAGGTGCTGGCTATAACTATGGTGAAAGAGATTTCCGTTATTTATTACTTCCAGCTTTAGAAAATCAAGCTTTTGCTGCTAATAAAACAGTCTTTGCTTCAGGTGAATCTGGAACAATCTTGGTCCCACAAGATAAAGATCAAGAAAGATTAGCAATGAGTAAAGAATTTGTTAAGTATTTATTAAAAGATGAAAACTTAATTCATTTCACAAGAGTAACAGGAGCTACTACAGCTTATGATTATGAAATGTCAGAAGAATTACTAGCAGAATTAACTCAATTTACTAGAAATGCATTTGAATTAATCAATGATACAGAAAATATTGTGGTTGTTCGCCCACAAGTTAGTGAATTAATCTCACCATTATCCTTTGCTTCTAACTTAGGAACAGATTTCAAATATAAAACAAGGATTGATGGAATTCCTACTAGAACCATCCATGCATTTAGAGAATATTCATTTAATAAGATTTGGGAAGGTTCAGTTAAACTTTACTCAGAATCTCAATGGAATCAATTTATTAATCAAGCTAAAAATGCTGGCTTCCTTAATGATTAAGGAGGTCTTGCATTATGGCAAAAGATAGACCCAATTATTTTAAAAAAGCACATGTATCTAAAAATATCTTCGTTTGGAGTTTCTTAGCCTATCCATTACTTTTGTTCTTAATCTTCTATGTTGGTGTTAACATTAACTCCATTCTTAACGCCTTTAAAAACTATCAAGATGGAACAATGCAATTTGTAGGCTTTGATAACTTTAAAGAATTTATTAATAGATTAACAAGTGATGGCGATATTATACAAATTAGTATTAAGAATTCACTTATTATTTATCTTGTTTCATTATTAATTTGTATGCCGCTTTATATCTTCTTTTCCTATTTGTTATTTAAGAAGGTTAAAGGACATCGAACCATTTTATTCTTAATAATGGCTCCAACAATTTTATCATCTATGGTCTTTGCTTTAATCTTCAAATATTTCACCTTAGAAGGTATTGGACCTCTTCTATCTATTAATTATAGAAATTATATTTTAGAAGATATTGATAGGACTTATGCTTATATGTTAGAAAAAGGAGCGACAACTTTTTGGGAAACAATCAAAGGAAAAGAAGACTTTGATGGAGCAGGAAGTTTATGTCATGGTTGGAGCGCGCTGCCGATATATTATTACCACACTTTGTTAAAAAAAGGTGAAGAGTAGTTGAATTTAATAAGTTCATCTACTTTTTTATTTTGTAGTTAAATATTAAATAATTTGTTATTATTTTAATTAGAATAATGGGGGTAATATGATGTTTGAACAATATATAGATATAAATCCAAGTGTAAAAAAAGCAATAGAAGAAGGAAAACCTGTTGTAGCTTTAGAATCGACTATTATTTCTCATGGCATGCCTTATCCTAAAAATGTTGAGACAGCTTTAAATGTAGAAAAGATTATTATAGAAAATGGTGCGGTTCCTGCGACTATCGCTATATTAAAAGGTAGAGTTAAAATTGGGTTAACTAAAGAAGAAATTGATTATTTAGGTAAAAGTAAAGAAGTAGTAAAAACAAGTAGAAGAGATTTACCGGTAGTTATTGCTAAAGGACTCGATGGAGCAACAACTGTTGCTACAACCATGATATTAGCTAATTTAGCCAAGATTAAAGTTTTTGTCACAGGTGGTATAGGTGGAGTTCATCGTGGTGCATCTGAGACCTTTGACATTTCTGCTGATTTAGAGGAATTAGCTAGGACCAATGTTGCTGTTATTTGTGCTGGAGTAAAATCCATATTAGATATTGGTTTAACATTAGAATACTTAGAGACTAAAGGAGTACCTGTTATTGGTTATCAAACTGATGAAATGCCAGCATTTTATACTCAAAAAAGTGGGTTTAAAGTTGATTATCGGGTAGATAGTACAGAAGAATTAGCAAAGACTATAAAAATCAAGTGGGATTTAGTACTTAATGGAGGAGTAGTCGTTGCTAATCCAATCCCAGAAGAGTTTAGTATGGATTATAATGTAATTAATCATGCAATTGAAGAAGCATTAAAAGAAGCCGACTCAAAAGGGATTAAAGGTAAAGTAATAACACCATTCTTACTGTCTAAAATTAAAGATATTACTGAAGGAAGAAGTTTAGAGTCAAATATACAACTAGTTTACAATAATGCAAGATTAGGTGCTAAATTAGCAAATGCCTTAGTATTTAAATAAATCTTGATAATAAATAAATAAGTTGTTTACTCGGCAATAACTCGCCAAAAAAAGAATAGGTAAGTTGTTAATATTAGAAAAACAACCATGATTAGTTTTAATTAATAGTATGAAGTCATTTAATATTATAAATCTCTGACGGCTTGAATGACTAAACGCATTTTTTATCAAGTAGAAACGTGCATTTACTATTTCAAGTGGCAATTTAACTTTTCACTTTTCGTATAAGTTATTCTAACATAAATTACCTTGATAGGATATTCAAATTAGTGTATACTAATTAATGCCATCGTGATAACAGGCGACGAACCAGGTCAGGACCGGGAGGTAGCAGCCTTAAGTTTGCTCTGTTATGTGCGATGGTACTTTTTATATTAGGAGGGCTACTATGAATCAACAAGAAATTGATATTAGATTCATGGAATTAGCATATAAAGAGGCTATTAAAGCTAGAGAAAAAGATGAAATACCAGTTGGCGCTATTTTAGTTGATGAAAATAACAATGTTATAGCAAAAGGTCATAATCTTAAAGAAAAAAATAAAAGTGCGATTGATCATGCTGAGATTATTGTTATTAAAAAAGCAACAAAAAAGCTTAATACTTGGCACTTAGATAAAACCACCTTATATGTAACACTAGAACCATGTCTTATGTGTGTCGGTGCTATTGTGTGGTCAAGGATTAAGCGTATAGTTTTTGGTGCTTATGATAAAAAGGGTGGAATGGTCATTTCTAATATAAATGGTTTTGAATTAAAAGGGTTAAACCATAAAGTAGAATTTATTGGCGGTATCTTACAAGAAAAATGTGGACAAATATTAACAGACTATTTTAAAGAACTAAGAGAACAGTCTAAAAAATAGTCTGTTTTTGTTTATTCAAATAAAGATAAAATTTCTGCATAAGTTAGTTTACTTATCAATTTTTCTTCATCATTAATGACATTATCGACTAATTGCTGTTTTAATTCTTGCAGTTTAATGATTTTTTCTTCGATTGAATCTTTCATGATTAGTTTCATTACTTGAACAGTTTTAGTTTGACCGATTCGATGAGCGCGGTCTGAAGCTTGGTTTTCGGCACTAACATTCCACCATGGGTCATAGTGAATAATTGTATCAGCAGACGTTAAGTTTAGTCCTAAACCTCCAGCTTTTAAAGAGATTAAAAAGACATTAAATTTCACACTACTATTAAATTTGTTAACTAAATCTAATCTTTCCTTTTTTGGAGTTTCACCAATTAATGTAAGATACGGAATTTTAATAGAATCTAATTTTTGAGCGATTAAATCTAACATTGATGTAAATTGTGAGAAAATTAAAATCTTATGACCCGCATTTATTGATTCTTCTACTAAAGATGCTGTTAATTCTAGTTTTGGACTCTCTCCAATATAAGAATCAATAATTAAATTAGGGTCACAACATACTTGTCTTAATCTAGTTAAATAACTTAATACTTCAAATTTATTTGTTTCTGGATTAATAATCTTCCTTTTTATATTTAATAACATCGCTTGATAAATGCGTTTTTGTTCTTCATCCATTTTAGCATATATTACTTGTTCAACTTTCGGAGGTAACTCACTTAATACCTCTTTTTTTGTTCTTCTTAAAATAAATGGTGATATTTGCATTGATAATTTCTTTAATTTATGTTCATCATCATTTTTTACAATATCGATTTCATATTCTCTTTTAAATCGTTCATATGTTCTAAAATAACCGGGTAAGATGAAATCAAAGATTGACCAAAGATCTGATAAGGCATTTTCAATTGGTGTACCGGTTAGGGCAAATCTTACTTGTGCATCAATTGATTTAACGCTTTTAGCGTTTTTGGTAGTTTGATTTTTGATGTTTTGAGCTTCATCTATAATACAAAACCTAAATTGTAAATTATTATAATACTCAATATCACGTTTTAAATAATCATAAGAAGTAATAATAAATTGTTTCCCATTTATATTTTTTATTGCTTCTTTTCGTTCGCTAACATTACCATCTATAACTAAAACATTACTTGAAGGCGAGAATTGTTTAAACTCATATTCCCAGTTATAAATTAATGATGCAGGTGTCACGATTAATGAAGGCATATCTTCTTGATCATTTTCTAACAAAGCGATAATTTGAATTGTTTTACCCAATCCCATTTCATCAGCTAAAATACCTCCAAGGCGATACTTAGTTAGATTCACTAACCACTTATATCCGATTTTTTGATATGAACGAAGAACTTGATTAAAATGTTCATCTAATGGGTAATCTGCTTTTTCATAATTCACTAAACTATCTATAAATTCCTTTAAGTTAACATCTTCATCGATATGTTCAAGAATATTTGAAAACTTCATCGCTTTATAAGATTCAACATAATTTATATCTGATAATTGGTTAGCTTTAACATTTAAAGCTTCATAGGTTTCATTTAATAAATCCATGTATTCGTTTTTTAGGACTATAACAGAACCGTCTTTTAAACGATAAAATTTACGCTTTAATTGATAAGTTCTTAATACCTTTTCAAGTTCTTTTACATCAAAATCTAAATTATCAAAAGATACTTCTAAAAGATTATTATCAAACCTAACACCAACACTTGGTTGTTTCATTTGACGTATATTGATATTTTTGATTGATTCACTTATATAAACTTCAGCATATTGTTTTAAGTTTTCAATTTGATTTGTTAAAAAATCATAGATTAATTCATCGTTTTCAATAGTTAAATTTTCTTTATCAAAACCTAGTTCATAAATAAAATCAATGAAGTTATCTTCAACTTCTTCATTAATAAATTCATTATTAACAAGGGCTTCTTCTTTGGTTAAATCACCATAAAAGAATTTGTAATCTAGATATAAAATACCGTCTTTTATATCTAAATAAACCTTTATTTTCAAATCTTTTATTTTATTTAATTTAGATAATTCTTCTTCATTTTCAATTTTAATTCCATCTTTAATCTTAGGATAAATTAAACCAAAGAACTTATTAGAATTACTATCATTGATGAGTAAATATTTATTATT
>DUOZ01000038.1 GCA_012838555.1 bacterium | reverse complement strand
TTGGTATCAGTTCAAAAAACGCCCAATTAAGGGCGTTTTATGTTGTTTTGGTCGTTTTTTACTTACCAATCAAACATAATTTTGGAGCTTCCTACCGGATTTGAACCGATGGTCATTGAGTTGCAGTCAATTGCCTTACCACTTGGCTAAGGAACCACAGCGCTAGATATTGTAACACAACTTTTAAACTTTTTCAATACTAGTGAGAAAGGTTTTTACTCTTTACAATTATTCCCTTCCGTTACAAGATATGCTATTAAAAGGGGACAGTTGCATGTCCCCTAAATATTTTTAACTAATTTTTAACTCTTAACCAAGCTTCATCAATTTTTTCTTTAGCCGTAGGGTTATATCGATAGATTTCATCGTTTTCTTGAAGTTCATAGTTATAGATATAAGCATAATCAGCAAAATCAGTTTCTAAAGCTTCAAGGAAAGCCTCTTTATTTGAAGCGTTATAACCTGTATAGACCGAATTTGCATATGAAGAATCTTTAGTAGACATGAAATTAATAAATTTATAGGCTAGGTCAGTTTTAGTTGAATCTTTATGGATTACCATACCATCAGCCCAAACATTGGTTCCATTAGTAGGAGTATAGAAATCATAATCTTCATTTTCTTCCATAATCCAAATTGCATCACCAGAATAAACGACACCTAAGTCATAACTTCCAGCTTGCATTAAACTTAAAACTTCATCACCAACATAGCGAAGTTTATTTTCACCTAAAACACTTCTTTGTTCATTTAACCATGCTTCAGCTTCACTTATTTCATCATCATTTGATGTATTCATTGAATATCCTAATTGTTTTAACGGAACCATGAAGCCATCTCTAGATGAATCATAGTATAAAACACTATATTTAGGATTCTTAACAATATCCCAATTTTGCTCTGCTAAATCATCTTCAACACCTTCGATATCACTACGATAAATAATACCGACATTACCCCAAAAATATGGGACAGCGTATTCTAAGAAATCAAAGCCATTTTCTTGATCTTTCAAATTATCTAAAATTGCTTTTAAATTATCTGCTAAATCAGTTTCAGGATCTATATCAATTTTATCCCAATCTAATTTTTGAATTAAACCTTCTTTAGCTAATTGTTCAATTGCATAATCTGAAGGAACGATGACATCAAAGACTTCACTTTTAACTCTAGTAACAGCAGTTTCATTAGAATTAAAAGTTACATAGTCGACACAAACATTATTTTCATTTTCAAACTGAGTTAATAAATCTGGGTCAACATATTCTCCCCAGTTGTAAACAGTAAGTGAATCTTTACCCATACATGTAAAGAAACGAACAATCGCACAACTACTAATCATTGATACAAGTGGAATAAGTAAGAGTGCCATTAAAGTAACTACAATTGTCTTTTTGAAACGATTCATCTTTCTATCTCCCTTCTTCTAGTAAATCTTTTTTACTATCTTTTATATAGCGAACAATTACAATTACGGTGATAATTGCAATTATGATGGTAGAAAAAGCATTAACTGATAAAGTTTGCTTTTTCAAAGTTGAATATAAATAAGTCGAAATATTTTGTGTCTTAGGACCAGCAGTAAATAAGGAAATAGCAAAGTCATCAAATGACATGGTAAAGGCTATTGATGCTGCTGCTAAGATTGACGGCTTTAATTGAGGTAATAAAACCTTCGTTAAGGACTCAGTCGGAGTAGCACCTAAATCTAAAGCCGCTTCGACTAAATTCGGATCAAGGGAATTTAATTTAGGATAGACTGTTATTATGACATAAGGGACACAAAAGCCGATATGTGCTAATAACATCGTGATGTAACCTCTAGGAATATTAAAAGCCACAAATACTAATAATAATCCAATCGCAGTTACAATATCAGGGTTTAAAATAGGAATGTTATTAATAGCTAGGACAACTTCTTTCCGATTTCTTTTTAATTTAGAAATCGCAATTGCCCCAAAAGTTCCAATAATAGTAGATATTACTGTTGCTAAAATAGCAATTGTAATAGTTACCATTATGGCATTCATTAATTGGTTATCAACTAACATTTTCTCATACCATCTTAAAGAGAATCCTGTAAATACAGTATAAGATTGCGATTCGTTGAACGAGAATAATACTAAAGGTACTAGAGGTATGTAAAAGAAAATAACAATTAAGGCGATATAGAGTTTACTAAAGATGCCTTTTTTCTTTTTCATCATCGTCCAACACCTTCTTTCTCTTGTAAGGTTGTGTACTTGTCGATTTTCTTAGTTGTAATAACCATTAATGTTATAATTAAGGCTAAAGCTAAGGAAATCGCACTTCCAAAACCATAACTACCATTTTGAATAAATCTAAATTCGATAATTTGACCAATTAGTTGGCCACTGTGTTCTCCTGGTATATATAAATAACTAGGAACGAGGATGGCAGTCGCTGTTGGTAAGAAAACCATGGTTATACCTGATAAGACACCTGGAAGCGATAAAGGCAAGGTCACATTCATGAAAGTATCATAAGGTGATCCTCCTAAATCTGATGAAGCTTCTAGGTGAGATTTATCAATTTTAATAATTGATGTGTAAATAGGTATAATCATAAATGGCATGTAAATATAAACTAAACCAACAATTAAGGCAACACCATTAGAAAGAAAGTTAATATCACCAAATCCTAAATCACGGAAAAATGATGTCAAATATCCATTTGGAAATTCAAAGAGTGGTTTCCAACCAATAATTCTTAAGTTCATATTAATCCACATCGGTGCACTTATTAATAAAATACATAATGCTCTTGTTTTTGCTTTTAATTTAGTTAAGAAATAGGCAAATGGATATCCTACTATAACACAAATAAATGTAGCAATTAAAGCAAAATACAACGATCTAATTAGTGAATTAATTACTAAGTGATTTTTTTCTGTAAAGATTCTTGTATAGTGGTCAAATGTAAAGTAATACATCCCACTATGTGGATTAGTTTCTAAAACTGAATTTCCAGCGATAAATAGAATTGGAAATAAGACTAATACTAACAAAACAAGGTAATACGGTAATGAGAGTAATGACATGGTGGAAAATTTCCAATTAAATTTTAACCTAGAGGTAATTCTAGGTATAAATTTATAGGTGGGCATAATTCTCTTTCTCCATTATGTGTAAATCACTAGGTTCAAAAGTAATTCCTACTTTGGTTCCTAACGGATGGTAATCAGTGGTGTGAATTGTATAAACTCTTTTATCAGTTTTAACATCAATTTCATAGTGAACACCCTTAAAGACCACCGAATCAATTACACCATTTATTTTACCCTCATTTTCTTTTACTATATCGATATCTTCAGGTCGAATTACAATATCAACAGGTTGATTTACTCCAAAACCACGGTCGACACATTCAAATTCTTGACCATCAAATGCAACAAGGTAATCTTTAATCATATGCCCCTCAACAATATTAGATTCTCCAATAAATTGAGCGACAAAACGATTAATTGGTTCATTATATATATCAGTAGGTGACCCGACTTGCTGAATAATTCCTTCATGCATAACAACAATTTTATCTGACATCGTCAATGCTTCTTCTTGGTCATGAGTTACAAAGATGAAAGTCGTTCCAGTTTTACGTTGTAACTCTTTTAATTCATATTGCATTTCTTGTCTTAATTTTAAGTCTAGGGCTGCTAGTGGTTCATCTAATAATAAAACTTTTGGACTATTTACCAAAGCTCTAGCAATCGCAACTCTTTGCATTTGTCCACCGCTTAATTTATTAATTAAACGATTTTCATAGCCTTCTAAACCGACAAGTTTTAGCATTGATTTAACTTTTTCTTCGATTTCAGCTTCTGTTAATGTTACCTCTAAAGGTATTTTCTTAAATTTTTCTTTAACAAATCCTCTAATCCCACGATTATGACGATTTTTAATTCTTAAACCAAAAGCTACATTTTCAAAAACATCTAAATGTGGAAATAAAGCATAACGTTGAAAGACAGTATTAGTACTTCTTAAATGTGTAGGTACACTTTTAATATCTTTACCATCAAAATAGACATTACCACTTGTTGGTTCTTCAAAACCACCAATAATTCTTAGAGTTGTAGTTTTACCACATCCAGAAGGACCAAGAAGTGTTACAAATTCATTTTCAAAAATAGTTAGGTCAATCCCTTTTAAAACAATTTGACCGTTATATTCTTTTGAAAGATTAACTAATTCAATTAAAGGGCGACGTTGACCATTAAACGATGTTTCCATTGACTCAATATTGTTTTTAATAAATCCCATAATAGACACCTACTTTCTTAAAATGACGGAGGTGAAGATACCCATATAAGCTTACATGGTTCTTCAAAGTTATTTAACAAGTAATGTGATTGATTACCTTCAATATAGAAAGTACTTCCCTCTTCAACTAAATAATGTTTATTGCCAATTACTAATGTTACTTTTCCCTTTAATACATAACCTAATTCTTCCCCTTTATGAGGACGAATAACTAAAGATTTTTTAAAAGGTTTTATTTCCATGATCATTGGTTCCATTTCATTAGTAGGTGCCGAAGGTACAATCCACTTAATTAAATAATCATCTGTTTCATTTTCAAAATAATCATTTTTCGTAAAAACGATTTGTTGAACTTGATTTTTAGTGAAAAATTCACCAATATTACTACCCAGAACTTCTAATATATCACTTAACGTCTCAATTGAAGGTGACGTCATATCATTTTCTACTTGAGATAAAAAGCCTTTTGTTAGTTCTGTTCTTGCTGCTAACTCAGATAAAGTTAAGTTGTTTTTTAATCTAAGTGACCTTAGTTTTTCTCCAATTTTAATCATGGTAAATCACCTCCCGGGGTTTAGTATAACTAAACATTTAATTTATTTATACGAAAATATTATACTAATTATTCATCAAAAATCAACACTTTTTAACTTAAAATTTTTCATATAAAAAGACATGCTTTAAAAGCATGTCAAAAAGCCTTTGTTTCATTGACTTTTTTCATCCATTAATTATTTTTTTAATTTGATTAAGATGTGACTTATTTAACTTATAATAATAACCACCATCAATATAATAATCTGAGCCAGTTAAAACAAGAGAATTAATTTTATAATCTTTGTATGTAGGACTCGCATAATCCTTTATCTCTAAAATTGAAACATTAGTCCTAATTTTAGTAAGAATAAAAAACGCCATTAACATTTTTTCATTATTAGGCATCTTATTTCCTTTGTCAAAAAGCGCGACTAAAACTTGTCTTTGATTAGAGGTTCTTGTGATATCACCATTAGGCAATGACTTACGGTGTCTAACATAAATTAAAGCCTTTTTACCATCTAGTTTTGTTTTAACTCCTTTTTTAAAACAAACATTACTTTCACAAAAACTATATTTAGGAACAACTTCAATTCCACCAACTTTATCAACAACTTCTTTAAAGGCATTAAAAGTAGAAATAACATAAGAAATCGGTGGTGTATCAAATAAATTAGCAACCGTAGTCGCTGTACATACACCGCCTCCTCCACTACCTTTCCAATTAACCTCACCATAACTATAAGCATGACCAATTTTATGAATTATTTCTCCATTAGGTCCACAAGGTATACTAACAAGTGAATCTCTAGGAATTGAGATTAAATTAATTTCTTTTTTACTATGTTTAATATTAACAAAAATTAAGGCGTCACCTCTTCCAGGTGAATCCTTACTCCCCTCATCTTGTCCGATTAAAATAAAATTGGCATCCTTTTTATTCTTTGTAGATGAGACTGAAACATCTTTATTAATATTAAGAACAACTAAGGCAGCGATTAAAAAGTAAATGACTAAACTAAGTTTATTAAAAAACACCTTCATCATAGACTTCACCTAATAAAGACTATGAATAAAAGGTGTTTTTAATGTTAATTTAAACTTTCCTTATTAACTTCTATTAAGCCATCACTTTTAAGTTCATAAATAATATCCATTACTTCTTTTAAAAACATTCGATCATGAGATATAGCTATAATGACGCCATTAAAAGAAGCAAACAAGTTACGAATTTGAGGTAAAGATAAAGGCGATAAGTTTCTAGTTGGTTCATCTAGTAATAAAACATCATTATTTTCTAGCAAAATCCTAACTAAACACAACTTGCATTTTTGACCTCCACTTAAATAAGTGATTTTAGAAAGCATTTCTTCACTTTTAAAGTTTAATGCTCCTAGATAATTCATAATTCTCGTTAAATTTTCTTTATCATAACCAGTATTAGATTGTAAATATTCAACACAAGTTAAAGATGGGTCTAGTTCTTCTAAATAGTTTTGAGGTAAATAACCAACTTTTAAATCTTTACTTGAAATTTCATCTTTAATCACTCTTAAAAGAGTAGTTTTACCTACACCGTTTTTACCAATAAAACCAACCTTTTGGTTTCCTATAATAGTTAGATTAATATTACTAGCTAAAATCTTATTATCAATCTTTAAAGTATAATCATTTAATTCTAATACTCTAAATGAAGAATGAACACCAATATTTCCATTACTAAAACTAACATTAATTGCTTCTTCTAGTAATGGTATTTCAGTTAGTTCTTGTTTCTCTAACTTCTTTTCTTGACCAGTAATAACCTTCATCTTCTTAGCTAGTAATCTTCCCTGTGTTGGATTTCTAACCGCTTGATTAAGTTGATGTTCTACTTTAGAATGTAACTTTCTTAATACTTCTTCTTTTTCTTTTTTTACTTTTCTTTCATATATTGCTTTATTTAATTGATTAACATATTGTTTTTCAAAATTAAGCACATATTCTTCATAACCCATGTTCTCCAGTCGATAATTTGATTCACTTTTCTTTTTTAACATTCTTAAATGTAAAATTCTTGTCGCACATTTTTTAAGTAAAGTTTCATCATGAGATATAAAGATAATCGAACATGGAGCATTTATTATAAAATTTTCTAAATAAATTAATGTTTCTAAATCAATATCATTACTTGGCTCATCTAAAAGTAATATATCATATTCTTCAACAAGTAATTTAGCTAGTTGAACTTTAATTTTTTCGCCTCCACTTAAGGTTTCCATTTTTTGATTATTATCAATAATTTTTGGATCAAGATTTAAAATTGATAGTTGCTCAAAAACATCACCTAGTTTTTCATATTCTTGTCGTTTTTGGATTGTACCAGTTAAAAAATCATAAACAGTCATCTTTAAATATTTTTCATCAAGAAACTGAGGTAAATAACCAATCCTTTGATTAAAACGGTTGATATTACCCTCGAGTAAACAATAATCTTCGATTAAAGAAGGTTCATATATCGCTTTTATTAAAGTTGATTTTCCATTACCTTCATCACCGATAATGGCTAAACGATCACCTTTATTTAAATGAAAGGATAAATTTTTAACTAAATTCC
This sequence comes from bacterium, assembly GCA_012838555.1. Lineage (GTDB taxonomy): Bacteria > Bacillota_I > Bacilli_A > RFN20 > DUOZ01 > DUOZ01. The sequence goes on along the minus strand of DUOZ01000038.1, from coordinate 15,261 downwards.
GTCCTTGATGCATAGTTAAACTTAAATTATCAACTTGCATCAAATCACCTGCCTATTTAAATAATCTTTTTAATAATTTCATTTTTTCATCACTATAAGGAGGATATTTAAGTGTTAAATCAAAGTATGATGAACTCTTTAATATTGGTTTTTCATGAGTAAAGGTATCAAAACCATACCAGCCATGATATCTACCCATACCAGAGTTACCAACACCACCGAATGGTAGATGATGGTTACTTATTTGCATAATCGTATCATTAATCGCGCCTGAACCAAAACTAATATTATTAATTACATAAGTAATATTATTTTTATCATAACTAAACATATATAAAGCTAGAGGTTTCTCACTTGATTTAATAAATTTGATCACTTCTTTAAGATCACTAAATTCATAAATTGGTAGGATAGGTCCAAAAATTTCATCACTCATGACTTCACTCGTAAGTGAAGGTGAATCAAGTAGTGTTAATTCAATTTTAAGTAATTTTTCATCATAATTACCCCCATATATAATCTTTTCATTTTTAAATAAACTAATCAAACGATTAAAATGTCTTTCATTAATTATTTTTGGATAAGATGTATCTTTAATTTTATGAGGATAAAATAATTCATAACATTTTATGATTTCATTAATTAATTTATCTTTAAGTGAATAATGAACAAACATATAATCTGGTGCAATACAAGTCTGCCCTGAATTCATCATTTTACCTAAAACAATTCTTTTAGCGGCTAGTTCTATTTTAGCACTCTCATCGACAATTAAAGGACTCTTACCTCCTAGTTCTAAAGTAACTGGAGTTAAGTTTAAACTTGCTTGTTCCATGACTTTTTTACCAATTCTTGGACTTCCTGTGAAGAAAATATAATCATATCTCTCTTTCATCACAACATCACTTTTTTCATTACTTACATATAAAACACTTTCATCAAAATTATCATTAATCATTCTTGTTAAGATTTCACTAACATGACTACTTGTACTGGAAGGTTTTAAAATAACTGTATTACCTGCTGAAACAGCTGAAATAAGAGGAATCAAGCTAAGTTGAAGAGGATAATTCCACGGAGAAATAACTAAGACAACACCATAAGGTTCTTTATATAGATAAGACTTACTAAAAATCGTAGATAAAGATGATTTGACTCTTTTTGGTTTCATCCATTTTCTAAGATTCTTTTTAACTAAGTTAATCTCATTTAAAACTAACGATAATTCACTTAAATAAGCCTCATATGGGCTTTTATTTAAATCATTAGATAAAGCTTTTAATATCTCTTCTTCATAACTTAAAATAACTTTTTTAAGTTTATTAATTATTTTAATCCTAGATTCATAAGAAAGGGTACTTCCTTCATTAAAATAAATTCTTTGTTTATTTACGATATCTTTAATCATGCTTTCACCCCTTATAAGACTATTTTATCATGTCTATCTATCATAAACATCTATAAGTATTTATAAGATGTAAGGTAGAGGATGGAGATAAAGTGAAAGAATTTGATAAATTTTTGGATGGTATCGTAAATAACATTATCTGGGGTTGGCCATTAATAATTCTTATTTTAGTCATGAGTCTATATTTTGGATTTAAAACGAAATTTTGCTATCTAAGATATTTTTTCAAATCATCTAAATATATGTTTGAAAAAAATGAAGATAAAACTAAAGTTTCACCATTTCAAGCAATTTCTTTAATTATTGCTAATCAAGCAGGAACAGGCAACATTATTGGTGTGGCTGCGGCAATTTTCTTAGGTGGACCTGGTGCTATTTTTTGGATGTGGATTACAGCCTTAGTTGGATCTTCATTATCCTTTGCTGAAAACACTCTAGCTCAAATGTATAAATCCGAAATAAACCAAGAATACCGTGGAGGTCCTTCTTACTATATTTTAAAAGGTTTAAAATCACCTAAAATGGCTATTATTGTTTCTTTTATCTTGCTCCTTTGCTTAGGTTTATTAATGCCTACAATTCAATCAGCAACTATTTCCAATGCTTTAGAACAAAACTTAAGTATTCCAAAAATTATTACAGCTTTATTAATCGGTTTTAATTTAATTATTATTATCATCGGAGAAAACAAAAAAATTGTTACTTCTGCTTCTTTGATTGTTCCTTTTATGACAATTTTATTTTTCGGTTCAACCTTAACAGTCTTATTCTTTAATTTAGATAAAGTTAATGATGTCTTTTACTTAATATTTAATAATGCTTTTAATCAAAACGCAGTCTTTGGAGCAATTATTGGAGAAGCATTAAGTCATGGGGTAAGAAGAGGTTTATTCACTCATGAAGCAGGACTAGGGTCGACTCCTAATACAGCTGCTAGTGGTAATGTTAGACACCCTGTACATCAAGGACTTACCTCTTCATTTTGTGTGTTTCTTGATATTTTAATGTGCACCTTAACTGCTTTTGTTATTATTGCTACTAATTCATATAATGTTGTTACTTCTTCAGGTGATTTTTTACATGTTGGATTAAACGGAGTTAACTATGAACAATTCGCTCAGCACGCCCTAAGTAGTGTCTTCCCTAACACTGGGTCTTTACTAGTTTCAATTTCCATCTTACTATTTGGTTTTATGGCGATTGTCGGAGCCTTTTATAATGGTCAAACTAATTTGTATTTTATATTTAAGGATGAGAAAAAAAGAAAAAGAACAATGAAAATCTATAAAGTAACGTTCATCTTCACAATGGCCATTTGTTGCCTTTATGAAACTACCACAGCATGGAAATTAACTGATATTGCTGTCGGAGTTGCTGCTTTAATAAATCTAATTGTTCTTTTTCTTTTAAGAAATGATGTCTTTACTTGTTTAAAAGACTACGAAGAAAATATTAAAGACGATAAAAATCGCAAATATATTAATGAAAAATTAGAATGTTGGAAGAAATAACTATTCAATTAATCCATATGTTTCTTTAACATCTAAAGTGAATAAAATTCCCATACCAGGTTCATCAATTTTTAAATCTTCTCTGACTTGATTAATAATCTTATCTACTAGATCTTCTTTTGCAATTAATAAGACAATTTCTTTTTCTGGTTCTATTGGGAAATTAAATAAGGTTTTTTGTTCATGAATGCCACTGCCTCTAGCATGAATAATTGTCGCACCCTTTGACCCTGCTTTAACAGCAGATTCTACAACATCTTCACCTTTATCATTATCTACAATTACAAAGATAGCTTTATACATACTTTTCCCTGCCTTTTCATTTAAATTTTCTATTGCTACATCATGATAACCATAGAAACTATCGACACCGATAGTAAATGCGATTCCATGATTTGGTTTGTCAAAATGGAACTTATTATTTAGAACTTCTAAAGTGTTTTTAACTTTCTCTTGACTAGTTACCATTAACACAATTTCTTTCCTAATTTCAGTAATATCTAGTAATTGATTTAAATGTAAATAACTAGTTCCTTTACCTAAGGTAATAGTTGCACCTTTAACACCAGCTTTTTTCGCGGTATTAAAAATCTTACTACCTTTACCATAATCAACAATAACGGTAATTAAATCACATTTTAAATTACTATTTTGCATGAGTTATGCCTCCTTTTCTAGATTTGACTTTATAAATCAACCCTAGAACTTGTAATGCTATAAATGGAGTGAATGCTACCATGGCTACCATACCAAAGCCATTGTTAATTAAATTAACTTCTTTAGCTCGAGCTATTCCTTGAACAAAAGCAAAAATAAACGTTCCAACCATTGTACCTGATGCGACTCCACCAGAGTCAAAGGCGATACCAACAAATAATTTTGGTACAAACGGCATTAATGCAAAGGCAATTATGTAACCTGGTACCAGGTAATGCCATAAATCTATGCTTGGAATAACTATTCTTAAAACTGCTAAGGCAACCGCTATACCAATACCGACACTAAATGATATAACAATTGGTAATTTTTTAATTGATCCACTTGTTACATCTTCAATTTGTCTAGTTAAAACATAAACTGAAGGTTCAGCAATAATAATAGTAAATCCTAAGATAAAGGCAACAAGAATGATTACCCAGTCTGGTAATTTTGCAATACCTTCACCGACAACTTTACCAACTTCCATAAATCCTGCATTAGCACCTAGTAAGAAGATAATTAAACCAACTGTAGTATATCCAATCCCTTTAACAATTTTTCTAACTTGTCTCTTTTTTAAGTGGAAGAACACGAATTGGAAAACAATAAACGAAATGACAAGTGGGATTAATGAAATTAAAACATTCTTTGATTGTTCAGGGAATTGTTCAATAAAAGGTGCAAAGACATTCGTTAAATTCGGAGCAACAATTTCCAAGTTTCCACCTAAAGGTTCAATTTTAGAAACAACTCCCATAATTAATACACCTAAAATTGTTCCTGCAGAAACGATTGCAACTAGTCCGAAACTATCTTCATGAGATTGTTGCTTTCTTAATTTCGTGACACCATAATTAAGTGCAAGCAAGAATGGAACTGTCATCGCACCTGTGCCTAGTAATGAATCCATAGCGATATTTAAATATTCTTTTGAAGTAAATAAAGCAAAAATAAAAACAACTATATAACAAAGCAATATCGATATTCTAAATGAAAAACCTAATACCGTTCTAATTAATCCAATAGCAAGCATGATTCCAAAACCTATAGCTACCGCGATTATTAATTGCCAAAATGAAATAACGCCACCTGTTACTTGATTAACTTGACCTGCATAAACGTGAAGCGCAGGTTCAGCAATAGAAACAAAGAAACCTAAAATTAAGCCAGCTATACCTACAAAAATAATATTATTAGACTTAGCAATTGCTTCGCCGCTCATTTCTCCTAATGGATTAACAAACAAATCAACACCAAATAAGAAGATTGCCATTCCAATAACAATCGCTAATGAACTTAATAAGAATCTTATTAATAAAACGTTCTCTATCGGTAAAAAAGTAAAATGCATGAGTAAGACAAAAATCGTTATAGGAGCAACCGATATCGTAACTTCTTTAAACTTACTAAAAAGGATATTCAAATCAACCAACTACCTTTCTTATATTCAAAATTTAAATTTGCATACTAGTTAATTTTACCATAAATTTGTGAAGTTGTGATAAATAACAACTATATTTTTTACATTATTCGAAGATAGTATACTAAGCATTTATTATTAATTATATTAGATAGTTTCGTAATTAACATAATATTTTATATAATTTTACATATAAACGGAGTGATTTAAAATGTTTGAAGAGTTAGAGACTAGAAGGTTAATTTTAAGGAAAGTAAGTAAAAAAGATATCAATGATATTTATGAGTACGGAAGTGATGAAAAGGTAGCTAAATATGTTTCTTGGTCTACATATAATAGTATTCAGGATGCTCAAAGTTTTATTAATCATGTTTTAATAAAATATGAAACTGATAATCCATACATCTGGGCAATTGAAGATAAAAAAAACAAGAAAATGATTGGGACAATTGATTTTGTCACTATTAATAAAAAGGAAAACTACGGTGAAATTGGCTACGTCCTAAATCGAAATTATTGGAATCAAGGGATAATGAGTGAAGCTTTAAATGTAATTATTGATTTTGGTTTTAACAAACTAAATTTAAATAAAATACGAGCTAGATGTGTTAAAGAAAATATTGCTTCTTCTAAAGTTTTGGAAAAAGCCGGTATGAAATTTAACTGCATTAAACGTGATCATATTGAAAAAGATGGTATTTATTATGATTTAATTTATTATAGTTTGCTTATAAGTGATTATTTAAGTTTAAAGAAAAATAAGTAAACATAATTTTTTACCAACTATTGACATTATACCTATTAAGTTTATAAAAAAATCAAAGTATTAAAGGAGGAAATTATGAACTATATTTATCATTGTCCTTATTAGAACGAGCAAAGGATGACCAAGTAATATGTAAATTATGCAATTCTTTAACTAGTTATAAAGGTGTATACTATTTAGAAAAATTAAGTGATGAAGAGAAAAAAGAACTATTAGCAAAATGGAGACAAGAAGATATAGATAATAAAACTTATCGTGGGTATGATAAATCATTGATTAAAAATAAAAAATCAAAGTCAACTATATCATTAAAAATTCATATTATAGCTGACCTAGCATTTATATTTTTCGCTATTATTGGTGGTCTAATGTTAATAGCAGGTGTATCTTATAGCATTTCTATTGCTCTTACTAGACCGTTTGGCATTATCTTCCTAGCCTTTGGTACCATAATACTTTTTATTGGATATGTTTTAAAACTAGTCTTACAAGGTTTTGCTGTAATTGTTAAAAATTCAGAATTATCTCTTGAAGAAAGAAAGAATCAAATTAATCAATCATAATATGTTATATCTGATATATCATCACTAATAACAGTCTTTAAATAATGAAGAAAAGACTGTTTTTTTTGTTTTAAAAAGGCTCAATTTCTTAAAAATGAAATCAAGCCTTTGAACTTGTTATTTAATTACATGAAATCTCTAAAGTATTTTCTAATTTCTTCATCGATTTGGTCATCTTTAAATCCTTCATTTCGTAACATTCTTGTTACAACTTTAATTAAAGGATCCTCATAGCCCCACCAACTAAGTTTGCGGTCATTTTCACTTAGGAAACGTTCAACTGCAGCTTTTTCATTAGGTCTTCTTAGCCACATCATAACTGGATGCTTAATTGTTAAAGGTTTTGTAATTTCATCTTTTGAATCAAAATAGATTGTATCCTTTAAAACAATTTCAGAAACATTCTTACCAATTAAGATTTCAAATTCTCCACTTTCAACCATAAACTTATCAAATTCTTCTACAAACATTGAGAAAGCAGATTCATCCAAAGTAATAGTAACTGTTTTTGTTTCTTTTGGTTTTAAGGTAACTTTAGCAAATCCCTTTAAGTATTTTTCACAAACATCAAAGTGACATTCTTTATCTTTAACATATACTTGGACTACTTCTTGACCTCTAATTTTACCTACATTAGTAACATCAACAGAAACAGTTAAAGTTTCTCCATTAGTTAGTTCTTTTTTAGATAGTCTTAAATTTGAATATTCAAATTCAGTGTATGAAAGTCCAAATCCAAATGGGAATAAAACTGGAATCTTAAATGAATCAAAATAACGATATCCAGTATATAGACCTTCAGTGTATTTTGCTTCTTCATATTTTTCAGGGAAAGTTCTTGAAGTAATTACATTGTCATAATGTAGCGGCCAAGTTTCACTTAATTTACCTGAAGGATTGGTTTTTCCAAATAAAACTTCTATTAAAGCTTTTGCATTAGCTTGTCCTAAGAACCACGTTTGAACGACACCTTTTAATCTATCAATATAAGGTGCTAGATTAATCGGAGAACCACTTGAATTAACTAATACAACATTATCATTAACTTCTAAAACTTTTTCTAGAAGATGTTGTTGATTAAGTGGTAAATCCATATTCTTACGATCAAAACCTTCACTTTCAATTTTACTAGTAGTACCAACAAATAAAATGACCTTAGATGATGTTCTAGCAACTTCAAGAGCGTCATTAACTAATTCTTCATCTATTTCATCACCTTTATAACCAATAGCATGTTTATAATCACCATACTCACTTAATTCTTCTAAAGGTTTTTCAATTCTATAAGGTTTTAAACTAGAACTTCCTCCACCATTAATTCTTGGTTCAATTAATAATTCACCAATAAAACCAACATTTTCACCTTTATATAATGGAAGTACATTTTCATTTTTAAGTAAGACGATGGCTTCTCTTGCTACTTTTTGGGCAACAAGATGATTCTTTTCAAAATCAGTAGGTTTTCCATGTCGACGGTTTGATAAGAGTTTTTGATACATTTTTAAAATATATCGAACACGTTTATCGATTTTTTTTTCACTAATAATACCGTCTTTTACCGCTTTAATGACATCCTCATGATGTCTAGGTTCAGGCATTTCAATATCTAAGCCATTATTAATTGAATTAAATTTATTTTGTACAGCGCCCCAATCGGAAATGACAACGCCTTTATATTTTAATTTTCTTCTTAATAACTTAGTTAAAACATCTTTACTTTCACTAGCATAGACACCATCTATTCGATTATATGAACACATAATGGTCATCGGTTTAGCTTCTTTAATTGCCATTTCAAAAGGAAGAGCATAGATTTCACGAAGTGTTCTTTTATCACATTTTGAACTAACATATCTTCTTCCTGTTTCTTGCTCATTTAAAATAAAGTGTTTTAAAGATGTTCCAACGCCAACACTTTGAACACCTTTAATATATGAACTAGCTATTTTTCCTGTTAAATAAGGATCTTCGGAATAATATTCAAAATTTCTTCCTGCTAGTGGATTTCTTTTACCATTAACACCAGGTGCAAGTAAAACATCAACTTTATAGTGATTACATTCTTCACCAATGGTTCTTCCAACCTTTTTAATTAAGTCTAAATTCCAAGTTGATGCCATCGCTGCAGCACAAGGGAATAAAGTCGCTGGTTGAATATTAGATTCACCATCAAAATTTTCAAATGCTCTTAAACCATGAGGACCATCAGAACAAACAAAATCTCTAATCCCCAAACGAGGTATGCCGTTAAATTTCCATCTACCACGGCCTGTTAATAGTTTTACTTTCTCTTCAAGAGTCATTTGTTTAATAATCTCATTAACATTCATTTTCTCTAACTCCTTTACACTTTCCAAATTATACCATAGAAAGCGATTTCATAATAGATAAAATGAAGATATTTTATCAATTAAAAGGAAAAACGAACTTTAAATTTAATGATCTATAAAAATTATAATTCTATTAATAAGTTGATAATTTAACAGGAAAGACTTTTTTAACTCTTTTAAGGTCTTTATCTTTTAAGAGTTTAACAATTGACTCACAAGCAAAATTAGAAATTTCATCAAAATCAAATGAAACACTATCTAATCTTTCACAAAGGCTAAAATAATTTGCTAAATTGTCATAACCGAATAATCTTGTTTGATTAATATCATATCCTTTTTGAATTAAAAGGTGTTTAACATTTAAAGCAACTTCATCATTATAGAAGAAGATAAAATCATACTTATTTTCCATAATCATTTTAGAGACTACTTCATCTTGTTTTTCATATGGATCATCATATTTATATAAGAACTCATTACAATTAACACCTTTATTATTTAAAGCATCAATAAAGCCTTTTTGACGTCTGGCACTTGTTTCCGTAAAGTTATTACCAACATAAAGTAAGTTTTTAAAGTGATTATTTAAAGCATATTCACCGACTTGATATCCTCCACTATAGTCATCAGTATAAATACAAGAAACATTATCAAAATCACTATTCATACCTAAAACTAAAATCGGGAAATCTCTTGAATAAGAAATTTTGCTTGCTTCTTCACTACATTCAATAAATGATACGACTGCACAACAGCGATTTAAAATAGGTATTTCTAACTCTTTCAAGGTTAAGTATTGCGAATTATAAAAGAAGATAAAGGCTTCATAACCAAGTTCTCTAAAACCTTTAATCATTTTTTCACACATAACAGAAAAATAAGGGTTATGTAAACTGTTAAAAATTAAAGCGATATAATTTGTTTTGCCCTTTTTCATAAAGGTATCTAAATTATTAGGAATATATCCTAGTTCTTTAGCTTTTGCCCAGACAACTTTTTTTAATTCATCTGAGATATCATCATAATCTCTTAATATATTTTCATAAACAGTCATTTGAGGATATAAAGCATAACTTTGAAAGACCATCGCTATATCACGATCTTTACTTGGTAAATAATTTGATAAAACTTTATTAATGTATAAGTAACCTGAAGTAATTTCTTCAAGGCCAGCTATCATTCTTAAAGTTGTTGATTTACCACATCCTGATGGTCCAACTAAAGCAACAAATTCAGGCTTATTAATATCTAAATTGAAGTCATAAACAGCCTGAACCCCATTAGGATAAATCTTATTAATATTCTTAAGTGAAACAAATGCTTCATTAGTTTCATCAATTAATTTACCTTTTGATTGTTCATAAACTTGTTTAGCTTCTTGTTTAGTTATTTTTTTATTTAATTCAACTTGATTCATAATACCCTACCTAACTATTAACGTTTAATTCCACTAAAGGCTACGCCTTCAATGATTTTAGATTGGGCAATTAGATAAACAATAAAAATTGGAACCATACCGATAACCGCACTTGCTAGTGCTAAAGTAATAGATTCATAAGCTTCTGCGTTATCAGAGATAACTTTTAAGCCATATGCTAGTGTCCAAGTACTTCTAGGAGCATTACCAATAATTAGTTGAGCCCACTGGACATCATTCCACGCTCCCATAAATCCAAATAAACCTTGAACAAATAATGCTGATTTACCTAATGGAACAACTACCCTTCTAAAAATTAGTAAGTTCGATGCTCCATCAATTCTAGCGTTTTCAATTAAATCTTTTGGAATCCCCAAGAAGAACTGATGAATAAGGAACACACCGTAAACACCACCAAGTCCCGGAACAATTAAACCTAATAAACTTTTATAAAAACCTAGTAAGTTCATATTGATTAACTGTGGTGTTGTCGAAATAATCCCTGGAACCGTCATCGTTGCAATTAACATATAAAAGATTCTGTTGGAATATTTAAACTCAAGGAAAACAAATGCATAGGCGGCAAATGAAGCGACTAATAAGTATAGAAGGGTACCAACTAAGGAAACAATTAAGGAATTTAATAACCAATTCCAAACTGGAAACCATTCATTTGCTCTAGCGGGATTAAACTCCGTTTTAGAGAATAATTCTAAGTATCCATCTAATGTAAAGGCATCCCATTTTGAAGGGAAGAAGCTATCCGGGTTAGCAATAAAGTCAGTGTAAGTTCTAAAAGAACCAAAGACTCCCCAAATAATCGGTGTCAAAAAGATTAAACTGACACACAACAAGATCACAAATGCAATTATTTTACTGAGATTTTTCCCAAGCCATGTATGCTTTTTCGTACTTGTTCCCTCCCTTTCTATCACTAGTTGCTATCATTTGTATAGCACCGACAAAGGCGATAATTACCCCTAAGCAAATTGCCATACTAGCAGCGATTCCATAACCTCTTGATGAACCCATCAAGATATCTTGAATCCTAAAGATAGCAGTCTTAATCGCGTCTTGGTCTGGTGTATTAGACCCAAGAATAAAGTTTTGTCCGTATAAGTTCATATAACCGACTAGAGTCGTAAATAAACAAATTACAAATTGATTTTTAATGCCAGGCAAGGTTACTTTAGTGAACTTTTGCCATTTATTACATCCATCAACATTCGCAGCTTCATATAGTGTATTATCAACATTTTCTAATCCTGCTGAGAAGATTAATAAAATTGTATATAAAGTTAACAAAACTCTAAATTTTATTCAAATTTAAAATTTATATCATTTCAAATAAACTTAACTGTCCATATTTTTTAGGGAATTTTTGCAAATAAGAAAATAACTTATTATTATCTTGAATAATATTATTTTTAGCACACTCACTTTTTAAAATTTCCATTAACCTTTTACTATTCGGGCTAGTTAAAACATAGGAATCTTGATAAGTCTTGATATATTTTTCTTTTAAATCAGGGAAATGTTCATCTAGTTTTTGATAAAAGTATTCTCTATTACCTTCTCTTAAGGTAACATCAAAACCAAAGCATATAATTCCATATACTTTTGCTTTAATACAATAATCTAAAATTCCATATAAGTTTTCTTCATTATCATTTATAAAAGGCAATATCGGGCATAACCAAACAATAGTTGGTATACCATGTTCATTAATAATTTTAAGAGTTTCAAATCTCTCTTTTGTAGTAGAGACATTAGGTTCTAATATCTTACACAAGTCTTCATCATAAGTCGTAAGAGTCATTTGAACAACACATTTAGCTTTCTTATTAATACTAGTCAGTAAATCTAAGTCTCTTAAAATTAAATTTGATTTGGTTAAAATTGAAATACCAAAACCATATCGATCAATAATTTCTAAAGATTTCCTTGTATATTCAATTTCTTTTTCTAAAGGGATATAAGGGTCAGTCATAGCACCTGTAGAAATCATGCACTTATTTCTTTTAGACATTAATGCCTTCTCTAATAAAACAAGTGCATTTTCTTTTACTTCAATATCTTCAAAATCATGATTCATTTGATAACATTTACTTCTTGAATCACAATAAATACATCCATGACTACATCCTCTAAAAATATTCATTCCGTTATGAGCTGATAAAATTCCTTTAACTTTCTTATAATGCATAATTCTATCCCTATTTTTACTATCAAATTATAACATTTAATTAATAAAATAGTAGATTAGATATAACTATGTTATAATCAACACATTACCAAATAATTTAGAAGTGGTAATAATATTTATGGGAGTATGATGGTTATGAGCATTAAAAAAAGTACTGATTGGTTAAGATTAGATAATGCAGCAAAAATCTTTCCTGCAGTGACTAATAAAAAAGAAACAAATACCTTTAGAGTTCAAATGGAATTAACTGAAGTAGTTGATAGTGATTTGCTTCAACTTGCAACTAATAACATCTTAAATAGATTTCCTATGTTCAAAGTTAGACTTAAACTAGGTTTATTTTGGAATTACTTCGAAAAAAATGAGCGACCTTTTAAAATAAGACCATTAACATCAAAAGTAAATGAAAAAATCATTCCAAAAGAAAATAATGGCTATTTATTAAAAGTCTTTTATTATAATAACTTAATTGTTGTTGAATTCTTCCATTCATTAACTGATGGTACTGGAGCCTTAATCTTTTTAAAAGCTCTAGGTTATGAATATTTAACCTTAAAGGGTTATGAAATAACACCTGATAATTTAATCGTTACCAAAGACAGTGTTCCTACTAAGGATGAATCTGAAGACTCACAATCTGTTTATTACAATCCTCATAATCGAAAACACGTTAAAGAGAAAAAAGCCTATATGGTTAAAGGTACACCTTTAGAAATAGGTAATATGGGATTAATTTCTGGTACACTTCCTACTAATAAAATGCTTGAACTAGCTAGATCACATAATTGTACTGTTACTGAATATATGAGTGCGGTTTTAATCCAAACTATTTATAATACTCAAATTAAATATCGTGGTCATTTAAGAGAAAACCAGAAACCTGTAAAAATTTTTATTCCAATAAACATGAGAAAACATTTTCCATCAAATACATTCCGTAATTTTGCCATCTTTTTAAAAACTGACTTAGTTATGACTAGAGATGATATTAGTTTTGATGAAATTCTTACTCATGTTAAAGAATCATTCTCTAAAGGTTTAGACAAAGATGAATTAATTAGAAAAATCAGTGAAAATGTTGCTTTTGAAAAGAATTTATTTTTAAGAACTGCACCATATTTCATTAAACTAATTGCTTTAAAAATCGGTTTTGCTATGATAGGTAATTCTTTAATAACATCAACTATCTCAAATATGGGGATAGTTCAATTACCTGAGTCAATGCAACCTTATGTTAAAAATGTAAGTGCAGCTATCTATTCAGGTAAAAAGAATCCAGTTAATATCGCTGTTACTTCATATAAAGATAAATTTAATATTACATTCACTCGTTCAATTAAAGAAACAATCATTGAAAGAGAATTCTTTAGACATTTCACATCACTAGGATTTGAAGTTGAAATTGTCAGTAATTATGTAGAGGAGTAAAATTATGAAATATTGTGATAAATGTAAAGTTAAGGTCAATACAAGTCAAAGTTATTGTCCGTTATGTCATCAAAAACTTACAGGAGAACCTGATTTAGAACAAGAATTTTATCCTAAAAATGTCACTAATATTAGAAAAATCTTACCTTTAACAAAAAAGATACTATTATTTATTACTCTTTCATCTATTATACTTATACTTACAATCAATCTACTTACTTATGAAAACACACCATATTTATGGAGTTTAATACCAATAGGAGCGATTCTGTACTTTTGGTCAATTGTTAGATACGGAATCTTATCAAAACAAAATATTGCCTATCGATTAGCTTTATTAACAGCTTTATTAATTATTATATTAAACCTAATTGATCAAAACTTTACTACTGTAGAGGAAGCACAAGGTTGGGCATTAAATTATGTCACTCCACTAGCCCTCTTTGCATGTAACTTAGCTATTTCCTTTATTATTTGGATTAAAAGGATTAATTATCGAGAATATCTAATATATTTAATAACAATCGTTGTATTTTCAGTCGTGCCAGTTATACTATATTACACACAAGTAATTACTATACTTTGGCCATCAATAATAGCATTTAGTTTTGCCATTTTTATTCTATTATTCATTATCTTTTTCTATCCTAAATCAATCAAAGAAGAGATTAAAAAAAGGTTACATATTTAGTAATTAATAATGAAATTTAGATAAAAAAATGAAAGACTAAATATCAAAGAATTTATCATAATTAATCATATTTTTAATATTGTCTATGGTCTGTTTTAATTCATCATTTAATTCTTGAATTGTTTTTCTAACTTTACTACACTCATTTCGAATTCTTTTTTACTAATATTTTCTATATCTAAGGCCATTTTTTTATTTTCATTTCTCATTTCAATAATAGGTAAAATCAAAGCATGAATTATTAACTGAGCTAAGGTATTAGTTGACATATACATTGCAAAAATCAGTAATGTCTGTATATAAATATCTATCCCATTGAATTGTGGAGAAACGATAAAGTAACAACCGGATACTACACACAATGCTAGTAAATTGATAAAAATATATACTACACATATAAATGATTGTTTTACTTTTTCATTCTTCATTGCTGTAAGTGATAATCTCTCATAATCAGATACACTATCGCTTTTTAGGATTAAATTATTAAACTTATTTTCATTAATGGTATACCAAAAAACAAAAGCACCAATTGAAATCCCAAATATGGTCCATGATATATTTAAAATGTTATAGGATAAAGTAGTAGTCATAAAAACTTCATCATTTATTGACCATAAAAATATGATAACAATTATTAAAAATGCAATATTACTTTCAACGTTATCAATAAAAAATTCGATAAATTTTATTTTTTTCCAACGTTTATTTATTATTAGTAAAACTACAAAAGTTATTGATACAAACAAAGAAAGTATAAACGAACCAATTATAGCAACTATTGCAGATAGTAGACCTAATCTATACAGTGATAATCCAAGT
>DUOZ01000037.1 GCA_012838555.1 bacterium | reverse complement strand
GATTTACTCACACATAAAATTTTTGGAATAAATCGTTTTGATATTGTCATTGTTCGTGGCGAAGCCATCAAAGAAAATTATGATGTTGTTAAGCGTGTTGTAGGATTACCTAACGATACTCTAAGATATGAAGATGGTATTTTATATATTAATGATGAACCAGTTGAAGAATCTTTTATTAGTGATGATATAAAACTAAAAACTAGTAATATTAGTGAGATTAAACTAAAAGACAATGAATATTATGTTTTAGGTGATAATAGAGAAATCTCTAAGGATTCTAGGGATTTTGGTATTATTAAGAAAGATGATATAATTGGAAGAGGTTTATTAAAATATCTAACCTTAGTTAAAGAAAACAACAAAGTCGTCGATTTTCGTTTTTATTTTCCTTTTGTAGTTAAGTAGGTGGTTTAATGTCTCAACATATTCATTATTATCCCGGCCATATGGCAAAATCGATTAGAGAAATTGAAGAAAACATCTCTCTAGTTGATTTAGTTATTGAAATTTTGGATGCTAGAGCACCATTAAGTTCAAGAAATCCTCAGCTTTTAAAAATAAAACCTAATATTCCACGAATTATTTTGTTAACAAAAAAGGATTTGGCTGATGATATTATTAATAATAAATGGTTAACTTATTTTTTAAATCAAGGACATAAAGGTTTGATCTGTAACTTAAAAAGATTTAATAATAAATTATTAATTGATGTAGCAAAAGATGCTATGAAAGAAAAATTTGAAAAAGAAAGATCAAGAGGATTAAGACCTAGACCAATAAGAGCGATGGTTGTAGGAATTCCTAATGTTGGTAAGTCAACTTTAATTAATAGTTTGGCAAGAAAAAAGGCTGCTAGGGTTGGTAATAAACCAGGTGTAACTCGTTCTCAACAATGGATTAAAGCTGGGAATGACTTTGAATTATTAGATACACCTGGTGTTTTATGGCCGAATTTAGAAGATCAAAAATCAGCCTTAAATTTAGCCTTAATCGGCTCGATTAAAGAAGAGGTATTACCATTAGATTTTGTAACGAGGAATTTACTTTTCTTCTTAAATGATAATTATAAAGAATTATTAATTAACCGCTATGGTATTTCTATGGATATAAATGACGAAGTGACTGTAAATAACTTTTTAAATGAAGTTGGATTAAAAAGAGGTATTTTAAAACAAGAAGGAATCAGTGATATTGAAGCAGTATCAAAATTAATCTTAAGAGAATTTAGAGATGGAATTATTGGTAATATTTCATTGGAGGAACCTAATTAATGGCTGATATGAGTTATGAAAAAAGTTATTATGAACTTGGTTATCAATTGGTTGCAGGAACTGATGAGGCAGGCAGAGGCTGTCTTGCTGGTCCTTTAGTAGTGAGTGCTGTTATCTTTCCTCCTTCATATACTAATCCTTTAATTAATGACTCAAAAACATTAACTAAGAAGAAAAGAGAAACTTTATATGAGATTATTATTAAGGATGCTTTAAGTTATTCTATAATTGAAATTTCAAATGAAGATGTTGATAAATTTAACATCTACGAGGCTTCGAAATTTGGAATGATCCAAGCAGTAAAAGAACTTAAACAAGAGGTTGATGTCATTTTAACTGATGCGATGGCCTTTAATTATGACAATGCTTTAGTTATTCCAATTATTAAAGGTGATAGTATATCTCTATCTATCGCTGCAGCTTCGATTTTAGCCAAAGTTCATCGTGATAAGTTAATGGATGAATATGCTCAAATCTATCCTGGTTATGATTTTAAAAATAATAAGGGATACGTAACAAAGAAGCATCTTCTTGCTTTAGAAGAACTAGGAGTGACTCCTATTCATCGAAAGACTTATGCCCCAGTAAGCAAGCATTTAAATAAGCAATTATCGTTTAAATTCTAAAAAAGTGATGGGAATTTAGGTTTATTTACTAATTTATTTAGTGGTGAACCTAATGGAAGATATTATTTTATACTTTTCGTTTTATCATAAGGGTAATTGGGATAAAATCTATAAGAGCTTACTTGATAAAGAAAAAGTTGATTACCTTAAGTTAAAAGAAATTAAACAAAAACTAAATTGCAACTATGTAACGATTTTATCTAAAGCTTATCCTTTAATTTTAAAAGAAGTTAATAAACCGCCTTTTGTTTTATATTATCTAGGTGATTATTCTTTAATTAAATTTAAAAGAATAATCGGAGTTATTGGGACGAGAAATCCTTCACATTTTGGATTAGACGTTACTAATAAGATTGTTAAAGATTTAGTTAAAGAAGAAGTTTGTATTATAAGTGGTTTAGCTAAAGGCATTGATGCTCGAGCCCATTTAACAACTTTAAATGAAAATGGTAAAACCATCGCTGTTTTAGGTAATGGATTTAATCACTTTTATCCTTTTATGAATAAAAATCTTCAAGAAAGAATTATTAAAAAAGGATTATTAATTAGTGAGTACCCTCCTTTTGTTGCTCCCAAAAAAGAGCATTTTCCTCAACGGAACAGAATCATAGCAGCCTTAAGCGATGCTATTATTGTGACTGAAGCAAAACTAAGAAGTGGAACATTAATTACTGTATCATTTGGATTAGAAATGGGTAAAGATATTTGGTGTGTACCTAGTACTAATTTAGGTAGAAGTGCTTGTAATTATTTAATAAAGCAAGGTGCTAATTTACTTGAAAACGCTAATGAAGTAATTGATGAAATTTTCAAGTTAAAATAAGGCTTTTTAAAATTCAGCAAAATTTTTTGAAGAAAATATTATTTGACAGAATATAGTAAGATATAGATAATATTGTTTGATATGAGGTGACTATATGAAATTAGTTATTGTAGAATCTCCGACCAAAGCACGTACAATCAAAAAGTATTTAGGAAAAGATTTTGATGTAGTAGCTTCAATTGGTCATATTAGAGATTTAACAACAAGTGGTGAAGGTAATTTAGGAATTGATATAAAGAATGATTTCATGCCAATTTATGAAATTCCAAGTTCAAAGAAAAGAACCGTAGAGAAATTAAAAAAAGCAGTTGAAAAGGCTGATGAAGTTTATTTAGCAACCGACCCAGATCGTGAGGGAGAGGCTATTTCATGGCATTTAGCCCAAGTCTTAGATTTACCTGTTGAAACAACTCCACGCCTTGAATTCCATGAGATTACCTATCATGCAGTTAATAATGCGTTGAAAGAACCTCGTTTAATTGATTTAAAGCTAGTTCAATCACAAGAAACGCGTAGAATTTTAGACCGAATTATTGGTTTTAAATTATCAAATTTATTAAAACAGAAGATTGATTCTATATCAGCAGGTAGAGTTCAATCTGTTGCTTTAAAACTAATTGTCGATCGAGAAAAAGAAATCGAAGCTTTTATTAAAGAAGAATATTGGAACTTTTATGTAAGTTTTAAAGACAATAAAGATAAACGTAAGAAAGTTAAAGCAAAGTTAATTAAAATTGATGATAACGATTTTAGAATTACTAATAAAGATGATGCTCAAAAAATTGAAGAAAGAATCCCATCTATCTTAAAAGTAAAAGAAGCAAGTGAAGATGAAGCGAAACATCATTCTAGGCCTGCTTTTACAACTTCAACTTTACAAATCGAAGCTGCAAAATTATACAATTTCACTTCTAAAAAGACGATGAAAATCGCTCAAGAACTCTATGAAGGTATAAAAATCGGAGATAAAACTACAGGTTTAATTACTTATATGAGAACTGACTCAATTAGATTAAGTCCGGTTTTCATTAATTCTTGTAAAGAATATATCAATAGTAGTTTTGGTGAAAACTACGTTGGAACTGCTAAAGTAAATAGTAGTAAAAATAACGTACAAAATGCACATGAAGCAATTAGACCTACTGATGTAACTTTAAATCCTGAAGAGATTAAAGAGTATCTAAGTGATGATCAATATAAACTTTATCGTTTGATTTATTATCGTACACTTGCATCAATGATGACACCTAGAATCTCAATGGATCAAAAATTTATCTTTAATGGAAATGGTTTAGATTTTGAAGTTAAAGCTTCAAGAACAATTTTTGATGGCTATAGTAAAGTTTATAGTGAATTTCAAAAACTAGAAAAAGATAAAGAATATGGATTTGAAGTTAATGATGAAGTAGAAGTTATTGAAAAAGAAAGTGAACAAGAATGGACTAAACCTCCATATCGTTATAACGAAGCTCGATTAATCAAAGAACTTGAAGATTTAAATATTGGACGTCCTAGTACATATGCAACTATTTTAGATACGATTAAAGATCGCAAAAGAGACTATGTAAAATTCCAAGGAAATAACTTAGTTCCAACTGATCAAGGTAGGTTAACAGTGGAACAACTTGATCGATATTTCTCATCAATTATTAATGTTGATTATACTGCGAAGATGGAAAATCAATTAGATAAGATTGCTTTAGGGGAATTCACAAAAAGTGAAACTTTAAATGAATTCTATCATCAATTTATTGATTTATATAGTTATGCATTTGAACATATGGAAAAAATCGAACCAAAAAAAGTTGGTGAAAAGTGTCCTAATTGTGGCAATGAGTTAATATACAAAAAGGGACGTTATGGAGAATTTATCGGATGTTCTAGTTATCCTAATTGTACTTATATTAGAAAGATTGAAAAGCCGATTCCAGAAAATGCCAAAGTTTGTCCTAAATGCAAAACTGGTCATTTAATCATTAAAAGAGGTAAATATTCATCATTCTTAGGATGTAGTAATTATCCTAATTGTGATTATTCAGAGAAATTATACTTTAGAAAGAAGAAATAAGCCTAGATGGCTTATTTTTTTGCTATAATTATTAAGGATGTGATAAAGATGAATAAAACAGTTACTGTAATTGGTGGAGGTTTAGCTGGAGTAGAAGCCGCATATCAATTAGCGAAAAGAAATATAAAAGTTAAATTATATGAGATGCGGCCTCATGAGGATGCTAAAGCACATCATACAAATTTACTTGGAGAACTTGTATGTTCAAATTCATTAAAAAGCAATCGTAAAGATAATGCTTCTGGACTTTTAAAAGAAGAAATGAGAATGCTTGATAGCATTATTATAAAAGCTGCTGATAATAATAGTGTTCCTGCTGGTCAAGCTTTAGCAGTTGATCGTGATTTATTTGCTAAATACTTAACAAACGAGGTTAAAAATCATCCTAATATTACATTGATAAATGAAGAAGTGACTTCGATTGATTTAAATGAATTAACAATTGTTGCTTCTGGTCCTTTAACATCAAATAAATTATCTAATGAAATTTCTAGATTATTAGGTAATGAACATTTATATTTTTATGATGCTGCTGCACCTTTAGTTTTAACATCATCGATTAATATGGATATTGCCTATAAAAAATCTAGATATGGTAAAGGTGGAGATGATTATATCAATTGTCCTTTTACTAAAGAACAATTTGATAAATTTTACTTTGAATTAGTAAATGCCAAACGTGTAGAATTAAAAGATTTTGAAAAAGAGATTCATTTTGAGAGTTGTATGCCAATTGAAGTAATGGCTAAAAGAGGACCAAAAACTTTACTTTTTGGACCTTTAAAACCAGTTGGTTTAGAAAAAGAAGATGGTACAAGACCATATGCTGTAGTTCAATTAAGACAAGATGATTTACATGGAAACATTTATAACATAGTTGGTTTTCAAACTAATCTATTATTTCCTGAGCAAAAAAGAATCTTTAGGATGATTCCAGGTCTTGAAAATGCAGAATTTGTTAGATATGGGGTTATGCATCGCAATACTTATATTTGTGCTCCTAAGTATTTAAACCCTACTTTGCAAACAAAAGAATATCCTAATTTATTCTTTGCAGGTCAAATTTGTGGTGTAGAAGGTTATATTGAATCTGCAGCAAGTGGGATAGTCGCTGCAATTAATGCTATCAAAGTTTTAAACAATGAAGAACCTATTACACTACCTTTAACAACTCAACTAGGTGCTTTATTAAATTATATTAGTGTAGCAAACATTAAAAACTTTCAACCAATGAATTCTAACTATGGTATTATGCCTAATATCTCTAAAGACAGACTTCTAGTTTATGAAAAGTCGATGGAGGATTTAAAAACGTGGATGGCTCAAAACAAAATCTAGTAAATGATTTCTTAAGCTACTTACAAATAGGCCGCAATTATTCAAGTAATACCATAAGTTCGTATTCATTAGATTTAAAACAGTTTCTTGAATTTATGGAAGAAATGAATGTAAATGATTATAAAGAAGTAACTAACTCTTTAATAAGGACTTACTTAATTAAACTTATTCAAAATAAATTAGCTAATAGTTCGATTAAAAGGAAGATTTCAGCGCTTAAATCCTTTTACGAATATTTATTAGAACAAAACATTGTATCTTATAATCCTTTTATTTCAATTGCTCCAAGAAAAGTAGAAAAACACTTACCTGAGTTTTTAGAACGTAATGAAATCAAAGAATTATTAAAACTACGATTTGGAGCATCACCTAGTTTAATCTTAAGAAATGCAGCGATTATAAGCTGTTTATATGCAACTGGGTTAAGAGTCTTTGAATTAAGTAATCTTAAACTTAATCAAATTGATTTAGAAAACAAGATGATAAAAGTACTAGGTAAAGGGAATAAAGAGAGGCTTGTCTTGTTTAATGATGATTGTAAAAGTAAGTTAAACAACTATATAAATAACGGAAGAAAGGAATTATTAAAAGAAAATGATAGTCAATATGTATTTTTAAACCATCGAGGTGGAAAATTAAGTGTAAGGGGAATTCAACTTATTGTCAAAGAAGCAGGAATGCATTTAGGTTTAAAAAAGAACTTGCATCCCCATATGTTAAGACATACCTTTGCGACTCATTTATTAGATGGAGGTGCTGACTTAAGAGTTGTTCAAGAACTTCTAGGTCATACTTCATTAAGTTCCACTCAAATTTATACTCATATTAGTACTGATTACATTTCTGAAGTCTTTTTAAAAACGCACCCGCGTGCAAAATATAAGGAAAAAAGTTGATAAGCCCATACTCTTGTGGTAAAATATTAAGGCCAATTATGGGTTGGTATTACACACAGTTTGGATTCTGTTTTCTTGTGCCCACTGCCTACGGAGGCCTTTTATGGGTGAAAACAGTTAGAAAAACTGGAGGAAAAAAACAAAATGGAGGTTATTGTAAATGTTAGAAGAGAAAAAAGAACAAGCAGTTACAGAAGAAGTAACTGAAACAGTTGAAACAGAAAAAGTTGAAACTGAAAAGAAAGCAGAACAAGATACAATGGAAGATGTTCTACCAGAAGAAAATGCTAAAGTCATTACCATGAAAAAATTATTAGAAGCAGGAGTACACTTTGGACACCAAACAAGAAGATGGAATCCAAAGATGAAAAAGTACATCTACACAGCTAGAAATGGTATTTACATCATTGACTTAGCTAAGACTGCTGAAAAAATTGAAGAAGCTTATACTGCTTTGAAGAAAATCGTTGATAATGGCGGTAAAGTACTATTTGTTGGTACAAAAAAACAATGCCAAGATATCGTTAAAGAAGAAGCCTTAAGAAGTGGTTCATTCTATGTTAATACTAGATGGCTTGGTGGAACTTTAACAAATTTTAGAACAATTGCTAAACGTATTGCTTATCTTCGTGATTTAGAAAAGAAAGATGAAGAAGGTTACTTCGACAATCTACCTAAGAAGGAAGCAACTTTATATAGAAAAGAAATGGAAAAACTTGAAAAAGTTCTTGGTGGAATTAAAGAAATGCGTCGTTTACCAAATGCAATCTTTGTCGTTGATCCACGTATTGAACGTAACGCTGTATTAGAAGCTAGAAAATTAAGAATTCCTGTCTTTGGAATCGTTGATACAAATGTTGACCCAGATGATGTTGACTTTGTAATCCCTGGAAATGATGATGCTACTCGTTCAGTAAAATTAATTGTTTCCGTTATGGCAGATGCTGTTGTTGAATCTAAGGGTGGACAAACAATCATCGCTTACACTAAAGATGACGGTGAAGAAGTTTCAATGACTGATGCTATTAAGAGTGTAGATAAAGAACAAGAAGCTCGTCGTCAAGCTGCTGCTCAACATCGTAGAAATAGAAATCGTAGACGTGAAGACTATAGTCGTAGAACTAATACTAAAGTAGAAGCAGCTGAAGAAGAAGTTGTTGCTAGAGATACGGAGGAATAAAAATGGCAAGTTTAACAGAACAAATTAAAGAATTACGTGAACGTACTGGTGCAGGCATGCTAGACTGCAAAAAAGCTTTAGAAGCAAATGAATTCGATATTGAAAAAGCAATTGACTGGCTTAGAGAAAAAGGTATTGCAAAAGCAACTAAAAAAGCTGATCGTATTGCTGCAGAAGGTTTAGCTACAATCTTAGTTAAAGATAACGATGCAGTTATCGTCGAAATCAACTCCGAAACTGACTTTGTTGCTAAAAATGAGTTATTTGTTGAATTAGTTAATAAAGTTGCAGAAGCACTTTTAACAACTAAACCTAAAACAGTTGAAGAAGCTTTAACTACAGTTTATGAAGGCGAAACAATCAATGATTTAATTGTTAATGCAACTGCACGTATTGGAGAAAAAATTACTTTAAGAAGATTTGAAATCTTAACTAAGAAAGAGGAAGACCAATTTGGTTCTTACATCCATATGGGTGGAAAAATTGCAGCTTTAACAGTATTAGAAAATACTGATAATGCTGAAGTTGCTAAAGATATAGCTATGCAAGTTGCAGCAAGCAACCCACAATACTTATCAATTGCAACAGTTGAACCTGATTTCTTAGAAAAAGAAAAACACATCCAATTAGAAGCAGTTAAAAATGATCCAGCATTAGCTAATAAACCAGAACAAGCTTTAGCTAAGATTGTTGAAGGTAAAGTTAATAAAACTCTTAAGGAAATTTGTCTTTTAGAGCAAGTTTTCATTAAACAAAGTGACCTAACAGTTGCTAAATACGTAGCAAACAACAATACCAATGTTGTAACATTTGTTCGTTACCACGTCGGTGAAGGAATGCAAAAGAGAGAAGACAATTTCGCTGAAGAAGTAATGAATCAACTTAAAAAATAAACTTAATAGGCACTTCTTTGGGAGTGCCTTTTCTATGAACTAGGAGGAAAGAGGAAATTTATGTTAAAGTATAAGAGAGTTGTGATTAAACTAAGTGGTGAATCCTTATCCGGCATGGATATTAACGGCACCGTCTTTAACAATCAAATACTCCAAAAAATCGCACGTTCTATCAAACTGCTATATGAAGCTGATGTTGATGTAGCGATTGTGGTTGGAGCTGGTAATATCTTTAGAGGAAAAATGGCCAAAGATATGAACATTGATCGTAGTAGTGCTGATTATATGGGCATGCTTGGGACAATCATTAATGCCCTTGCTTTACAAGGTGTAATTGAAAGTTTAGGTATTCCAACTAGAGTTCAAACCGCCTTACAAATTAATCAAGTTGCTGAACCTTACATTAGAAGAAGAGCAATAAGACATTTAGAAAAGAAACGTGTCGTTATCTTTGGAGGAGGTACTGGTAATCCTTACTTTACAACTGATACAAGCGCGGCATTAAGAGCAAAAGAAATAGATGCGGAGTTATTAATTATGGTTAAAAACGGTGTGGACGGCGTTTATAGCGCTGACCCTAAAAAGGATACCACTGCATATAAAATAGATAGTCTCTCTTATATGGATGTCTTAAATAAATCTCTAGCTGTCATGGATAATACCGCAATTTCCCTTTGTATGGACAATAATTTAAAGATTATTGTGACTAACTTAGACGATGAAGAAAATCTCTTAAAAATCGTCAAAGGTGAGGAAATCGGTACTATTATATCTTAAAAAATCAATAAGAAAGGGAGTTGAATTATGAGTACACAAATTATTGATCGCATTAAAGAAAGAATGTCTAAAACAATTGATACGTTACATAAGGATTTTTCTGTTATTAGAACAGGAAGAGCTAACCCACAAATTTTAGACCGTATTATGGTTGATTATTATGGGTTTATGACACCTTTAGTTGAGTTAGCTCAAATCACGACACCTGAACCACGTCAAATTATGATTAAGCCCTATGATAAGGAAGGATTAAAGGCTATTGAAAAAGCAATTATTGCTTCTAACATTGGTTTAATGCCTACAAATGATGGAACAGTTATCAGATTAAATATTCCACCTCTTACAGAAGAAAGACGTAAAGAATTAGCTAAAGTTGTTGGCAAAACAGCTGAAAGTGCTAAAGTAGCTATTAGGAATATTCGTCGTGATGCAAATGATACAATCAAAAAAGATAAGTCAATTCCTGAAGATGAAAGAAAGCGTATTGAAAAAGATATTCAAAAAACAACTGATGAGTTTATCAAAAAGGTTGATGAGGCTGCCAAAGAAAAAGAAGCAGAAATTATGTCTGTTTAATTATTTTCTTTTAATTCTACAATAGATAAGTTATAATTTTATTATAAAACCCACAATGTGGGTTTTATCATTAAAAAGGGGACTCGTTATGTTCTTCAAAAGAAAATCTAACATTAATTTAGACAATATTCCAACACATATTGCCATGATTATGGATGGCAATGGTAGATGGGCCAAAAAAAGAGGTTTATCTCGTAGTGTTGGACATCGTTATGGTATTGAAAACTTAAAAACAGTAGTTGAATTAAACTTAAAGTTTAAGATTAAATTTTTAACTGTCTATGCTTTTTCAATTGAAAATTGGAAACGTCCCAAAGATGAGATCGAAACACTTTTTGAATTGATGAAGCAATTTTTTGATAGTTATGGTCAAGAACTATCAGATAAAGGTGTTAGAATTAAAGTTATTGGAACTAGAGAAAACTTATCTAATGATATTTTAGAAATCATAGATAAGGTCGAAAATATGACTAAAGACAATGACGATTTAACCCTTTTAATTGCTTTTAATTATGGTTTTAGTGAAGAAATTCTTACATGTGTTAAAAAGATTACTCATAAGTGTTTGAATAATGAATTAACCATTAGTGATATTAATAACGAACTAATTGAAAACAACTTATATACAAGTGGTGTTCCTAATGTCGATTTATTAATTAGAACTAGTGGTGAACAAAGACTCTCAAATTTCTTATTATTACAGTGTTCATATGCAGAATTATATTTTACTGAAGTTTATTGGCCTGACTTTAAAGAACAGGAATATTTAGCTGCTTTAAACGAATATCAAAAGCGTCAAAGACGCTTTGGAGGGTTGTAATATGAAAACAAGAATTATTACTGCTTTAATTTTAATTGCAATTTGTGTACCACCATTAATTTATGGAAGTTGGATGTTTGCTTTATTTGTTGCAATTGCTATTACACTAGCAAGTATAGAAATATGTAATACTGGACACGGAAATAACAATTGGCCAAAAAGAATTAAGGTTATTACGATCTTGGCAACAATTTTGATGGTGTTTTATAATGTCATGAGAAATTATTTCCTTAACAATGAGTTTGGATTAAGTTCAGAAACTTTAATTATCCCTCCCCTAGGTATTGCTGTTACCTTAACCGCATATTTTGTTATGGTTATTTTAAAATCATCAATTAATGTTGAAGATGTTGCATATTTATTTACAATGACTCTATTTTTAACTTTGGCTGGTCAAAGTGCTCTTTATACAAGAGGTTTAGGAATCTATACTTTCATTTATGTTGCATTAATAACTTTTTCAACTGATACAGGTGGGTACTTCATCGGTATGCTTTTTGGCAGAAATAAAATTAATCCGCGAATCTCACCTAAGAAAACTTATGAAGGTGCAATAGGTGCAACTTTAATAGGTGCACTTCTTGGTATTGTTTATGCCATTATTTTCCAAAATCAATTAATTAGCGAAGTTAATATAGAAATTTATTGGTTTTACATAATCCCGTTTATTTTAAGTATTATGGCTCAAATTGGTGATTTTACCTTTAGTGCTATTAAACGTCATTATGGAGTGAAAGATTTTTCTCACATCCTTCCTGGACATGGAGGAATTTTAGATCGAGTCGATAGCATTGTAATGAATTTAATTGTTTTTGCAATTTTAGTTATTAATATAACTAGAAACTTTAATTGGTGGGTTGCTTAATGAAGAAAATTACGATACTAGGTGTTTCAGGTTCGATTGGAAGACAATGTATTGAAGTTATAGATGAGCATATTAATCAGTTTGAATTAATAGGAATTAGTGTTCATAATCAAATTGAGTATGCTCTAGAATTAATAAAGAAGTATCCCTCAATTAAATTTGTTGCAGTTAAAGATGAAAAAGATGCAAAAAAGGTTCAAACTATAAATGACAAGTTAAATATTTTTATTGGTAATGAAGGGTTAAAAGAACTTGCATCAATCAAAGAGACAGATTTACTTGTCAATTCTTTAGTTGGCTTTATTGGACTAGTACCAACTATGACGGCAATTCAAAATAAGATTGATATTGCTTTAGCTAATAAAGAAACATTAGTCGTTGCGGGTCATTTAATTAAACAAGAAGTTAAAAAATATGGAGTTAAATTACTACCTATTGATTCAGAACACTCAGCGATTATGCAATGTTTAAATGGTGAAAACCATAAAGATATTAAAAATTTAATTATAACTGCTAGTGGTGGTCCTTTTTTAAATAAAAAGAAAGAAGAGTTAAAGGATGTAACTTTAAAGCAAGCATTAAAGCATCCTAATTGGAGCATGGGTGCTAAAATAACAATTGATAGTTCAACTTTAGTTAATAAAGGACTTGAAGTTATCGAAGCACATTGGTTATTTGATATCCCATATGAGCAAATAAAAGTACTAATTCATCCTCAAAGTATCATCCATTCTATGGTAGAATATATTGACGGTTCGGTCATCGCTCAACTAGGGATTCCAAGCATGAAAATTCCAATTGCTTATGCACTAGCAGGAAAAACTAGACTAAAAAGTGATGCTTCACTTTTAGATTTTAAAAAGTTAAGAAATCTAGAATTCATTAAACCTGATTTAGAGCGATTTAGAACCTTAAAACTAGCTTATGAAGCAGGTAAGATTGGTCATTCTTTACCTACTGTATATAACAGTGCTAATGAAATGGCGGTTAAATACTTTATGGAAGGCAAAATAAGATTTGACCAAATTGAACAATTTATTGAAAAAGCGATGGAACTCCATCAATTAATAAAAAATCCTAATCTAGAAGAATTACTTGAAGTTGACAAACAAACGCGTAATCTTGTAAGTGCGTTTATTAAGGAGGATTTATATGGATTTAATTAGAACGATTATTTACTTTGTCATAGGACTCTCATTCTTAATTTTAGTTCATGAATTAGGTCACTTTCTTTTTGCTAAATTATTTAATGTTTATGTCTTTGAATTTTCTATAGGTATGGGACCAGTAATTTGGCAAACAAAAAAAGGTGAATCTAAATACTCAATTAGAGCATTTCCAATTGGTGGTTATGTTTTAATGGCTGGAGAAAACTTAGAGGATGAAGTAGTTGAAGAAACTTATGTTGAAGATGGAGAGGAAAAAACTAGGTCCATTGATATACCTCCTGAAAGAACAATTAATGGATTAAATAACTTTAAAAAGTTCTTGGTCATTGGTGCGGGAGTAATCTTTAATTTTATTTTTTCCTTTTTAATGCTTTTCTTATTATTTAGTATTAGTGGCTATCCAAGTCATTTCTCAAACAATATTAGAGTCAATCCAAATTCTGCAGCTCATCAA
Organism: bacterium; assembly: GCA_012838555.1. GTDB lineage: Bacteria > Bacillota_I > Bacilli_A > RFN20 > DUOZ01 > DUOZ01. Next base: position 993 of record DUOZ01000037.1, on the reverse strand, counting down.
GCAGGATTAAAAAATAAAGATTTTGTTATTAGAATTTCTGGTGAATTAATTGATAATGAAACAGAAGAGGTCGTTAAGCGATTCGATGAAAAAGTTTATGGAGTTTATGAACTTGATGAAAATGGCGATTTTATTGTTGATGAAAATAATAAAAAAATCATTAAAAATGAAGAAGATTTTGTTTATTTTGGTACTGTTATAAATGCAATAAGTCCGACAAAACTTCAAGGTGAAACCCAATGCTTATATTTTACTGTTAAACGAAGTGATGGTATATCCTCTTATAATGTATGTCGTGAAACTACTGATGTAGTTGAATATAACGGTGAATTTATTGTTAATAAACCTGGTTTTGAAGGTATTAGCTATACAACTGTTCCGGTTTCTCTTAGTGATGCTGCTGAATTAGCATTCTTAAATGAAGTGAATATGGGATCGACAATCTTTAAAGCGATTGGTTCCTTATTTGATAACATTAATGCTGTTGGTGGACCAATTGCTATTTTCCAAGCAGTTGATGCCTTTGCTAGAGAAGGATTCTATGATTTTGTTTACTTCTTAGCTTTAATCTCAGTTAATCTTGGTGTAGTCAATTTATTACCTATCCCTGGTTTGGATGGTGGTAGATTATTAATAATTTTGGGTGAAACTATTACTCGCAAGAAATTCCCGCCTAAAGCTGAAGCCATTGTTAATACAATCGGTTTATATCTACTCTTTGGTTTAATGATATTAATTACCTTAAAAGATGTTATCGGTCTATTTTAACAAGTAGTTAGGAGTTTTTTAGATGTTAAATGATTTTCACTCATTTTTCAATTACATAAAGTTGGATGAGATTTATCATTCATATTTTAATGATGCTTCTTTAAACAAAGTAGTTGTTAAAGATGAGTTAATCCATGTTTATTTTAGTTTAAAGAAACCTTTAGATACTAGAATAATATCAGCCTTATTAGAAAATATAAAAGATAGTCTTTTTGTTTTACATAT
>DUOZ01000036.1 GCA_012838555.1 bacterium | reverse complement strand
GGTTTTTCATTAATAGAATTTATCTCAACGTGCCCAGTTAACTGGGGAATGACTCCAATTGATGCACTTAAATGGGCTGAAGAAAATATGATTCCTTATTATCCACTTGGTGTATATAAGGATATTACTAAGGAGGCCAAATAATGATTGATGAAAAGATTATATGTGCTGGTTTTGGTGGTCAAGGTGTCATGCTAATGGGACAATTACTAGCTTATGCTGCTAATGAATGTAATTTAAATACATTATGGTACCCTTCATATGGGCCTGAAACGCGCGGTGGCACTGCAAATTGTTCTGTTACTATTTCAGAAAACCCTGTTAATTCACCAGTTATCTCTAAAGCTGATACAGTAATTGTAATGAATAAACCTTCTTTAGATAAATTCGAAGTTAAAGTAAAACCAAATGGACGTTTGTTTATTAATTCATCACTTGTTGAGCAAAAAAGTAATAGAAATGATATTGAAGTCTTTTACATACCAGTAAATGAAATCGCTGGTAAATTAGGTAACTTCAAAGTAGCCAATATGGTAATGATTGGTGCTTATCTTGCTAAAACTAATTTATTTGATGATGAATTAATAATTAAAATGCTTCAAAAGATTTTTGGTGAAAGTAAAGCTCACTTAATAAGTTTAAATCATGAAGCACTAAAAGCTGGTAGAGAATACTTTAATAAAAATTACCTAGCATAAATAAATCTTTAGCACCCTCAAAAGTATCATTACTAAGGTAGTGAACTTAATGAGGGTTTTTATATATAATATTTTGTAAGCATAATAGCAAAAAAAGTCGAGATAAAAAATACTATGCTAATTAAAATATAATTGAGGGATAGATAATGAGTAAGATTGATATTGTTAGAAACATGCAAATATTTATTGAAGAACACATTGAACACAAAATTACATTAGTTGATTTAGCCAATAACTTTCATTATTCACCTTGGCATATAAGTAGATTGTTTCAAGAAGTTTTAAATATTACTCCAGGTGATTATATTAGAAAGTTGAAGTTATCTAAATCTGCGATGAAATTACGTGATGAAAAAGTTAAAATTATCGACATTGCTAGTGAGTATGGATACGAATCAGTTGATGGTTATCAAAGAGCATTTTTAAAAGAATTTGGGGTTAATCCATATGAATACTCTCGTAACAATAAACCAATCAACTTATTTATCCCCTTTATAAAATATGATAAAAAGGAGAAACATCATATGAAAGAAACGAATTATGTTTTTATTAGTGTAGTTGAAAAAGAAGAACGTAAAGTAATAATTAAAAGAGGTATTAAAGCCAATAATTATATGGATTATTGTGAAGAAGTTGGTTGTGATATTTGGGGTATTTTAACTAGTATTAAATCTCCTTTAGGAGAACCAGTCTGTTTATGGTTACCTAAAAAATATGTAAAAGAAGGAACATCCATTTATGTTCAAGGTGTTGAAGTACCTCTTGATTATCAAGGTGAAATTCCTGAAGGCTTTGATGTAATTACATTACCGAAATCTACATATCTTAAGTTTATAGGTGAACCATTTTTAGAAGAAAACTATGGAGAAGCTATCAAAACACTTTGGGAAGCAATAGATAAATTCAATCCTCAATCTTTAGGTTATAGATGGGATGATAAAAACCCTCGAATCCAACTTGAACCTATTGGAAAAAGAGGTTATATTGAATTAGTCCCCGTAAAAATTTAACATCAAAAAGGAGGTTAATGATCAAAATGTTACCTCCTTTTTTAAATGTTTTTTAATATAAACTCTTGTACAGTCTTTTTATATTTATCCTTATCACTTAATATAGCACCTGCATGAATACCTCCATCTATTAAGATTATTTCTTTTTTCCCTTTGGTTTTTAAAAACATATCAATCGAATGTTGATATGATATAAGATTATCTTTTAACCCATGAATATATAATATTGGACATTTTAATTGGTCAATATTTTCTAAAGGTGAAACCCTATTATAAGTAAACTTTGCAACTAAATATATAATAAATTCGACTAATAAAAGATTAAATGTTGGGAGATGATACCCCCTCTTTAATACTTCTTTAATTAATCTTTTTAGTGAAGCGTATCCACAATCAGCAATAATAAAATCTGCACCATGGTAATTTTGTTGATATAATAGAGCAGTTGAAGCTCCCATCGAAATACCATGTAAACCTAATACATCTACTTGATGATTACTTTTTAGATAGTTAATTAATAAATGCAAATCATCTTTTTCACGATAACCTAAAGTTACAATTTTGCCACTAGATTTTCCAAGTCCACGATGATCATATAAAACAACATTAAATCCTATATCTCTTAACATGTCTACATATTTAAACATGCCAACTCGATTATATCCCCAGCCATGAATACCAATAATATATTTGTTTGAGGGTTTTTCACAATAAAAAATACTTCCAGATAAATAATTCTTATTATCTATTGGAATAATGAAATCTTTACTTTTATTAACCTTAATCCAATTTTCATCAATACCTTTACACTCAATCTCTATTTGATATGCTTCTTCTAAAGTTGGTCGATTGGGTCTAAGTAAAACTCTAACAATAAAAATTGAGTATATAAGTATTAAACCCCCAAGAAAAATCAAAACAGTAAAAAATACTTGTAGAAAGATATCCATTTATTATCTTCTTTTTATGGTAAATATGTAGTTGGAGATACTCCTTTACCAACCACTCTCGATGTGATTGATTGCCAAGTTGGACAATTAGTTTCTTCAGTTCGTGGTAAGTTATTGTTGTCTTGATAGTTACCTAACGCATTAGTCGTTCTTCTCCCCATAATACCATCAATATTTCTAACTGATGTATATCCTAAATTAAGTAAGGCATCTTGAAGTACCATTACATAATTACCTCTTGAACCATTCCTAACTACTGGATAGCCTGCTCCGCAAGCAGCTTTACCAAAACGATTATCAATATGAACCCAAGTTGGTGTTAAAGAAGCTGGTTCTACATAAGAAAAAATTCCCATTCTTGAAGCTAAGTTTCTTAATTTATCTCTTTTTGATTTAGGCATTCCTTGAGCCATATCAATTGCTAAACCAGCATAGTGTTGAGATTGACCACTATGACCACCTTCCCAAATCCGTTTAAATGCATATCTAACTGGAATCGGACTCCCCCATTTTTCTCTTAATTTATTGAAATTTTCCATAAACTCTCTGGATGTCCATAAAATATCAGTATTTGATGAACCTCGAAACTCATCAACTGTTAAATACCTATTTTTAATATAAGGCATTGCATCTGTTAATCTTCTATTAAAAACTCTTACAACATTTGCTCCACGGTCATAAACAAGTATTCGCATATTATCACCACAATATAATATGCATTTTTAGGCGATTGGTTAAGAAAAAAAGCGTAGCCTTTTGCCACGCTTTAGAAAATAATTGCGATAATATTGGTTTTACCCTTATTGGCGAGGGTTTTCATGATATGTTGGATCTTAGCTCTAGTTGGTTCTGGTAATACCATCAATTTAGCATTAACTCCATCTTTAATGATATCACCTAGTTTTCTACCAAAGAGACTTGATTCAAAGATGATTTGAGGATTATCTTCATAACCTTCACTTAAGTAATTAATTAACTCTTCACTTTGTTCTTTTGTACCTATGATTGGTTCAAAAGATGTCTCAACATCTACTCTTACAATGTGTAAAGAAGGAGCATTGGCTTTGATTTTAACTCCGTATCTTCCACCCTGTTTAACTAATTCAGGTTTACTAACTTTAATATCATCTATACAAGGAGTTGCAAAACCATATCCGGTTGTTTTGGCCATTCTAATAGCATCTCCTAAACCAGAGAATTCTTTTCTTAAATTAGCATAATCTTGTAATGCACGTAATAAATCACTTGGATTATCTAAATCAAAACCGGCGATTTCCTTCATGATTTCTTCATATAAACCATCTCTAACATCTAAATTGACTAAAACATTTCCAGTCGAGGTATCTAAAGATGCTAATTCATAAGTAGTAATAAATTCATTATCTTTAATAATGTCACCGATTCTTTCAGCATCTCTAATCTTTTGAGCTTTATTCATTGCTTCTTCTACTGAAGTATTAATGCTTTGTTTTAACCAATGATCATTATTTAAGACTTCAACCCAAGATGGTAATGAAACATCAATTTGGACTAATGGGAATTCATATAATGCTTCTTTTAAGATCGTTGCAAATTCATCAATATTAAGAGTTTCAACATTTAATGGTAAAACTGGAACATCATGTTTATCTCTTAATTCATTAACGATATTTAAGCATGATTCACTTTGTGGTTGTTTAGAATTAACAATAATTAAGAAAGGTTTTCCAATTTCTTTAAGTTGCTCAACAACCTCTTGTTCTGGCCTTACATAGCAACTTCTTGGGAAGTCTAAGATTGTTCCATCAGTAGTAACAACAACACCGATAGTTGAATGTTCATTAATTACTTTTTCAGTTCCAATTTTAGCAGCTTGAGAGAAAGGTATTGAATCTTCAAACCATGGTGTTTTAACCATTCGTTCTCCTTCTTCGTCTTTATAGCCTTTAGCTTCATCAAAGACAAAGCCTACACAATCAATTAATCTAACATTAACAGCAATATTATCATCAACATTAACTTTAACGGCACTTGAAGGGACGAATTTAGGCTCAGTTGTCATTATACTCTTACCAGCACCACATTGTGGTAGTTCATCAATACTTCTTTCTTTTTCATACTCATCACTAATGCCTGGAATAATACCCACTTCCATAAAACGCTTAATAAATGTCGACTTACCACTTCTTACCGGTCCTACAATGCCAAGATAAATATCCCCTTTGGTACGCGCCCCGATATCTCGCAAAATTTCTTTTGTATTCACAAAAATTACCCCCTAATAATAGTTCATTATTATATATGCATTAAACTTTTGAATTAGACATAAAAAAGTAGACTCTTTAAAGCCTACTTAACAAATTTATCAAGATTTTTTGGTACCTTATCTTTCTTTACCGCATCAATAATTTTTTGTTCTTTTTCTTTACTAACTTCTTTACCTGCCATTTTTGCTATATCTTTAATTAATTTACGCAAATTGTCTTCGTCTTTTAAATTTTTACCTTGGATTGATTTAGCAAGATTCATTAAATCTTCTTTTTTAACTTTAGACTTCTTCTCAATCTGCTTAAATAGATTATTAGACATAAAATTAAAACCTCCTACATCAATATATGTAAGAGGCTTAAGAAATTTACAGTTTATTGTTTAACTCTCAAAATAAAATGAATAGGTGTTCCTTCAAAACCAAAGGCTTGTCTTACTCTATTCTCTAAATATCTTCGGTAAGAAAAGTGTATAAATTCAGGGTTATTGACAAACAAGACAAAAGTTGGAGGTTTTATACTAACTTGGGAAACATAATAAATTTTTAATACTCCGCCATTAAACTCAAATGCTGGATTTCTAAGTTGAGCATCCATAATAACATCATTTATAACACTTGTTTGTACTCTCTTTGTAGCATTTTCATAACATATATCAATTGCCTCAAATATCGTATTAATTCTTTGCTTTTTAAGTGCACTAACATAAACAACAGGAGCATATGTTAAAAACTGAAACTCTTCACGAATTTTTTTAGTATACTCTGACATCGTATTTGTATCTTTAATAACAGTATCCCACTTATTAACGACAATTGTAACAGCTTTTCCTGCTTCTAAAGCATAAGATACAACGTTTTTATCTTGAATTCTTATGCCTGTACTAGCATCAATAACTAATAAAACAACATCAGAACGGTCAATTGCACTTAAAGCTCTTAAAGCAGAATATTTATCTATTGCTTCATATATTTGTCCTCTTCTTTTTAAACCAGCTGTATCAATAACAGTATATTCTTTATCATCTCTAATAAAATCAGTATCTATAGCATCCCTAGTTGTTCCTTCAATATCAGATACAATAACTCTTTCTTGATTTAAAATGGCATTAACCAATGATGATTTACCAACATTAGGTCGACCAATAACTGAAAATTTAATTCGCGTATCTTCACCTATACTTTCTTCTTGTTTTGGTAAATATTCAATAATTTTATCAAGTAAATCCCCCATACCAATACCGTGTAAAGGGCTCACCGCTAAAGGATCGCCTAAACCTAATGCATAAAAGTCATATATATTAGGTAATAGATGTCCATCATCAATTTTATTAACTACTAGAATAATCGGTTTATCTATTTTATATAACATTGATGCAATAAATTGATCATCATTAGTAACACCAGTTCTACCATCACAAACTAAAACAATAACATCTGCTTCATTAATAGCAATATCCGCTTGCATTCTTATTTGTTCTTGAAATGGTCTTTCTTCTAATTCAATACCACCTGTATCAATAACTCTAAATTGTCTAGTAAGCCATTCACACGTACCATAAATTCTATCCCTAGTAACTCCTGGATAATCTTCAACAATTGATTTTCTTTCACCAATCATACGATTAAAAATCGTTGATTTCCCAACGTTAGGACGTCCGATAATAGCGACTACTCCATCAAGCATTTAGATCATCCTTTCTTTGGCTAATTCAACAATTTTATCAACAACTTGTTCAATTGACATATTAGTAGTATCAACTTCGATAGCATCATGTGCTTTTCTTAAAGGTGCAAATTCACGAGTTGAATCCAGTCTATCTCTTTCTTTAATATCATTAATAACTTCTTCTAAACTTGTATTAATTCCCTTAGCCTGCATTTCTTGAAATCTTCTAATCGCACGAGATTCAACTGTCGCAATTTGAAAAATCTTTAATTCAGCTTCAGGACATACATATGTTCCAATATCCCTACCATCAATAACAACTCCACCTTGAGTTAATAATTGACGTTGAAGTTCAACCATTTTTAATCTAACTTTTTTATGTTTAGACACAATCGAAACATTATTTGTAACAATTGAACTTCTTATTTCTTTACTTTTATCTACGTCATCAATAAAAATAACATTGTTTCCATGAAACTCAATCGTTGTATTATCAAGTAAATTTGATAAAGAGTCTTCATCATTAACATCAATGTTATTATTTAAGGCTTTTAAAGTTAATGCTCGATACATTGCACCTGTATCTATATAATTGTAATCAAGTTGATAAGCGACTAATTTAGCGACTGTACTTTTTCCTGCTGCTGCAGGTCCATCAATTGCAATTGTAATTTTCTTCATAAAACAAACTCCTCACACTATCCTATTATTTCCTTTAAAAACGAAAATATAGGCTCAACTGCTTCTCTAAAAAAGAAAAACGAAATTAACAAGAATAACCCAAACAATAAAATAAGCAGTAAAACTACCACAATGACCCAAGTGACTATTTTTGAAATATTCCTTTTCTTTTTTAAATTAGGATTAGTCTTAATTGGTGAGGAAGATACTTTAGCTATTATTGTTTCATCGAAACGTAGTGATGACTTTGATGTTTGGTTATCTTTTTCTTTTTTAAGTTTTTCAACAACTTCTTGCCTAGCTTTAATTAAATCATCAACTGTTAGATCAACATTAACAGCATTTAACATTGTCGTTGATCTAGTTGAATTAGTTATCGTATTAGGCCGTTTACTTGACCTGACATTAGTTTTTTGCCAATCATTAATTTCTTGAACAATTGATTCAACACTTCCTGTACTCTTTCTAGCTTGTTCAATTCTTTCTTCGAACATTTTTAAACTAGCTTTCTTTTCTTCAGGTGATTTTAATGGATTATTTAAAATATCATTTTTAATATCTTCAATCATTTTTTCAATTTGTTCATTTGTTAAAATAGGATCATTACTTTTCATCGTTTCAACAGATGGTTTAATAATCCCTTTATCAAAAGCTTCTTTAAGGTGAGGATTTTCTTCGATAAAAGCAGATTCTTTTTTCAGCTGATTTCTTAAGTTGCGAAAACGACTAGTTCTTGTCTGCTTTTCCATCATCATCCCCTCCTTTTAATTCCGTATCAATTATATCATAGCAAATGGAAAATATAAACATTGTTAATAGATAAAAAAGTTAATTATGATTAACAAAAAAGTCATACAAATCAAGGCTTTTTTAACACATTTGCTTTTTCTAAACATCTAGTATATAATATTATTGCTAATTTAGGAGGAATATTGTTATGGCTAAAACTAGAGTTAAAAAAGACGCATGTATCGGTTGTGGTGTTTGCGTTTCAATCGCTGATACAGTGTTTGCATTCGGTAGCGATGGTCTAGCTGAAAATATTCTTGGTGACGAAACTGAATTACCAACAGATTTAGTCCCAAGCGTTGAAGAAGCAGCAGCTTCTTGCCCAACTCAAGCTATCGAAGTAACTAAGTAATTTAGTTATTAGATAAAGTAGAGCGAATCATCGCTCTCTTTTTTTATCTTTTATTTCCATAACTTGGCAACTTTTCCTTTAATACGACAAAGTAATTAGTTATAATTTCAATTAAAGGAGGGAAATACTATGAACTTTGCCGAAGTATCAATAATCCCTTTAATCTTACTTGCCCTTTTTGTCATATATATAGGTGCACTCTTTATTACTTTATTTGAGTTATATAACAAAGAGGTATTTAAAAAATGGGGATCGCAATTAATGGCACTCATTAGTACTAACACATACACTAAAGCTATTTTAACTGGTATAACTATCATTGCTTTAATTATTTATTTAATCTTTCAAACACATTTATTTTTACTCATTTTCTCCATAGGACTAGGTATTACTTTGTCCTGGATTATTTGTTCATTTACTTATCAAATAGGTTCCAAAATTTTAGAAATCGGAGATCAAACAAAAAGAAGATTATTACATACCTTGTTAACAATCTCCAATTTAGCTTTAATTTCATTTGTTATAATCATAACTTATTATTTATTAAGTGTAACATTTAATGATGAGTTAATCGATGTCTATTATGCTTTAATAACTCTAACATTTGCCTTTATTGGAACATCATTTTCTCCGCTTGTTAGAAAAAGCGGGACAACATATGATGGAATTATCTTATCAACTTCTATTTTAATGCTTGCATTAAGTAGTGGGATTATCCTTTCAAACATTAATTTTGTAGACTCCTTCTTACATTTAAATTATACATTCTTATTTGTAACTGTTAGTTTCTTAGTTATGGTTATAGTTACCTATTTAGGAATTAGAAAATTAAATGAAAAAGATGAAAATGCAAAAAACAAAGATGAAATAATTAAAATTTATAATTTTGCTACTTTAATTATTCTAGGGGTTATCTTCCTACCATTATCATATGTATTATTTAAAGACATTAAAGATAGTAAACTAGGAGGATTTGACCTTGGACTCTTATCTTTAATCGCTTTAGTCTTACAAATGGGTTTAAGTTCTACTCTAGATTCTGTTGAAAAAAGTAAAAATTCAACCATTTACTTTAACTTATTATCTTTATTATCAGGTGCTATATTAATCATTTTGTATAATTATTTATTACCTGGATATGGTTTTACCTTTGCAATAGTTTGTTTAATCGTCTTTGGTTCATACATGAAATGGTACTTTAGTGAAGGTGAATCAAATATTGTTTCCTTAAATCTTGTCGGTGTCTTTATTGCTATTAATTCATTATTCTTAATTAAATCATTATTTGAAATCCATGAGGGATTAAAGATAACTAATTCATTAGCAATTAATAGTATCGTCCCTATATTAATTGGTTTATGTTTTTGTATCTTTTCACTTACTTCATATAAAGATAAAGGGAAAGTTAATAATAATTGGTTCTATGCCTTTATCTTCCTAAGTTTAGCTTTAGTTGTTTTAATTAACACCTTATTTGGCTATAGTGGCATCATCTATTTAACCTTAGGATATAGTTTAATCATGCTATTTGTCGGTGATCAAGACAAAGACTTAGTTGATCGTTTATATTTAAGTTTATCATTCATATTAACTTCACTAATCTTAGTTGAAGTAGTCTATTATCTAAACCAAGGTGTTGGAATCTACACTTTATAATTTAATTAATATGATAATTTAAAGGCATCCGAAAGGGTGCTTTTTATTTATGTATATCAAAATATAATATTTTATAACCATTTACTTTATTATCCAAACTACCTAAGTTTTTCCTAATAGAGAATGATTTGACCGATGTTGAATTAAATCAACTTTTAGTTCACAAGTTTGTTCATATACAGACTTTACTCCTACTAAATACGATAATAAGGATTACTTAATGTTAAAAACCCATATTTTTTTTAAATCATCAGAAGTATTTATTACCAAAATATCATTTGTATTATTGATAATAATTTGATGCATTTTACGCCATTGACGGAAACCGAATTTGAATAACACTAATCTTTTAACTGAATCATCCTTGCATGTAATTTTAAGGTAACATATGTTCCCCCTCTTGAATACTTTACTTCTTTGTCTATAGAATTAAAATCTCTATCTATATACTCAATTGCAAAAATATCTATCATAACTAACTTTAAAACCGAATTGAAATCTGTCACTTTTCCATATCAAATCATTGAAAGTTCTTATTCCCTTTTTAGTAAAGATTACGACCCCAAAATAAGGAGAAAATATAATTGTGTATATAATAAAAGCGATTATTAACTTAGTATAAATTATACCAGTTGTTAAAAAAAGGTAAAATGTATAGCTAATTAACGATCTCAATATTAGTGTAAGTATCTAACTTAATAAACTACCTGCAAAAAATATTTTTTCATTTTATCGCCCATATAAGTAACTATATTCAAACCACTTACAAAGATTTATTCTAAACATTCCCATTAGCCAAATAATACCTCATTAATATGCATATACTTATTAATAATGTTTTACTAAAAAAGGATATCAATTACGATATCCTTTTTTAGACTGCTACTAATTGTGGAACCAACATTGTTTTTTCGGCTCCTAATTCATCTATCATCTTAAATAGAACCTGACCTGTCATTTCTGCATCAGAAAGAGCATCATGTGCATTCGATGTATCAACATTAAAATATTTACATGCACTCTTTAATGATGGATTATTGCTTTTTGATTTAGCATAATATTTCCTAAATATCTTCATTGCATCAAGCCAGGCAAAATTATTTATATCGAATAATTCACCATCACTATTTAGCAAGATATTAAGCATCTTTTTATCGCCTTGAGGATCCCAACCAATAATGACTGTTTCCTCAAGAGGAAATTTGACTAAATAACTCATAACTTGATAACGTGCTGTATCGATTGGTAATCCTACTTTTTCTAGGGTTTCTTCATCCATACCTGTTACAAGTTTAGCAAAAGTGTTAAGTGTTAATCCTTCTCTTAGTCTTATGTGGAGGTTGAAATCACCGACACGAATAAATCTGCCATCTTTAATTTCATACTCAACAAATCCGATTTGGAACGGCCAGTGTCCTTTTTTAGATGAAACAAATTCTGTATCTAAAAGCAGCAGATGTTTAATTCTTCTCATCGGTCTCCTCCTTTCTTCGACCTTTTATATTCTACATCTTTTACCTTTTGTTTTAAAGTCTATTTTTTACCATGGGATTATAGTATAAATGATTAAAATAAAAAGTATCAACTAATTAGCTAATTGATACTTTTAAGACTTTAATCTATTTAACCCTACTTTTAATAAACTCAATAATTGATTTACGGTTATAAAATAATGAAAGGACGATGACAACAACTAATCCAAGTAATGAAACAGAAATACCTTCTTTCATACCAGGAGAAACATAATTTAGATGATAGTGAAGCTCACCCTCAGAGGCAATAAATCCAATTAAACCACCATCGGCATTATAGATTTTAGGTGCTTCTACTTTATTACCATTTTTATCTTTAACACTAATACTCCAGCCTTCATTATAAGGAACTGATAAGACTATAAATTTCTTATCTTCATAATTGGTTGTAAAACTAATGGTGTTTTTAGTATAACTAATATTACTAAATTCATTTTCTTTTAATTTATTAATTCTAGATAAATAATCACTATAATATTCATAGTAAATAACTGGAGCTTTTAATCTACTATTGAAAGTATGATCATTTAAGAATTCAATAACCACTCTTGTAACTGGTTCTTTAACATAGAAACCTCGATAATACTTTATATCATTGTCTTTATTAAAGTGGTGAATCATATGATAATCACTTACTAATAATTTGTCTTTGTTTTCTCCACCATATAACTTAACATCAGCATTAGGCCCTAGATGGAAATTAACTAAGACATTACATCCTTCTTCTGTTAATGAGGCATTTTCACAAATCGGTGTTTGAGGAATATATATAATCTTATCTCCATCCCAATTTCGATTAATCGAAGCATTCTTCCATGGTCCTAGTAATTTATTCTCTTTATGGTAAATATCATCTAATTTGCCTAATTTTTGTTTTAACTCAGAGTTAAAATAAGTTGATGATAATTTATTATTAGGATTAATAGCTAATCTCTCTCTTTCAGCTTCACTTTGATTTTCAATTAAGTCTCTTTCTGCTTGACTAGCTCCTTCTTTAATATATTTTCTAGGGAGGAAATAGATATCACCATTAGCTTTAGAATAAGTCGAAGTTATTTTATCTTCAACACTAATATCTTCACCTAGTAACTCACTAACTTCTTTAAAGTCTTCATCATATAATAAAGCAAAATTATAATAATTAGATTCAACTTCATAAACATCTAAACTTTTATATGTCATTGATACTGTACTTCTTTTAATTGAATTATAATTAGCGATTGTATCAAAGGCATAACCTAATTCAATATGATTATCATTAACATAGACACTATGATTAGGAAATTCTTTCATTAATGAATAGCCAAGTGGGATATTATTATCACCCTTTTTAACGATATAATATTTGACATTTAAGAATGTTTCTAAATTATAACGTTTTTCATGAACTCCCATTGACCAGTTACCTTGATAGGCAATATCAGAAGCATCAATTAAATCTTGGGATTGATAATTATACACTGAATGGAAAGTTGATAAGCCATTATAATTTAAATTCATCTGTAAATTATTATATCCTCGGTCAGCTTCTGTATTAAAGATTCTATAAAAGTCATCATCATCATTCGCTTTAATATAATTGACTATTTCATGAAGTTCTCTTAAATTATCTTGTCCTCCATAAAGTTCACTATAATTTTTAACTCCGTGCATAAATAATGTTGATGTCGAACAAACAAGTAATTCCACAACGATAATGAAATAAAACATTGAATAAGTGCGTTTGGAATTAAAGAATAAACGATCTATTAACGTTATATCATCGTTATCAGTAGTTTCAATTTCTTTATATTTGTAAAAGTGTCTTAGATAAATATAAGCTACTAAAATATAAATGATTTGACCTATTATAAAGTAAATGCGATATCTAGTATCAATCATATTAGAACCAAAGGCTATTGCAAAGACCCAAATAGCTAGTCCTAAATTAATTATTACTGCTAGGTCTAAATATTTAGGCATTCTATTTATTTTATCAAAGTAAGTAAGAATAAAGATAAGACTTAATGCTACAACAAAGATTTGCCATCTAGCATAAGTAACTGTTGTAAATCCGTGTAATGCTACATAAGTAATCGGCGTAAATAACATAATTATAACAACAATAAAACCAAATAAATTCCAATATTTCTTATTCTTTATGCTATCAAAGAGGGCACACCAAAGAAGTAAGGCTAGTGGTGTTGAAATAAATAAACTAGATGCTGCATTATCATAGAAATTAGTATTAAATAATAATGAATTATAATCACTAACATTTAAGTATAAGAAGGTTGAAATTGGATAATAAAAACGATTTTGTTGATAAGTTCCTCCTGAGAAAACAAACAAGTGATCAAATAATCCCATAAAATTTTCTCTAGAAAAGATTTGATCTAGTTCTTTAAGAGGTCCAAAATCATATGAAGCACCTTTCTTATCAACTGTTGTAAAGAAAAACTCTAATAATCTTTCAACATAATAATTACTATTAGCTACTCTAGGAGTGTCTCCGACAACTCTGTATGCAGGTAATAAAATAAAACCAGTCAAAAGAATTCCTGCTATAAAGTATAAGGCTGTTTGAGCTAAAGCAAAAAATCCTTCTTTAGCACCTTTAAATCCTTTTCCTTTATTTAATGCTACAACTCTAAACAAAGCATAAAGTGGAGTAGTTATAGCAAAAGTAAATAAAAAGAAATAATTAGTCATTCCCATTAAAAACATACCTAGGGTTAAAACCCAACCTTTTCTTTTAGTTAAGCAATATTCAACTCCAATTAAGGTTAATGGGAAAAGAGCTAAAACATCTGCAAAATGATTAAACCATAAATAATACATTCCCCATCCACAGAAAGCATAAACAGTAGCACCAATAAATGATACTTCTTTTGAGACTTTATAAAATTTCTTTAATAAGATATAGAATAATAATCCTCCCGTAGCTAATTTAACTACCATCATAATATAAATCATTTGAGGAATTAAGAATCTTGGTACAAACAATATAGGAATAAAGAAAGGACTAGTTAAGTAATAAAAAGTGTTCGCAGCAAAATAATTAACACCAATGAAGTTTTCATAACTCCACATTACAAATTCACCAGTTCTTAGAAAATGCCAAATATTATCATAACCATTTTCATGGAATGGTAATTGTTGCAAAATATAATCACCATTCATTGGTAGAGTAAAATAATTAGTTACAGTACGAGAAGAAAACATAACTAATCCCAGTAAGAATAAAAAAGTGAAAACTTTTAAGTATTCATGTTTAAGAAAAAACTCAATAAATTTATTTGAAAAGAAACTTAATTTTTCTATAAACTTTCTCCAATAATTTTTTAAAGATTCCATATTCGCTCACCTACTTAATAAATTATAAATTATCTGAACTGTTATTACCATATTTTTCCGTGTTTTACAACTCTATATGAATATAATACAATAAATTAACTATCAAATTACAATAGTTATTGTAATTATTACCTTTTTTCTTTTATTTAACAACCTACAAAATTTATAAAATTACTATTAGGCCTAAATCAGATAAAATTAGTAGTTATTGTTTTAAACAAGTAATGTTATAATGTTGTTTGTTTGTGGGGAGGAATTAGTATGTACCAACAATTTAAATCTGGTTGGATTGAGGTTATTTGTGGTTGCATGTTTGCAGGTAAAACTGAAGAATTAATAAGAAGAATTAAAGTCTTACAATATGCAAAGAAAAACATTCTTGTTATCAAACCATCGATTGATAATCGTTATTCAGATGATGAAATTGCTTCTCATTCTGGTTATCGCGTTAAAAGTATTAATGTTGATAATGCTTATGAAATTTTAAATCATATTAAACCTGATACAGAAGTCGTGGCTATTGATGAGGCTCAGTTTTTCTCAAAAGAATTAATCGATGTATGTGAAACTCTAGCTGATAGTGGTAGAAGAGTCATGCTAGCAGGTTTAGATAGAGATTTTAAAGGCGAGACATTTGGTATCATGCCAGATTTATTAACTAGAGCAGAATTTGTTACTAAATTAAGTGCTGTTTGTGTTAAATGTGGAGCACCTGCAACTAGAACACAACGTTTAGTCAATAACAAACCTGCTTCTTATAATGATCCACTTGTTTTAATCGGTGGACAAGATTCTTATGAACCTAGATGTCGTCATTGTCATGAAATAAAAGATAAACCTACCTTAGTATTAAAGAAAAATTAAGATTTTAAAAAAGTATCAATTGAATCGATACTTTTTTATTTTTATCTAGCACCTTTATCATAAATAACCCCCACTGCTTTAGGAGCCTTTGATGATTTAGATAATAAAGCTAAGACCACTAATGTTGCTATATAAGGGATCATATTATAAAACTCTTCACTTAAACCTAGTCCTTTTAATAATGGTATTTCCGTGTACATAGCAGCTAGTGTTGTCATTAAGCCAAAAAAGAAAGATGCAAAAAGAATTTTTTTAGGTTGCCAGTTACCAAAGATTAAAACTGCAATAGCTAAGAAACCATATCCACTTACTGATGCTGCAAAGGCTTGAGAAGCAGAAATAATAAAGATAACTCCACCCATACCGGCTAAAAAGCCACTTGTTAAAACACCTATATATCTAATTTTATAAATATTTATACCTACACTATCAGCTGCATGAGGATTTTCCCCACAGGCTCTAATTCTTAAACCTAGTCTCGTTTTATATAAAACAAACCAACTGATTAATAAAATAATTAAACCTACATAAAAGGTGATATAGAAATCCTCAAAAAAGATGCGACCAAGTATTGGAATATCAGTTAAAAATGGAACTCTTTTAATTCTAAAAACGGTTAAAAACTTAATTTCTTTACTTCCACCAAGCATTGATCTAGCCACAAATATGGCTACTGCAGGTGCAAAAATATTTAAGGCTGTTCCACTTATTGTTTGATCTGCCTTTAAATTAATTGAGGCAAAAGCATGGAAAACACTAAAGATTAAGCCAACTAAACCACCTACTATCACACCTATAATTAAGACTAGTTGACCAGGAATACTGCCGCCTTCAATCATAGATATCACAAAGATTCCTATAAATGCTCCCATTACCATAATACCTTCAAGAGCAATATTAACAACCCCTGATCTTTCAGAAAATAATCCTCCTAAAGCAACTACTAACAAAGGTGTCATAGTAAAAAAAGTCGCTTGTAATATGTTATAAATAAGTTCCATTACTCATCACCTTCTTTGTTTAATTCACTATTATGTTTTAGTCTTTTTCTTTTTCTAACATTTAGATAATAAAGAGTAATTGATGAAAGTGCACTAAAATAAATTATTACAGCAATAATAACATCTGATATTTCTTTTTTAAATGTAGAGGCACCTTCGACTAAAGAACCAAATTGAGTAATAAAGTTAATAAAGATAGCAGAAAAAATAACACCAATTGGACTATTTGTTGCTAATAATGCTACAGAAATACCATCAAAACCTTCACCTGGAATATTTATTTGAACTCTAATTTGTGTAGCATTTGCTCCAGAAAGATAAATAATTCCTCCTGCTAATCCACTTAAAGCTCCAGCAATCAACATTGATAAAATAATATTTCTTCTATATTTAATCCCATTTGTTTTGGCACCTAACGGATTATAACCAACCGCTTTTAATTGATAACCTAGTGTTGTTTTTTCTAAAATAATAAAAACTAAAATTGCTGTTAATATAGCTATAAATATTGAAATATCAAAACCTGAATGAGGGAATAGTCTATCTAAGCCCAATGTTGGAATTGTCGCACTTTTTGGTAACATTTTGGTCTGAGATCTGAATAAATCAAATACTAGTTTTTGTCTAGATAAAAACTTAACTAAATGAGCAGCAACATAATTTAACATGATAGATGTAACTACTTCATTAATGTTGAAATAGGCTTTTAATGTTCCTGTTATTCCACCCCAAATACTTCCTGCGATTATCGCTCCAATTAAAGCTACAAGAAAATGAAGAGGACCAGGCAAAGAAATTAAATGCCCTATATAAATCGCTGTTATTCCACCAACTAAAATCTGTCCTGAAGCACCAATATTAAATAAACCTGTTCTAAAAGCAAATGCAACAGATAAACCCGCTATTAAAATTGGAGCTGATTGAACTATTGAACCAATTATATAAGTATTAGGATCAAACTTAAACTTACCTGAAGCAAGAGTAATAATAAAATCAATAACACCTTGAAAGTTAATTAACATCATAATAATTAACCCAACTAAAATGCCACCTAAAGCACTAATAACACTTGCCTTTATCTTATCCATAGTTGATGAGACTCTAAACTCTTTAAATCTTGATAAAACTTTTTGTCCATATGACCTTAAAGCTGAGTTTTCACGTTTATTCTCCATTTAACTCACCTCTTTTTGCTCCTAGCATATATAGACCTAATTCATCAGCATTAGTCTTACTAGCATCTAATGAAACGACAATTTCTCCATTATACATAACTAAAATCCTATCAGAGATAGATAAAACTTCATCTAATTCAAAAGAAACAATTAAAACTGCTTTTCCTTTATCACGATGAGCGATTAATTCTTTGTGGATATATTCAATCGCACCAATATCTAATCCTCTAGTTGGTTGAACTGCTATTAACAAATCAGGATCACGACTAACTTCTCTAGCTAAAATCGCTTTTTGTTGATTACCACCTGACATTCCTCTAACAATACTTAAACTTCCACTTGAACTTCTTATATCAAACCTGTTAATCAATCTATTTGTATAATCAATCATTGCTTCTTTATTTAAGATTCCTTTACTTGAAAATTCCTCTTTAAAATAACTATTTAAAATCATGTTTTCTGCTAAGGTATAATCAAGAATTAACCCCATTTTTTGTCTATCTTCTGGGATATGACCCATACCTTTTTCTATACGTTCAATAATTGATGTGTTAGTTATATCAGTATCTTTAAAAATAACCCTTCCACTTGTCGGTGTAAATAAACCGGTTATTATTTTAATTAATTCTGATTGACCATTACCATCTACACCAGCAATGGTAACAATTTCACCTTTATTAACACTGAAATTAACATTACTTAGAATCTCTTTATTTGATTTATGTTCTTTAAAAGTTAAGTTTTCAACAATAAGTAAAGGCTCTTCAATCTTAGCAGGAGTCTTTTCCACACTAAAACTAACTTCTCTACCGACCATCATATTTGCCAATGCGCTTATGTCTGTCTTTTTAACATCAACAGTCGCAATTTTTTTACCTTTTCTTAAAACTGTACAATAATCAGCGATTTGCTTAATTTCATTTAGTTTATGAGTGATAATAATAATTGTTTTACCATCATCAGCAAACGATCTTATAATCTTCATTAATTCATCAATCTCTTGAGGAGTCAATACTGCAGTAGGTTCATCAAAGATTAAAATATCTGCTTTACGATAAAGCATTTTTAAAATTTCTACTCTTTGTTGCATTCCTACAGTTATATCACTTACTTGAGCATTTGGATCTACTTCTAAATGATATTCTTTCGACATTTGCTCTATTTTCTTTTTACTAGTTTCTAAATCTAATATTCCATATTTAGTTGTTTCACTACCTAGAATAATATTTTCAGTGATACTAAAAACTTCAACTAATTTAAAATGTTGATGAACCATTCCGATTCCTAAATCATTTGCATCATTAGGGTTTCTTATTTTAACTTCTTGGCCATTTATTTTAATAACACCTTTATCAGGTTGATATAACCCAAACAAGATTGACATTAAAGTTGATTTTCCTGCACCATTTTCACCAAGAAGTGCATGAATTTCACCTTTCTTAACCTGTAAATTTATATCATCATTTGCAACTAATGAACCAAAAGTTTTAGTAATATTTAACATCTCAACTGCAAATTCAACCATCCTTACCCCGCCTTTTAAAAAATAAGAGGGAGGTTAACTCCCTCACTATATTTTTCTACATTCCTATATCTTCAAAACTTAAATTTAATGTATAACCCAAACCTTCAACATAAGTTTTTAAAGTTTCATGTGTAGAAGGAACGTTAATGGTGCCATCAACTAATTTATCATATAAAGATTGATATTCTTCAATTGTAAAACTAGAGAATCTCCATGATTCACCTAGTGGCAAACCAACACCATCATCAACTGCTCCTAAATTTAAGATTTGACCCCCAACATCAAAATTACTTTGATAGAAACTTTCCAATGCTAAAACAGTAGCAGAATGAACACCTTTTGTCGCTGAAGTTAAGACTCTAGGACTATCACTAGCTTGGTCTTTATCAACACCAATCATCCATTTATCTTGTCCTTCTTGTGCAGCCGCTAATACTGATGAGCCAGCTCCTCCAGCTGCAGCAAAAATAACTTCAACACCAGCGTTGTACCAACTTTCTGCTCTTGTTTTGATATTAGGATCGGCTTCAAACTTACCTACATAAGTATAATGATCTTTATTAAAACTAAATTCCGTATTGTTATTTTCTTTTGCTGCTAAATAAGCTCCTGCAATAAAGCCAATACCAAATCTAACAACCGCAGGAACAGCCATACCACCCATAAATCCTAGACTAGTAAAACCATCTTTAACAGCAGCATAACCAGCTAAAAAGCCTGACTCTTGTTCTTTAAATAAAATAGATACTGTATTAGGCGCTACATAGACATCCTCATAATTACCTTCATTCGGTGTACCATCAATTAAGACAAAACCAATATTCTTATTTTTTTCTTGAATTTCATAAATAGCTACTTCAAATAAGAATCCTGGACATACGACAATTTCAGCTCCCCAGTTAATGGCATTGTTTATCGCTGTAATATAGTCTTGGGTTCCGGCATTACTTCCACCAGAAGGTTGGAAATATTTATAGTTAGTTTCAATAGCTAAACCATTAGTTTCAGCAAAATCAACTATACCTTCCCATGATGTTTGGTTAAATGACTTATCATCAATTGAACCAACGTCAGTGACTAATCCGATTTTCTTATTTGCTGTCGAATATGAAGGTGTATATGATTCGTGTCCTTTTTTTTCATCTTGACATCCTCCGATTAAAAAGGCAGTCAATGATAATAAAGCAATCAGTTTTTTCAATTTTCTCTCCTCCTTTAAATAATCAAAAAACTAAATTCAACTTTATTATTACCATTTAACTGCTTATAACTATAAGAATTTAAACTTTTTTATTATTTTAATTACTATCGTTTAACAAATAATCACTAATTATATTTTAACTATAAAATACTAACTTATGCTATTTTTTTAACTAAGTTTAGCCACGTTTTGATTGTTAACGCTTACATTTTAACTTTTATTTAAAATACTAAAATGTTATAATAGACATCAGTTAAGTAGTTGCATAATATTTAGTAGGAGGTAGCCTAATGAAAAAAATAGCTTTGGCAGTTTGTCATCTATATAAAGACAAAAGCCCCTGTGATGATATATTAGCAAACGCCTTAAAAAATCATGGTTATAGCGTTACTAAAGAAGTTTGGAACGATCCTAACACAAAGTGGGAATATTATGACTTAGTTATTCTTCGTTCTGCTTGTGATTATATTGATAATGTAGATTCATTTTTAAATTGGGTTAGTGATGTTTCAACTAAAACAACCTTAATTAATAACGAAGAAGTAATTAAAAATAATTGTAATAAACTATATCTAAAGAAACTTGAAAACAAAGGTATATCAATCATACCGACCCAAATAGCCGATAGCCTCAGTGATTTAATCGCAGTGATTAATAATTGTAATTATGATGATATTGTTATTAAACACACACTTGGAGCGAAAGGATTAAGAACTTATCACTTTAAAAAAGACCAAATAGAACAAATATATCAAACAATTAGTGACTTACCAATTAATAAAAAAACACCAATACTAGTGCAACCATACATACATAATGTAAAAGAAAATGGAGAAATAAGTGCGATGTATTTTGATGGTGTTTATTCTTTTGCAGTTAAAAGAAAGCCAATAACCGATGATATTACCTTATCAGTAAAAGAAGAAGAGGAATTATATAATCCTAGTTATGATGAAATTGAGTTTTGTAATCAAGTAATGAGCGTTTATGAATTTGCACCTGTATATGCAAAAATAGATTATGTTAATGATAATGGCAAACTATTATTAGTTAAAACAGGATTTATAGAGCCAAATCTATATTTCCATGTTTCACCTAGTCATGTTGAAGACTTTATAAAAGCCATTAAAAAGTATCTAACTTAACCACCTGAAAGGTGGTTTTTTACTTATTATGATATAATTTTACTTGAGGTGAAAGCATGAAAAGATTTAAAAAATTGAAAATAACCCTTTTAATAATTTTAACAATATCTATAGTCTGGACAATAATCGCCTTTTTACCTAAATCACATAGTTTTAATGGTGAGAATCCTCAAATTAAAAAAGAAGCCCCTCTATTAATCGCTCATCAAGGCGGTAATTTAGAATTCCCAGGAGATACATTGGAGGCTCTTTACAATGCTTATAGTATTGATCCTAATTGTTTACTTGAAATTGATGTTAACATGACTAAAGATGAAGAAATTATCTTAATACATGATACAACATTAGGAAGAACAACTAATTTAGATGATATCAAAGTAAGCGAAGTTACATATGTAGAGTTAATGGAGCAAGAAGTCGATTTTGGTTATGACTATTATGATGGAGTAAAAAAGAAATTTTTGAATTATGAGGGTAAGGAAGTTACACCATTAGACGTTAATTATCCAAGCGGAGTTTCACCTAGACATGAAACAAAATTTTTAGCAACAAGATTAGAAGATGTAATTAAAGCCTTTCCTAATAATTTAATTAGTATTGAAATTAAACAAGAAAAAGAAGTAGGCTTAAGAACTTTAGAATTAGTTATTGAAATGATGGATAAATTAGATGAAGAATATAATACTTATAAACGCATTTCGTTGGCATCATTTAATGAAGATATTCAAGCTGAACTAGTTAAATTAAAACAAACAACACATAAAAACTTAATGTATTCTCCTGCGACTAATGGAGTAGTTAAATTCTTTATTTTACAATTATTAAAACTAGATGTTTTCTATAATGATCAAATAGCCTTACTTCAAATACCTATGAGTGAAAAAGGTATAAATTTAGCTACAAAAGGTTTAATTAAGGCTGCAAACAATCATAATATTGCAGTTCATTATTGGACAATAAACAATGAAGAAGATATGCATACTTTAATCAAATTAGGAGCAGACGGCATTATGACTGACCGTCCAACATTATTAAAACAAGTGCTTGATGAATATTTTGATTAGTTATTTATCTTCTACTACTTCTAGAAGAACTAGAACTACTATTATGCATACAATTATCAATAGTAATAACTAATGCTAAATAAAAGGAAATATTGTTAATATCGTGAATATCTATTTCATAGGTATCGCCCCAACTAAACCATTTTTTATGAATTTCAACGACAACGACACCATCTTTTTCGATTGTATATTCATGGGCAAAGACTTCACCATGAATTACAAATTCACCAAGGTGACTACTTATTGAAATTCTAGAAATAAAAAAGGTAAATTGTTTATGGGCAGTAGCAACTAAATTATCACCTTGATAGATTTCATATGTTGGTAAAAAAGTAAAAATCCTACGTTTAATAAAATATAATTCATTACCTGCTAAATCATAAAGATGAAGCTTTGATCCAAAAGTGAAAATTTCACCTTGAACATGAAATAAAGGTTCACCTTGTTCATTATAGATATCATATTTATCACCAATGGTAAAGACTTTTTGTTTAATATAGTATTTCATAATATTTCTCCTTTTGGCTTAATATTAAAATAAGACTATTCAACACCTGATAGTCTTATTTTATTTTCTAAATTTATATTAGTCAATTATTATTTAAACATTAATGATGAATATGGAATTTGTGGAGCTTTTGAAGGATGTAATTTAAAGTTAATAGAATTAATTGCAACACTTACTTCACCCATGCCACAGGTTATCGTTTTAATTTTACCTTCATATGTGACACAGTTTCCTGCAGCATAGACTCCTTCTAAAGAAGTTTCCATATTTGCACTTACAATAATATTTCCGTTAATATTAGCTAAACCAAGTTGTGTTGCAACATTATTAGAAATAATCAAACCAAAATTAACAATTACATAATCAGTATCTAAAGTAACTCTTTCACTTGTTTCAACGTTTTCAACAATAATCGATTTAGCCTTAGCCCCATCTTTAACTATTTCTTTAGTTAGATAAGGGGTCATAACCTTTATTGATGAATTAAGTAATTGATCGACACTACTTTGATGTGCTCTAAACTCATTTCGGCGATGGACTAACGTTACTTCTTTAGCATATTTTTCTAACTCTAATGCCCAATCAACAGCACTATCGCCACCACCAAGAAGAATTACCTTTTTATCTTTAAAATCATCTAATCTTTCAATGTGATAAATTATATTTTTACATTCACTAGCTCCATCAACATCTAATTCTCTAGGGATGTAAGTTCCATTACCACTAGTAATTAGTAGTAATCTTGATTCAAAATTACCTTTAGAAGTAACAACTTCAAAAGAGTTAGATTTTATATTAAAGCCTTTAATAATGGTATTATTCATAATTTTAACAACATCTTTATAGGCTGAATATTGATCTAATAGATTATCAATAAAATCTTGAGCTTTAATTTTTTTGAATCCTGGTATGTCATATATATTTTTTTCTTTATATAATCTTGTTAATTGTCCGCCTAGTTCGTTATGTGATTCAATTGTTAAGGCGTTTATTTTGTGCATTCCGGCATAGAAAGAAGCAAATATTCCCATTGGTCCGGCTCCAATAATAATTACATCTAGCATAATCTACACTCCTTGTTCGAGTTATTATAGCATTTAAAGTTATTATATACAATTAAGACAATTTTATCGTAATAAACACATTTTTTATTGCAACACATATACCATTCTGGTAATAAATTTAAGAGAGGCGATATTATGAATAACCAAAACAATAAATTTTGTGTACATTGCGGTGAACAAATACTAGCAGCTGCTATTATCTGCCCAAAATGTGGATACGAAGTGGGTAAACTTGCAAAAAAGTTGAAATCTACCACTATTAGTTTAGCTAGTAAGATTAGTTTAGTTCTTGCAATATATGGAGTAGCTTACTTCTTTTTTAGGATTCTAGATATAGTAGCTCATATAGACTATTTTAAATATTCTGGTTATAGTATCTTTTCTTTATTTATCAATACAATAAGCAGCATGTTATATATCTTACTTATAGTTTCAATAGGCTTCGTTATTGCTTTACATGAAAAAAGCAAAAACTATAATCGATTAAATAATACAGCCTTCATTTTATCACTAATAGCTTATTTTTTAAGTTTTATTAACTTATTTTTATTGATAGTAATTAATATCGTATAAACTTAATAAACGGAGGCGATCACGTGGAAAATCAAAATTCTAAGTTCTGTGCTAATTGTGGAGAAAAATTATCTATAGCTGCTATTATTTGTCCAAAATGCGGATGTGAAGTATCTAAAACACCTCGAAAACTTAATACAAAAAATAATTTTTTAGGTAAAGTAGGATTAATTACATCTTTATATGGAGTATTATTATATATATTTACTATTATTAGAATGCTTCTAAACAATACTCCCTTTTCCTATAACGATTTTATTGATATTCTAAATAATAATCTTCGTCCTCTATTAATTATTACTGTAGGCTTGGTTTTATCATTACATGAAAGAAAAACAAATAAAGATGGGAGTAACGGAGCAGCTATATTCTTATCTATCTTAGCTTACTTCCTTTGTGTTGTTAGTATTATCATCAATATCATCATACTTTTAACACATAATAATTAGTTAATTAAAATTAATACATATGAGACAAGTAATGACATTTCGTTATTACTTGTCTTTTATTATTTGATAAAAGTGATAAAATAATATAGTTGAGGTAGATATTATGTATCAAACACAGTTTATTAGTAAAAGTAAAGAAGAAACACAAAAATTAGCCTATTTAACCGCCTCATTTTTATCAAAGAATGATGTTATCTTATTAAATGGTGATTTAGGAGCAGGTAAAACAACCTTTGCTCAAGGTATTGCCAAAGGCTTAAAAATCGAGGGAATTGTTAATAGTCCAACTTTTAATATTGTGAAATGTTATTTTAATGGAAATATGCCATTTTATCATATAGATGCTTATCGACTTGAAGGTGTTAAGCAAGATTTAGGTTGGGATGAATATTTTGAAGGTGATGGTGTTTCTTTAATTGAATGGCCTCAATTTATTGAATATGCATTACCTGAAGATTATTTAGAAGTAGTAATTGAAAGAATTGATGAAAATACTAGATACATTAAATTTATTGCAAAGTCTAATCATTATGAAAGACTAATTAAGGAAGTGGAAAAACATGCACATACAATTACTGATTGATACGTCTGCTAAATATTTAGCTGTTGGCCTTTCTAAAAACGGAAAAGTTATTGCATCTACTCAATATGAAGCTTGGCAAAAGCAATCTGAACTTACAATTGGAGAAATCGACCGTTTATTTAAAATTACTAATATAAATCCTAAAGATGTAACAAGAATTGTTGTTACAAATGGTCCAGGATCATACACAGGAATTAGAATTGGTTTAACTATTGCTAAAGTTTATTCGACAACTAGAAATATTCCACTTTGTTTAGTATCATCATTAAATATGCTTAGTGGTGCTAGAGATAAAAAAATTGCTCTTATTGATGCTAGAAGCAAAAGAGCTTATGTTGGAATTTATCAGGACGGGAAACCTTTAATTGAAGATAAAGTCTTAACTTTAGAAGAAATTAAACAACTTATTAATGAATATCAAGACTTTGAAATTGTAGGAGACGCTCATCTTTTAGATAAAAACAAAGTTGAAGTTGATATTATTCAGCAATTAGAAGATTTATCTTCAATAATTGACGATGTTGAAAATCCACATTTAGCAGTCCCAATTTATTTAAAGGATTAAGGCTTATGATAGTAAGAGAAATGACTTTAGAAGATTTAGAACTAGTTTTAAACATCGAGGAAAATTCATATAAAACACCGTGGAGTAAAGCGATGTTCTTAAATGAATTAACACAAAATAAGTATGCTTATCTTTTTGTACTTGAATCTAATAACATGATCATTGGTTATTATGGTTTTTGGGCAATTGATGATGATGCGATGATTACAAAAGTAACGATTGTTAAACCTTTAAGGGGTAAAGGCTTAAGTAAAGTTTTAATGGATGACTTATTAATGAGGTTAAAAATTCTTAACTGTAATACAGTAACACTTGAAGTAAGAGTTTCTAATCTTGCAGCGATTAGTTTATATGAAAAATATGGCTTTAAAATTATTGGAAAAAGAGAAAAGTATTACCAAGATGGAGAAGATGCTCATGTAATGCTTAAAAAATTAAATGAAGGAGCAGTTTATTATGAGGAAAATTATTATCGGGATTGAATCAAGTTGTGATGAAACAAGCGTTGCAGTATTAGAAAATGATAATAACTTATTATCTAATATTGTTTCTTCACAAGTTCAAATCCATCAAAAATATGGTGGTGTTATGCCAGAAGTAGCTTCTAGAATCCATGTCGAACAAATAACAATGGTACTTGAAGAGGCTTTAAATAAGGCAAATGTAACAATGGAAGATGTTAGTGCGATTGCTTTAACTAAAGGTCCAGGTTTAATTGGAGCACTTCATGTAGGGATGCAAGCTGCTAAAACATTATCTTTAGTTTATGATATACCGCTTATTTATGTTCATCACTTAGCAGGTCATATTTATGCAAATGAGTTTATTAAACCATTACAATACCCTTGCTTAGCTCTCGTTGTATCTGGTGGTAACACTGAATTAGTTTATTTAAAAGAGCCTTTAAGTTTTGAAATTGTAGGTGAAACTAGAGATGATGCCATCGGTGAAGCTTATGATAAAGTTGCTCGTGTCTTAGGTTTATCTTATCCTGGTGGACCTATTATTGATAAACTAGCTAATAAAGGTAACCCAAATTATAATTTACCTTCACCTATGAATGACAAATCTTTAGATGTATCATATAGTGGTTTAAAAACAGCGGTTGTAAATCTTGTTCATAAATTAAAACAAAATAAAACAGATATTATTGTTGAAGATATGGCATCTTCTTTCCAATTAGTCGCAGTTAATATGTTAATTGATAAACTATTATTAGCCCTTGAGCAATATGATGTTAAACAAGTTGTATTAGGTGGAGGAGTCTCTGCTAATAGCTATTTAAGAAGGCAAGTTCAAGAAAAAATCAAAGAAATTAATAATGAAATTGAGGTTTTAATTCCACCATTATGGTGTTGTACTGATAATGCAGCAATGATAGCAAAAGTTGGCAGTATGCTATATGATAAAAAAATCTTTGGTGATTTAAATGATGGTGTTGATCCTGATTGGAGACTAGAGGACTTTTCACTGTTATAATAAATATATAGACCTTATTTTCGTATAATTTTACAAATATATGGTTTTTTGTTAAAATAACGACGTAGTTAAAAGAAGTTGGTGATTTATAAATGAGTAAAAAGATACCAGTTGCAACTATGAATAGATACCCGCACTATTTAAGAGTGTTAAAAAATATGCGTTCAAAAGGTGTTACTAGATTAATGTCAGCTGATATAGCAGTTGCCATGGAACTAGAAGCAACGACAGTTAGACGTGACTTTTCATATCTTGGTCATTTAGGAAGACAAGGCTATGGCTATAATGTTGATGAACTTATCGCTTGTTTTGATAAAGAACTAGGTGATGGAGTTGGCGAAAAAGTTGTCTTAATTGGTATGGGTAATATGGGAAGAGCATTAAGTAAATATAACACTTTTGAATATCGAGTCGGTAAAATTGTTTGTGCCTTTGATAGTGATATTAACAAAGTAAATGAAAATGCTAAATTACCTGTTTATCACATTGACGATATTAAAGAAAAATTCCCACACGGAGTTAAAATCGCAATTCTTGCTATACCTGGTGAAAAAGTTCAACAAGTCGCAGATATATTAGTGAATTTAGGAGTTAATGCCTTTATCAACTTCTCTGATGGAGAAATTGTGACAAAAAGAGGCGTTATTGTGCAACATATTGATTTAGTATCAATGATTCAAGATGTTATTTACAAGTTTAAACGTAAACAACAAAATAAGATGGACAAAAAATAAATAGATGGCTATAATAAATATTGCAAGTATATATCATTAAATTAGTGAAAGACGTTTTATGTTGAAAATGCAAAGAGAGCTCTAAAACGGTGAGAATGAGTCATTAGTAGGCATAAATACCAACACTTTCATGTAAAGAAGACTAAAAATCTTACGTATTACGGCGTTAACGTATTGAAAAGGCAAACTAAAGACTCGTTTGTGAAGAAGGATGGCACCACGACCAAAAATCGTTCCTTTGCAACAAGTCTTTTTTTTATAGGAGGTACATTTATGCTAGAATTTAGAACAGTTCGTGAACTTTATGAAATCAGTTTAACTGGTGACCAAATGGAAAAAGATGATATCGATTATGTTATCTTACAAGGTTGGGTTAGAACTAATCGAGATAATGGTAAAATTGGTTTTATTGCTTTAAATGATGGTACTTATTTTAGAAGTGCTCAATTAGTTTATGATATTACTAGAAATGAAAACTTTGATGAAATATCAAAATTAACAACTGGAACAGCCTTAACTATTAATGGAAAAGTTGTCTTTACTCCAGATGCACCTCAACCTTTTGAAATTCATTTAACTGGAGTTCAAGTTGAAGGTGAATGTGATAACACTTATCCATTACAAAAGAAAAGACATAGTTTTGAATACTTAAGAGAAATCGCTCATTTAAGACCAAGAACTAATACCTTTAGTGCGGTCTTCCGTGTTCGTTCAGTTTTATCAATGGCAATCCATGAATTCTTCCAATCACAAGGATTTGTTTATGTACATTCGCCAATAATTACAGCTAATGATGCTGAAGGTGCAGGAGAAGCATTTATTGTAACAACTAGAAGTGATGCTAAATATGATCAAGACTTCTTTGGTAAGAAGGCTAGTTTAACTGTTTCAGGTCAATTAAATGCTGAGGCTTTCGCTCTTGCTTTCCGTGATGTTTATACTTTTGGACCTACATTTAGAGCAGAAAACTCAAACACAACTAGACACGCAGCAGAGTTTTGGATGATTGAGCCTGAAATCGCCTTTGCTGATTTAGAAGATGAAATGGATCTAGCTGAAGACTTAGTTAAATATTGTATTAATTATGTTTTAGAAAACTGTCCTGAAGAAATGAAATTCTTTAATCAAATGATAGATAAAACCTTACTTGAAAGATTAAACCTTGTAGTTAATCAAGAATTTAAGAGAATGACATATACAAGTGCAATTGAAGTTCTAAAGAAAGCTGTTGAAGACGGTCATAAATTTGAAAATAGTAAGATTGAATGGGGAATGGACCTACAATCTGAACATGAAAGATATTTATGTGAACACTATATTAAAGGACCCGTCTTCTTAACTGATTATCCTAAAGAAATTAAAGCATTCTACATGAGATTAAATGATGATGGCAAGACAGTAGCCGCAAGTGATTTATTAGTCCCTGCTGTTGGTGAACTAGTCGGAGGATCTCAAAGAGAAGAAAGATACGATGTTCTAGTTCGAAGAATGAAAGAAATGAACATTCCTTTCGAAGGACTTGAATGGTATCTTGAATTAAGAAAATATGGCGGAGTTAAGCACGCTGGATTTGGTATAGGTTTTGAAAGATTTATGATGTATATTACTGGTATGCAAAATATCCGTGATGTCATTCCATTTGCTAGGACTCCTAAAAACTTATCATTCTAAAACTAAAGGTCTAATACGAGCTTGTATTAGACCTTTTTACTTTTACTCTTTACTTTATATTCTTTCTTAGGACATATCTCATTTAATAAACAATTCTCACAATCTGGTTTCCTAGCTAGACAAACATATCTTCCTAAAAAAATCATCTGATGATGTAATTTCCTCCACATTTCTTGAGGGAATTTTTTCCTAAGTTTTAATTCTACTTTATAAGCATCATCTTTAGGGAGTGCAAAACCTAATCGTTTTGACGTTCTTTCAATATGGGTATCAACAGGGAAAGCAGGAATATTGTGACCTTCTATTAAGATTACTGAAGCTGTTTTTCTTCCTACACCTGGCAGTTTAATTAATTCTTCAAGGCTAGTTGGTACTTCACCATTATACTTATCAACAACAATTGAAGCACTACTAATTAAATTTTTTGCTTTAGTTTTATATAAGCCAACTGATTTAATTAAATCTTCTAATTCTTCTAATTTTGCTTCTTTCAAAGCCTTAAATGAAGGATATTTCTCAAATAAAGATGGTGTAACTATATTAACACGAACATCAGTTGTCTGAGCCGATAACATAACCGCTACAAATAACTGATAAATATTTTGATAATTTAATTCTCCATGAGCATGTGGAAACATCTTATCAAGAATTTCCAAAAATTGATTAAGATTTTGTTTTTTCATATTACTTCTTATCTAGCCAATTAATATTGGCTATCTCAATTGTTTCTTCTATATTATGTCTCCACTTTTCAGAATTAGTTGAAAAGCCCTCTTGTTTTATTTCTTTTTCTCTAATATAACTTAATATTACTTTATCAACATATTTAATATTTCGTATATTTTTTGCTATTGTTTCTTGTAATGCTTCCTTAATTAAGTTAATTGAATAACCATTTTCCATCCATGAACGCATTACTTCTAACTCCATATTAGTTAAGGGGCGTCCAAATTCTTTTTCAAATAAGGAGTATAAACTATCACTTTCTTCTTTGGTATAAGTATTTATTTTACCAATTTCGAATTTAACACCATCAAATAATCTTTTATATAAACCTTCTAATGAAGTAGTTAAGTCATCTTTAACATAAACTAAACCTTTATTTACCAAACCTAAAAAAATTGAATCAATTTCGCTTATATCCATCGACATTTTAACTGATAATGTTTCAGGAGCTATAATGTTTATTCCTTTATTTAAGTAATAATCAACCATTAAAAGAATCATAACTTCCTTTTCAGAAAGTCCTAAATCTTTATAACGATCAAGT
This sequence comes from bacterium, assembly GCA_012838555.1. Taxonomy (GTDB): domain Bacteria; phylum Bacillota_I; class Bacilli_A; order RFN20; family DUOZ01; genus DUOZ01. Next base: position 2,586 of record DUOZ01000036.1, on the reverse strand, counting down.
AATAACATTCGTATATCAACAAAAGGTAATATCTTTTTATATTCTTCCATAAATTTCTCACCAAATATATTATAGCATTTTATTTAGCTTTGAAAAAGCAGAAGCTATTACGAGTAAAATAAAGTTTCACCCTAAAGATTTCACCTAAACTAGGCAATACTCATATCTTAATATTAGGTAAGAAAGGAAGGTTTGCTAATGTATAATTTAAATCCGTATTTATACCCATACTATTATTACAACCCATTTATTTTTTATCCAGTGTTCCCTCAACCTTATTTATATCGTCAAGCAACATTAATGGATTATGGACCTAATCCATTTGTCATTGATATAGAAGAAGCAACTGTTAACAATAATAATTTCCGTACAACCTTATGGACGGGTAATCATTTACAACTTACTTTAATGTCAATCCCTGTTGGAGACGACATTGGACTAGAAATACATCCTAATATTGATCAATTCATTCGAATCGAAGAAGGTCAAGGTATGGTCTTAATGGGTAATAGTAAAGATAATTTAGACTTTAGACAACACGTAAAAGAAGATGATATTTTCATCGTCCCAGCTGGTAAATGGCATAATTTAATTAATGTTGGTAATACACCTATCAAGTTATATTCAATCTATGCTCCAGTTCAACATCCTAAAGGAACAATCCATCATACTAAAAAAGAAGCACTAGAAAATCATCATATGTAAAAATGAGGCCGTTAAGGCCTTTTTATAATGGTAATTCCATTATCGATAATAAATTATTTTTATATTTAACCAATAAAGTTTTACTAGTTAAAACATAAATATCAATTGCTTCTTCATATAAACTTTCTAATAACTTATCTGAAATCGAACATTTATCTATAACCAAATTGTAAATAGGTTTACTAAACAAAGGGTGTTTAAATAGGGTTTCATCAACACAGTTTATTTTTAAGACATCAATTTTATCAACTCTTTGAAGAACATATGTAAAGTTAATTTCATCGGCATTATGAACATAAACAAAATTAAAATTTAAAGCCTCAATGATATAGGCTCCTCCCATTGAATTAATACTAAAATTTTTAATCTTAAGATTTATGTGTTCATACATCGTATAATCAATATAATAATCTATTTCATATATATTAAAAATTAAGGCAAATTCTAATAGTTTCACTTTATCATAAGACAATCCAATAACAGTGTCTTGATAAGATAAGAACATATTATCTTTATGATTTTGCCTATTAATAACAATATATAAACTTGCTGGATCTGTTATATTAAATCTTCCTACATAGTTGGCATTATATAGATTTACTACATCTATAAATAAAAATAGGTCAAAAGTAATAAGAATGAGTAATAATAAATTTTTAAATTTAAATTTCATTCTTTACACCAACAAATTGACCTAAATGTTTTAATGCTTCATAAACTCCATCACAAAAAGCTCTTTTATTATTAACCTGATGTGTTATAGATACAGTTTCATATTCTGAATAAAAAGTTAAAGTATGAAAAATAACAGGTGAAATTGAGCGATAACAATTAATATCTATATTTGGATTCTTAAATTTAGTTTTTAACTTAAGTGCAGTTCCTGAAGGTTTATCTAATTTTGTAATATGATGATGTTCACTAATAAAAGCATAATCATATATAGAATCAAATAAAGGAATGGCTTTTAATAAAGCATTAATCCCTTTAGCAAAATTAGGACACACGACAACACTTAAACTTTTCTCTCTTGCTAAATCATCTAAATGCCTAATTTGATGATTAGTTAATCCTGTTGTACCACAAATATAATGATTTTTATTATTTAAAGCAACTACTCCATTATAATAACCACTTCTAGGTGTAGTAAAATCAATAACAACATTTGATCCTCTTAATTTAATTGTTTCTTCAAGTGGTAATGAAGTAGAATTTACTAATCCAACAATGTTTATATCTTTTTTCTCCAATAAATAATCAAGTAAGACACTACCTGTTTTACCTGTATAACCACATAAAATAATTTTCCACATAATAATCACCATTATATTGTATTAAATTAGTATCGGTGATAATTACTGATAAAAGAAAAAATCTCCGAAGAGATTTTTAACAGTTATTATAATTGGTCTTTCAAAACCTTACTAGGCTTGAAGGTGACACCGGTTGAGCTTGGCACAAAAATTGTTTCTCCAGTTGCTGGGTTACGAGCTTCTCTAGCAGCTCTTACTTTTAATTTGAATTGACCAAAGCTACCGATTTTTACTTCTTCATTTCTCTTGAGGCTTTCAACGATGGTTTCAAAAACTGCATCTACAACCTCAGCTGCCTGTTTTTTAGTAATCCCTGTTTTTTCGGACACAACTTTACTTAATTCAACTTTATTCATAATGGCACCTCCCATTGATTAAGTTAAACTAATTATAACACGACTAATTATAAGAAAAAAGTAATATTTTATTGATTTTTTAAATTTTGTTAATTGAAATAGTAATTTCCGTTGTATCATCTAGGACTAACTGTGGTTGTTCTTTTTTGCAGAACTAAATTCCGTTATAATTTAGTTGTTATGTTAGCCTAAATAAGGAGGTTAACCATATG
>DUOZ01000035.1 GCA_012838555.1 bacterium | reverse complement strand
GGATATCTTCTTCTTGAAAGTATATATAATTATCTTCTTTACTAACAAAATAATGTTGCATCCTAATCACCCTCACTAATTATACAATATTCACTTTCAACAGCAAACTATAACAATAAAAGGACAGTATAAAGTTTTTGTAGGTAACAGATTAAAAGGGAACCCTGAATAATTAAGTTTGCAAATATAATAGACAGGATGTTACCCATGAATATTCTATCACTACAAGAAAATAAGTTCACTAACTTTTTAAACCAAACAATTATAAGGGTAAAGAATTAACTAAATTAAATATCGTTAATGCATTAGAAAGTAAAGATAAAGAAATAGTACTAAAGCTATTCTAGACAGAATACTTCATTAATCTTACTTGTTTAATATATCTGATTATTCTTATATAATTAAAAAATATAACTGAGGTATCTTAGTTGACGTTTATAAATTTGATATTTTTTTAATTTTTCCTAACCGTCGAAGTCCTGTTATTAAATACTTCATTTTTTTAAAAAATTGACAAATATTCAATATATTACATTTTAAATCTTGACAAAATAAAAAAAAATCTTATACCCTAAAAGTATGTAGTGTATGTGTGTTGTATAATTGTGACTTAATTAATAGGAGTGAACATATATGAAAAAGTATATTAAATTATTAAGTACAACAATCATTTCTTTTATAACAGTAATCTCAATAATAATAACTAATAGTGACAAATTACTAATTAAAGCAGCTAGTACGATTAGAAGTCTCGCAACATCTTATAATCAAGTGTATGAAGATAATATAGAATTAGGTGAAAGTAAGACGTTATATGAAGTAGAAGAATTACGGGATATAGATAAAAAAGTATTCATAAATGATAAGGGATTAGCTGAATTAGCGATTTATAATGATGCTGTCCATTATTTCAAAGATGGTAAATTTATCGATATTGATAATACATTAGTTTATGATAAAGAAATTGACGGTTATACAAACTTAGATAATTCATATCAAGTAAAATTACCAAAATTCTTATTGAATAATAAAATTGAAATAAACTTTGATGATTACTCCATTAATTTTGGAGTTAAAGATATAAAAAATAGTGTAATTAAACCAATTGATAAAATTAAATCAAAAGATCTTAAAGATTTAAATAAAGTAACAACAGGTGTTTATTACAAGAATATTCAAAAAAGTGTTGATTTAAAATACACACTATCAGGGCAAGGAATTAAAGAAGAAATAATATTAAATGAATATATTCAAAATTTTGCGATTGTTTTTGAATATGAGTTAGATAATCTTGTTTTAGTTAAAAATGAGGATAAGATTTATTTTGTTAATAATGAAAATGAAATAATATCACGGTTTAATGACTTAATTATGATTGATAGTAATGGAAATGTTAGTGATAAAGTAAAAATAGAAATTAAAAATATAGAAGAAGATAAATATGAATTAAAAGTTACTGCTGATGAAGAATTCTTAAGAGAAGCTAGTTACCCTCTAATAATAGATCCAAGCATAGATTTAAGAATGAAAAATTTAACTATACAAAATAAGTCAATATATAGAGATAATTTTTATGGAACAACAACGATTTATGAAAACCCAACTTACTTAACAATTAAAAGAAGTGATTACAATAGATACATGACTGATACGTTTTTCGGATTTAAAAATATACAACAAGCACTAAGTGGTTTAGGTGTAATAAAAAAAGCAGAATTTAAACTACGTGTTAATTCATCACAGCATAGTGGTTCAACATTAGATGTTAGTTTATCTGAAGTTCTAGAAACTAAATACGAATCTATAACCTCATTACATGGCATGCCTTTAGCTCATGTAGATATAAACTCACATGAAAATAACGTTCTAAGTTTTGATATTACTAACGCTGTTTATGACTGGATTAATGAAGGTGAAGATACAAGATCCTTAAAAATTACAGGTATAAGTTATTCAGATTACTTCATGAATTTTTATGGTGTTAGTGTACCACAATATGATAATAGACCTACTGTAATTATCACCTATAAAGATGAGACCGGTATGATACCTTATCAAGATTATAGTAGTTATAACTCAGCTGCAGGAACACTATTTGTTAACAACTATAACTTACAACCAATTTTTGTTTTTGAAGATTTTAGTTATAGTACTCCAAATGGAGGAATAAGCTTAACACATATTTATAATAACTATTATAAAAGTCCTGTAAATTATGGTTTTGGATATAACTGGAATTTAAACATTAATAAGAAGTTCATTTTGAACTCAAATGAAAGATACTTATTGAATGCAGATGGATATATTAAAGAATTTACAAAAGATGAACAAGATCATGGCATAGCCATTGATGGTAGCGAAGATATATTTACCTATACAAATGAAGCTGCTTATGATAATTTCGGTTTACTATTAGCTAGTAGCAATGAAGCAATTTATATAACTACGAAAGATAATTTACGGTATGAATTTAGAAAATTTTCAGGTTACCAAGATTATCATTTAGTCAAAATAAATACAATAGACCAAAATAAAAATGTAATTACAACAAAAGATAGTATTAAAATCGAATACACATCTATAGATAATAAAGTAAGAATTAACAATATTGGGTACTACGCTTTTAACTTAGACAACCATCTTACTTACAGAATCATTGATATAAAATTAAACTATAGTATTAATAATAATTTATTATCAATGGATATCAAAAAATTAGCGAGTGATAGAACTTATAAAACCATTCAGAAAAACTATTATGGTATCTCATCTATAATTCCAAATACGTTAACGTTTATTACAAAAGGATATGATATGGACTTAGATGGTAATTTCACTGAAGAACAAGTTAGTTTTTCAACTGATACAAATAATAAAAATCTAAAATCAATAATTAAGGATAAAATAGATGAACTAAGAATTGAATACAAAAGTAAAAATAGGATTAGTAAAGTAGAGTACTATAAAGGTGATATTTTAAAAAATATAGTAAATAGAACTTATTATGAATCTAAAGGTAATAGTACATTTATTCAAGATTTAAACGGGAACACCGATATTAGATATTATGATGATTTTGGTAGATACTCTGGATCGAAAAACAGTTTTGGACTAGTTAATAAAATTGACTATACAGAACAAAATGAAGATAATATCAATTATAATACAATCCATAAAATTATAAATACTTCTAGATTAAGAGAAAGTAATGCTAGTTTTATAAAAAATGGAGAATTTGAAAGAGGATTAAGAGAATGGGATTTTGATGGTGATTATAGTCTATATACATGTGACTATAATAAAAAAGATTGTCAAGAGAGAGTAAATAGTGGGCAAAGTTCACTATTATTAAAACAAACCCCTAAATTTGGAGTTGCCAAACAAACAATAAATTTAGAACCAGGAATTTATAGTATTAGTGCTTATGTTAGGAATACTATTAACTCTATTAAAATAAATGTATCAAACCCAAATGTTGAAATTATAAGTAATACAAGATTAAAAGATAAATCAAATAAATACATGGAGTTATATCGTCTAGATTTTATTAATGAAATTAAGCAAGACATAACATTACAAATAACATTTAAAGATGAGAATACAGGATATGCTTATATTGATGATGTAAAATTAGTTAAGCAATATACAATTGAAAATAGAAACTTACTGGTTAATGCTTCATTTGAAGAAGATAAATTGGGTTACTCATTTTCACATAGTAGTAATTTTAGTGTTGTTGATGATGAGGTTGATGATATACTAAAGGATACTTTTGGAAATAGAACTTTACTTGTAAAACCAAATGGTTTGCATAGAACTATGAAACAAACCATTTATATTCCTAGTT
>DUOZ01000034.1 GCA_012838555.1 bacterium | reverse complement strand
GCGTTTAGAAGAGTGGGTGTATTTAATGAAAGAAAATAAATTAGGTTATGAAAACGTGGGGAAATTGCTAGTTAAATTAGCCATCCCGGCTATTTTAGCTCAACTTGTAAACATGCTTTATAACTTAATTGATAGGATTTATATTGGACATATTCAAGATATTGGAACCATCGCACTTACTGGTGTAGGTGTCACATTCCCAATTATTATGATAATATCTGCATTTAGTTCATTAATAGGTATGGGTGGAGCTCCAAGAGCTTCGATTAAACTAGGCGAAAACAAAAAAGAGGATGCAGAAAAGTATTTAGGTAATAGTTTCACTTTGTTAATTATTATTAGCATTATTTTAACAATTGTTTTCTTAATTTTTGGTGAAAAATTATTATTTATATTTGGCGCTAGTGAAAATACTTTAATATATGCAAAAGACTATTTGTACATTTATGTTTTAGGTACAATCTTTGTTAGTATTACTCTAGGGTTAAACCCATTTATATCAGCTCAAGGCTATGCAAAAACAAGTATGTTTACAACATTAATTGGGGCAATTATAAACATCGCATTAGACCCAATTTTCATTTTTACTTTTGATTTAGGAGTAAAAGGTGCAGCCATTGCTACAGTTATATCACAAGCTATATCTGCTATAATCGTTTTTGTCTTTTTAATAAAATACAGTAATTTAAAACTTAAATTAAAACATTTAAAGTTAAAACTTTCTTATGTTATTTCAACTATCAAACTAGGAATTTCTCCTTTTATTATGCAAAGTACTGAAAGTTTATTAATGATTAGTTTGAATAGTTCATACAAAATTATGGCGGAGATATCGCCGTTGGTGCCATGACCGTCCTTTCAAGTGTCATGCAAATTTTAATCTTGCCATTAATGGGATTAACTCAAGGAGTTCAACCATTAATCAGTTACAATTATGGTGCTAAAAAGAATGATCGTGTACTTAAAACCTTTAAGTTCACTTTAATTGCAGGAATGATTTATTCAATTATCTTTTGTTTATTAACTTTAATTGCTCCTCAAATCTTTACGATGATGTTTAGTTCTGATATTGAATTAATCGATTATACAAGTAACGCTTTAAGAATTTATATGTCAATGTCATTTGTTTTAGGAGCCCAAATAATATGTCAACAGACCTTTATTGCTATTGGTCAAGCTGGTGTTTCCTTAGTCTTGGCTCTACTAAGAAAAATAATCTTACTAATTCCATTAATCTATATTTTACCTAACTTCTTTAATGATAAAGTCTTTGCAATCTTTTTAGCAGAACCTATTTCTGACTTTATTGCAGCAGCAACAACCGTTTTAGTATTTGCCTTATCAATTAAGAAGATTTTAAAAAAGAATCTTAGTTATGCTTAATTAATCATAAACTGTAATGACATTTAGTAAGGATGGTCATTATGGATAAAAAAGATATTTTAATTAGTTTACTAAGTTCTTTAAATTACAACAATGTAATGGTAGATGAACCTTTAAAAAATCATACCTTTACTAAACTTGGGGGAAAAGCTGATTTTTATGTCACACCTAGTAACTACATCGAAATTATTAAAGTAGTAAAATTATGCAATAAATATCAAATACCTTTAACTTTAATTGGCAACGGTTCTAATTTAATCATTAAAGATGGTGGTATTAGAGGAATAGTCATGTCTTTAATGAAATTAAACACTATTAAAATAAGGGGAAATTATATTATTGCCCAAAGTGGCGCAATGCTTTCGATGTGTTCCGTTGAAGCCTTAAATTCTAACCTTACTGGTTTTGAATTTGCTTGTGGCATCCCTGGTACTGTAGGTGGGGCTCTTTATATGAATGCAGGAGCCTATGAAGGTGAAATTAAAGATATTATCGATTATTGCTATGTAATTACTAGTGAAGGTAATTTAAAAAGAATTGATAAAGATGATTTAAATTTAAGTTATCGATCATCAATTTTGCAAAAAAGTAAAGATATAGTAATTGAAGCTACTTTTAAACTAAATGAAGGCAATTATGATACTATTAAAGCAAAAATGGATGATTTAAGAATAAAAAGAGTCACTAAACAACCTTTAGAATATCCTTCTTGTGGTTCTGTTTTTAAACGTCCACAAGGACATTATACTGGTAAATTAATCACAGATTGTGATCTAAAAGGATATAATATAGGTCAAGCTGAAGTGTCAACTAAACATGCAGGTTTTATAATTAATAAAGGTGGAGCTACTGCTAAAGAATACATTAGTTTAATTAATCATATTCAAGAAACGGTATATAAAAAATTTCAGGTTCATTTAGAACCTGAAGTTAAAATTATCGGTGAAGATTAATAAATAATATTCTTTAGATTTTTATTATTTAAATAGTTTTTAAGATTTTCGATTATTAAAGCAACAAGCCGTTTATTTATTTTAGGACTCGACACAGCATTATGTGGAGTGATAAAAACATTCTCTAATTTCCAAAGTTCATGATCTTTTGGTAAAGGTTCTGGGTAAACAACATCTAAAGCTGCGGCTTTAATAACATTATTTTTAAGTGCCCAAACTAAATCATCTAAATTAATAATTTCACCTCTACCAATATTAACAATAACTGCATCCTTCTTCATTAATTTTAATTTATCTAAATTAATTAAGAATCTAGTTTGATTAGATAAAGGTAAAGCAATGATAATATAATCACTATTCTTTAAAAGATAATTTAGTCCATTTTCGTCACTAACTATTTCATCAAAGTTTTCTACAATTCTACCACTTTGATTATAACCAATTATTTTAGTATTAAAGGCTTTTATTCTTTTAGCTATTTCTTCACCAATTGAACCAGTACCTAAAATACCAACAATTGAGCCATCAATTTCTGTTTCCTTCCAATTAGGTTGCCAGATACCTTCTTCCATTTGTTTTAAATATTGTCTAATATTGCGGTTTATCATTAAGATTTTAGCTAAGACATCTTCTGCGATAGTAATACTATAAACACCTCTAGCATTAGATAAAATAATATTTCTTTTTCTTAAAGCATTTAAATCAGCTCTGTCATAACCAGCTGTTAAAAGTTGAATCCATTTTAAAGATGGATATTTTTCTAAAATTTCTTCTTTAATAAAATCAGGTCCAACAAAAACAGCTTCACTATCGTAACTATCCTCTTCTTTAGATGTTATTTCAATGTTAGGAAATGTTGTTTTAACAATGTCATGATGTTTACTAGGTAAAAAGCGGTGATTAATGTAAATCTTCATAAAAACCTCCTGTTAATTAGTCATCTATTACTTGCCTTACTGTTGTATAATCTTCATTTTGAATAAATCTTTCAATGTACTTTTTAAGTTTATTAGGTTGTCTAATGTAATCTAAATCAATGTCCCATTCGCCAATTTTATCTAAATAAATATCTCCATAATTACAAATCTTTCCCCAGAAAGATTGATCAATTCTTACACCAATTATTTTGGTTAAAGCACTGTGTCTTTCTTTAGTATTAAAAATCCCTTCTCTTACAACAATATAATTAGGATAGAATATAATCTTAGAAGCATGGGCAACTATATTATACCCAATTATAATAAACAATCCTATTAAAACGCCCAACCCAAAGAAGCCGACTAAATACCATTTAATACCTAAAGGAGCATATAAATAAGATGCTACACCTAGGAGTAATGAAATAATAAAGATTAATAAACTTATTCCAATCTTTTTACCATATAACCAAACTGAATGTGAAGCAGTAAATAAAGGTTTACTTTTACTATTTGAATTATCGTTTTTATTATTTACATTATTATTTGAATTAACCTTTTTGCCACAATAAGAACACCACTTAGAATCATCGTTGATATCTTTGCCACAATTTGAACAATACATAATCTTTCCTCCTTTTATTAATTATACTTTAATTAATCCATAAATATAATAAGGTTATAGGCATATTTTTATTCAAAACCTAAGAATTCGTGCATAATATATTGTGTTTAGAAAGGATGATTAAATGGAAAAAACAATTGTTCATTATTTTCCAGGAGGAAATACATCACTAGGTTTTTATTCTTTTTATCATAATGTTTTACCTCAAAAGAAAGCAAAAAGAATTTTTACCATTAAAGGTGGACCTGGAACTGGTAAGTCTTCATTTATGAAAAAAGTTGGTGAACATTTCTATAATAAGGGTTATGATATTGAATATCATCATTGTTCTTCTGATAATAATTCAATAGATGGAGTTTTAATTAAGCAACTTAATGTAGCCTTATTTGATGGTACTGCCCCTCATATTATTGACCCAATTAACCCTGGTATAATCGATGAAATCATTCATCTAGGCGATTTTTGGGATGAAGAAGGATTAAAAAAATACCACAGTCAAATCATTGAAACAAATCCTAAAGTCGGTAAATCATTTAAAAGAGCATATAATTATTTAAAAGCAGCTAAGCATCTTCATGATGATTGGATTATGTTTAATCAAAAATATAAAGATGATGTTTTAATAAATAAGGTAAAAGAAGAAATAAAAAATCATTTGTTTACTTATAATGACTTCTCTAAACTCGGAGAGAAACGCGAACTATTTATCAGTGCATTTACTCCAAATGGAATTGTTACATATATTGATTCTTTAATACAATTAACTGATAAAGTTTTTGTTTTAAAAGGTGGACCTGGCTTAGGTAAATCAGAAATTTTATCCTTTATTACAGAGGAAGCGATTAAAAGGGGTTATAATACTACCATATTACATGATCCATTAACTGTTAATCGTATCGAACATATTTATATCCCTGAATTAAAAGCAATTATTGTCACAGAAAATGAAATAACTAAGAAAAAATTTGAAAGTAGTTTTGTATATGATTTAGAAATAAATAAAAATAATAAAGAAATAGAAAGAACAATTGAGTTATTCTATTTATTAATTGAAGAAGGAATAAAACATTTAGTTAATTCTAAAAAACTGCATGATGAACTTGAAAATTATTATGTTCCAAATATGAAGTTTGATTTAATTAAAAATAAAACAGATGAAGTCATTAAAAAAATTGAATCATACGAACAAGGTACTTAAAAAAGGACTCACACGGAGTCCTTTTTAAGTAGGAACTTATCAATTATTTTTTTAATTTCAACCCATTCTTCTTGTTTTTCTTTTAACACTTTTTTACCTAAATCAGTGATTGAATAATACCGACGCTTAGTTTGATTTAAACCATCTCTCCAATAAGAAGTAATATATCCAGCTTTTTCAATTCTTCTAAAAGCTTGATACAATGTCGCTTCCGTTAATAACATTTTCCCATCACTAATTTTACTTATAGTAGAGTTTATCTCATACCCATAAGAATCTTCTTTTTCCAAAATTGATAAAATAATAGAATCTGTATGACCTCTTAGTAAATCTCCAAATAATTCCATTAATATTGTTCCTTTAACTTTTTAATCTTTCTTTGACGGATAAACCAAACGATTAAAGAGATTAATCCTATTAGGGTAAGAGATACGATATAAACATCATAGAATCCATAACTAATTGCATCACTAATATTTTCAAGAGTAATTATAATTAAGTAATTAGAAACTAACCATATGAAATCAACTAAGATTAACCATCTGAAATTAAGCTTAACAAAAATCACTAAAAATGAAATTAGAAAAACTCCAACAATTGCTATTAATGAAACTAAACTAGCAAAAAAAGTTTTAGTAGTTAATAAGTCTAATACTAAACCAATATAACTTCTTCTATAACTAAGAATAATAAAAGTTTCTTTGATTTCAAATCTTATTACAAAAATATTCGTTATAACTATTAATAAGATACTTATTGCCACGAAAATATAAACTGATAAAGGTGACTTTGCATTATAATCCTTAGCATCAACACCATTATCTTTATAAATAAAATCATAACTTTCTCTAATTTTACCTTTTAAATATCTTTCACCAGTTAACTCAAAATACTTTCTTAATAATCGGTTATAAATGTGTGTAAAGAATAGTAATGATGCAACTAAAGCAATAATAAAGACAATGATACCTACCGCTATTTGATTTGCAATAAGATCATATAGTTTGAATGGATCACTAAGCGCATTCATTGAACCAATAAAGTAAACTATTGATGCAAATAATATTGCTACATAATATGAAATTGATATCGCCCAGAAGATATAACACGTCTTCATATACTTAAATATCTTTTTCAAATTTAAATTATGTTTTTCGATATCAAGTTCTTGAAGTTTTACATATTGTGAGTAAGCATATAAGTAATAGGCCCCTCCAGCATAGGAAACAATACTAATTATAGTAATTGTTAGTCCTAATGTTATGTTTAATAAACTAGCAAACAATCCAAAAATACTTAATACTGCACCTATAACTAAAGCAACATCTGCAATAGAAGGTTTAAGATTAAAATCATTACCTTTACTTTCTTTAGATAAATCATCACTAAAACTTCCTACTGATTTAATAGCTTCCACATACGCTTCTTGCATTGATTTACCTTCTTTTAATAAATCATAATAACGATCAGTAAGGTTAGCTATTATTTCAGCTTTGACGTCTTCAACATCCTCACTCTTATTAAATCGAAACTTATAATTCACATATTCTATAATTTTCTCTTCCATATTATCCTCCTTAATACCTAATCTGCTTAAGTATCTCCATTATATTATATGATACCTAACCTGTCAAGGTATCTATTTCTATTAATATTGTTCAATTTACTAGAAAATGATAAAATAATCTGAATTAGTCTAATTAATAGAAGAGGGTGAAAACATGATTGAAGTAAACAACCTTACTAAAGTATATCCAAGTGGTAAAGGTGTTTTTAATGTAAGTTTTAAAGTCGAAAAAGGTGAAGTCTTTGGTTTTCTAGGACCTAATGGCGCAGGAAAAACAACTACCATTAGACAGTTATTAGGTTTTACTAATGCTACTGAAGGTAATTGTACTATTAATGGTTTAGATACAAGAGAAAACGCCCACTTAATTCAACGTGATCTAGGGTATCTTCCTGGAGAAATAGCATTCTTCGATAAAATGAACGGCCATGATTTTCTTAATTTTATAAGTGAGTTAAGAGGTAAGAACTCAGATATAAGAAAAGAAGAGTTAATACGATATTTCGATTTAGACTTAAATCATAAAATCAGAAAAATGTCTAAAGGTATGAAACAAAAATTAGGATTAATAGCAGCTTTTATGCATGATCCAGATATCTTAATCTTAGATGAACCTACTAGTGGTTTAGATCCTATCATGCAAAAGAAGTTTATTGATTTAATTAAAGCAGAAAAAGAAAGAGGTAAAACAATTTTAATGTCCTCTCATATTTTTGATGAAGTTGAAAAAGTCTGCTCTAAAGCTGCTATTATTAAAGAAGGAAGAATCGTCGTAATTGAAGATATTCAAAAATTAAAATCTAACAGACAAAAAAGTTTCATTGTCAATGTTAATGATGAAAAAGATTTAAATACCATCTTAAATTCTAAATTAAACACTAAACATTTAGAAAATAATACTGTCGAAATCTTCATTAGTGATAACTACAATGAAATGATACAAGTGTTATCGAGTGTTAATGTTATAGGCTTTGAAGAAACACATCAAAGTTTAGAACAAGCCTTCATTCACTACTATGGTAAGGAGGGAGAATAATGTCTTGGGCATTATTTAAATATAATATTAAAAATAATTACTTTATTTGGATTTTATTAACATCAATTTTTATTTTCTATTTTTCAATTATTCTAACTATGTACGACCCTGAAAGTATGAAAGCATTAGATGAGGTATTAGAAATGCTTCCAGAAGCAATGGTTAAAGCTTTAGGCTTTGCCGATTTTGGTTCAACACTTTATTCATATTTAGCATCTTATCTATATGGATTCTTAGTCTTTTTGTTCCCAATAATTTTATCTATTATTATTAACCATCGTTTGGTTGCAGTTTTAACAGATAAAGGTAGCATGGCTTATTTATTGGCTACGCCTAATTCAAGAACAAAAATAATCATAACACAGATGTTATTCTCACTAGTTTCAATTTCAGTAATGTTTATTTTATATACTCTTATCAGTATTGTTTTTGCTCAAATTATGTTTCCTAATGAGTTAGATATTGGTAAATATTTATTATTAAATTTAAATACTCTTATTTTATATTTTGCTATTGGTGGTATAGGCTTTTTTGCCTCAACAATCGCTAATGATACTAACTTTAGTCTAGGTATTGGTGTTAGTGTACCTGTATTATTCTTAGTCTTTCAAATGCTAGGAAATGCTGATAATAAATTATCATTCTTCCATGGTTTAACTTTATTTTCTTTACTAAATACTGAAGCAATTGAAAACGATATTCCATTTGTAATAATTTCAATTATTGTATCACTCTTAATCGCTGCAATTCTTTATGGATTATCAATTTATATCTTTAGAAAAAAGAATTTATATGTCTAAAAAGTAAGTGAATCCTGTTTTTCATCAACTACAACTATTTTTTCTAGGTTTTTACAACCTTTCCCATCATTATAATTTGTGCATCCAAAGAAGTAACCATAGTTTTTATCTTTTGGTTTTTTAACAATCATAAACCCATCACATGCACTGCAAAGATGGATATTCCCCTTACTTAATGGTATATTAGTCATAAAATCACAAATTTCAGGTTCATTTGCACAAATATAAAGGTTTAGTCCATAATTTGTATTCCTACGATACAATAATGGATACCCACAATTAGGACAAGTATATTTATGTTTAAAGATTGGATCGACATCAAATTCCATTTCTCCATGTAAAGTAACTCCTTTATATTCTTTAACCAATTCTCTTACAAAGACTGAAGGTCGAGTTTTTGGTGTTATTATAAAAACTCGATTTTTTGTTCTCGTTAATGCAACATAAAACAATCTTCTTTCTTCAGCATATTCATAACTTTGATCATCTCTAATTACAAATTTAAAGACTGGATCTTCTTCAATATGTGAAGGAAAGCCATATTTACTATGAATAGCATTAATGATGATAACATTATTAGCAGTTAAACCTTTAGATGAATGAGCTGTCATAAAATATAATTTAACAGTAGGATGTAATGTGCAAATTAACTGAGAATAATTATCCTTTTTAGCACATTGAAAATAAGATGTATGTGTTAGTTGTTCACCATCAAAATTATATCTTCCAAGAAGTAAAATTTCTTTGTTGTCTCCATCTACTTTAACAATTTTCCCAATTGTTTCAGCTATTAATTTAGCTTTAGCATCTCTAATTGAACTAAAGCCCATTTTCCGATTATCTTTTATATCATCATCGTAGGTAAACACCACAACTGGTTTTACTATAGTCTTATGAGATTTTAATTTCTTTCTTATTTGAGCACTATTTTTTTGAATGAAAGTTCCAGCGATATCAATTAATTCTTGAGCATTACGATAAGTTCGAGTAATCGTTTGTAATTTTGCATAACCCATTAATTTTTTAAATTCTAAAAACAATGTTATATCTGAACCTGCAAATGCATAAATTGATTGCCAGTCATCACCAACAGCAATAATTTTAGCCCCTGTAACATCAGATAATACTTTTGCTAAATTATATCTTTGACGTGAAATATCTTGATACTCATCAATAACAATATATTTAAAATTAATACTATTCTTCAATTCCTTAGCTTCCTTTAATAATCTAACCGATTCATTAATCATATCATCAAAATCAACTGCATTGTTTTCGATAAGATAAGATTGATAATAATGATAAATTTTTTCCATTATGTCAAAAAAGAGCAAATTCCTAACATTTCTAGTTTTAGCTCTCATTTTCGAAAAATCAACGTCTGTATAACCATTAACTTTAAAATTATTAATAAATCGAGCAGCTAAAAAACTAAATCTATTAACATAATTATCATCTTGATTAGAGACGATTTTATTATAAATTTCTTCATCGTCCTTTTCTTTTAATTCAAAACCTCTTTTTATTAATTCTTCCTTTAAATGAAGTAATAAATCTTCTCCATCAGTGTAGGAACTATAAGTTGTAATTAAGTCAGTATTATGTTTAAAATGAATAAAAACTTTGTCTTTAATCGCCAGCTTATATTTTTTTAATTCTTGAGGGGCAAAGTTTTCGTTATGCCCAGATTCACTAATACCAAAATGTTCAATATACACTTCCTTATCACCTTGACGAACATAAAAATCTGGAGTGTATAATTTTCTTGCTCCTTCTATTTTGTAAGGATAAACTTTTTCATATTCATAATCTAGACCATTTAAATATAAAAAGTTAGCTATTTGAACTTCTTGTTGACTTCTTAATTGTTCATTTCTTATTGTTATTTTCTTTTTCGTTCTTTGATTTATTACTTCTTTAGTAAATTCGTTTAATTTCGATTTTAAAGTTAAAAGAGAGGCACGATCTTTAAGACTTAACAGATCATCTTTTGATTCAACATCAGCCTCTGAAAGATCAAAATAACAACCAAAGAATAATATTAATTTCTTCAACATTTCCTTATCTTTATTTAATTCTTGTGCTAAGTAATTTCTAATAATGAAATAAATATCTGAATCATCTACAATTTTTAATCTTTCTGGATTAGTTTTTCTTATAATAGCATTACCAGTTGAATGGAATGTTGTAATCGGACAATCAATCTGTAAATCCTTATTAATTCTATCTTTTAATTCCTTTACGGCTTTATTTGTAAATGTTATAACAAGAATCTCACTAGGATTTATTTGTTTAATATCTACCAAATATTTAACTTTAGCAGCAACAGTGGTGGTTTTTCCACTTCCAGCTCCTGCAATAACTAAAGTATAATCTTCATCACTAACGACAACTTCCCTTTGTTCATCATCTAACAAAATATTTTTATCACATTTATATAAAATACGATCTAGATAATTCTTTCTTCTAAATAATTCCTTTTTAACGAATTTATCATTATGTTTATCTATTAATTTTTCAAATTGTTCATAAATATCTAAATACTTTAAAATATTATCTACTGCAAAGTTATACTCATTGCTAAAACTAGTTAACAAATTGGTTTTCTTTAATGACATAATCTCTGTATACAAATGTTTATTATCTTTAATTAATGATAAATATTCGCTTTTAGCTACATATTTATCGAGAGTTACTAATTTATTGTATTGTTTTAAAAACTCAATTACACCATTAATATAATCATGTTGATGAACGGTACGTCTATTTAATAATCTAGAAAAAATACTTCTACTAGTGAAAGTAAAACCACACTTGCCACATTGTTTCTGTTTTCTTTCTTCTAAATTACCACAGACAGGACAATTCATCGTCTCACATCCTTATTAAAATCATCTTAACATTATTATAGCAGAATTATCTAATACATATAAAAATTTCTAATGTTTATATGGAATATTTACAATATTAATCCAACGTATATGAAAAGAGGGGTTGACAGTTGAATAATAAAAGTAAATTCTTATAATTTATTAATAAAGGAAGGATAACCTTTTTAATTTTTTTCTAATGATAGTTATAGTTCCACTCTTATTTTTAATATTTGATT
>DUOZ01000033.1 GCA_012838555.1 bacterium | reverse complement strand
TGCTGCTGCAGTAGCAAATAGCGATTATTCACCAGGTCAAAAAGTTACTATTGAATTTAGTTTCTATAATGTTGAAACTAACTTAAGAATGGCTAACTGGGTTAAAGCTCAATACGAAAAAGTATTTAATAAAACTACTGAATACGATGGTGTTGACGTCGAATTTGAAGTTTTATTAGACCCATTAGCTAAAGATCAATTTAGCAGTGCAACTAAAGCTGGTGACATCGATATGTGTTTCACTGGTATGAGTGGAGCTACTTTCCAAGCCACATTTGGTATGGGTTTTATCTTCAGTAGATCGTTCTCTAGTTTCTTAATTGGACGAGGACATAATGAGGGTAATTTACCTGTAACTGCTGAACTTATTTATTTACATGATCTTCTAGTTCAAAAGCAACTTGAGGAACCTGATAAATTAGAAGAACATGAAATTGCATTCTTAGAAGCAGTTGATGAAAATGGAGTCTTTACTGGTACGTTTGATGAGTTATTCAATTTATTTGCTGAAACAGCTAACTTCAATCTTAACTACCTTGGTCAACAAGAAGACTTAACTAATCTAACTGCAGCATTAGAAAAAGCTTTATTAGAACAAGGGATTTGTGTTCCATTATTCTCAGCTACAAGCGCAGCTGTTTTACAAGATAAGGTTATTAGAATGGCTCCAGCTTACAGCCTATTCATGGGTTGGGGTGGATTAACTTATACTCACATTCGTGCAGAATAACCAATTACAAAGATAACCTTATATAACAGTTAAAATTTCAAGAACAGCCCCATAGGAAATAACTTTCAATGGGGTTGTTCTTTCTTGAAGAGTGGTGAATGAAAATGTCTAGATATGTACTGAAAAGACTTATATTAATGGTTATAACATTTAGTATTTTGATTTTTTTAATTTTCTTTTTTATTCGATTAATGCCAGACTTTTATGTAACTGGGTTAAATGAGGACCCAGCTATACGTGCTGCATGGATAAAAAGAGAAGGTATTGATAAACCTATATTTGAACAATTTATCATTTGGGTAACTAATATTTTTAAAGATGGAAACTTTGGATATTCTTTTGTTAGGAAAAGGGATGTTATAGATGTTTTAGCTCAACGTCTACCTGAAACGATTAAAATAAATTTCATTCCTTTCTTAATTTCAATTCCTCTAGGTATTGCACTAGGAATTATAGCTGCACTTAAGAAAAACAAGTTGACTGACCATATTATTTCAGTTGCAGTTATGATTTTAATTTCAATTCCATCATTTGTTGTAGCAGTAGTATTACAATATTTATTTGTATATAAATGGAATTTATTGCCTTCAATTTATGTATTGCCTAAAGATGAAGCCGCACTTGATCCGATGGGTGATATACTTTCTAGAGTATTGCCTACTGTTGTTCTTGCTTCAGGGATGATTGCAAGTTGGACAAGGCTTTTAAGAGCTGAATTAAGCGAAACACTAACATCGGAGTTTATGTTATTGGCTCGTGCAAAAGGTTTAACTAAACCGCAAGCAACTCTTAGACATGCTCTAAGGAATGCATTTGTTCCATTTTCCCCTGCACTAATTGGTGGACTTATCTCATTATTATCGGGTTCATTAATTATTGAAAAAACATTTAGAATTGCTGGTGTAGGCGGTTTATATTTAGCAGCAATCGGAGGTGCAGGTGGATTACCAGATTATCCGATGGTTATGATTATCTCCTCTTTTTATTTATCAATAGGATTGTTGAGT
Organism: bacterium; assembly: GCA_012838555.1. Taxonomy (GTDB): domain Bacteria; phylum Bacillota_I; class Bacilli_A; order RFN20; family DUOZ01; genus DUOZ01. Next base: position 4,903 of record DUOZ01000033.1, on the reverse strand, counting down.
GGAATCGTATCAGACCTATCCTATGGCTTTATTGATCCACGTATAAAGATGGGAGCAGGTAAACAATGAAATCAATAGATATTAATAGTATCGATAAAAGTAAATTAATTTTTGTCGATAGAGATAGAATTATAAAAGATGAAAAAATTACAACAAAACCAATTGGATATTATAAAGATGCTTGGTTAAGATTCAAACGAAATAAAGCTGCTTTAGTAGCATCTATATTTATCGCAATTATTCTCTTTTTTACTGCAATTGGTCCACATATGAGAAATTATCAATTACCTCAACAAGATAGAATTCTTACTAACTATTTCCGTGAGCTACCGCCTAAAATACCTTTCCTTGAAAATTTTGGCATTTTTGATGGTCATAAAGTAATCAAAGGTAGAAGTAAAGCTTTTATTGATACTTTACCAGAAGGTATCGTTGTTAAAGTAATCGATGAAAGAGTTGTTGAAGGTGTTACTTTAGTGGATGTTGAAGTTGACTATTATAAATACCATTCATATGTTCAATCTTATGGTGATCAACTTGTTAATGGTGAACCAACTATTCAATATAGAAGATTAAACACTGAAGAATATGAACTTGCTTTAAAAAAGAATTCAGTAATTTATTTAAAAGAACATTTAGTTAATGAAGGTATTTATGAAGTGCAAATTGATTTATACAAATTTGCGCTTGATTCAGATGCTGAAAATACATATTTCTGGTTTGGTACCAATAGTTCTGGTGAAGATATTTTTACAAATCTTTGGAATGCATCTAGAATATCCTTAACTCTAGCGGTTATCATTACAGTTATTAATATGATTATTGGTTTAATTCTAGGTTCAATCATGGGATATTTTGGAGGTACGTTAGACCTATTATTTGAAAGATTTGTTGATATTCTTGCTAACTTACCATTCATGGTTATTCTTACATTACTTGTGTTAAGATATGGTACTGGATTTGGAGTTATCATTTTTGCATTTGTCTTTAACGGGTGGATTGGTTTTTATGGCACAACTAGAATCCAATTCTATCGTTATAAGAATAGAGAATATGTTTTAGCAGCTCGTTCATGTGGTGCTAAAGATAGTCGTATTATTCGTAGACATATTTTTCCTAACGCAATTGGAACTTTAATTACGTCCTTCTCGCTAGCAATTCCTCGCTTTATTTTTACGGAATCAATTTACTCATTCCTAGGAATAATTAACTATGCAAATTCTACAAGTATTGGTAGAATGCTTTCAGAAGGTCAAGAAAAAATGAATCAACATTTGCATATGCTAATATTCCCTGCTGTATTTATTTCTATATTAATGTTATCTTTTAATCTAATTAGTAATGGATTAAGAGATGCATTTAATCCATCGTTAAGAGGTGTTGAATAATGGGTAACCAAGTTATTAAAAATAAAGAAAAAGATGTCATTTTAAAAGTTGAAAATTTAAAGATATCTTTTAAAACGCAACAAGGAATATTACATGCAATAAGAGGAATTGATTTTGAATTATATAGAGGAGAAACACTAGCGATAGTAGGAGAGTCTGGCTCTGGTAAGAGTGTTACCGCAAGAGCAATTATGGGCTTACTAGCAGGTAATGCTAACCATGAAAGTGGTTCAATTATGTATCAAGGCCAAGATTTGATGTTAATACCAGAAGAAGAATTCCACCGAATTCGTGGAACAAAAATTGCTATGATTTTCCAAGATCCAATGTCTAGTTTAAATCCAATTATGAGAGTTGGTAAACAAATTACTGAAACACTTGTATTAAAAATGAAAATTTCTAAAGCAAGTGCTAAACAAAAAGCCTTAGAATTAATGCGAGAAGTTGGTATACCAGAACCAGAGAAAAGATATCATCAATATCCTTTCCAATTTTCTGGTGGCATGAGACAAAGAATTGTTATTGCGATTGCTTTAGCAAATAACGCTGAAATTTTGATTTGTGATGAACCAACTACAGCATTAGACGTTACAATTCAAGCTCAAATTTTAGAGTTAATTAATAAAATCAAAAAGGAAAGAAATCTATCTGTTATCTTTATTACACATGACTTAGGTGTCGTTGCTAATATGGCTGACAGAGCTTTAGTTATGTATGCTGGTAAGGTTGTTGAATATGGAACAACAAATGAAATTTTCTATAACCCTAAGCATCCATATACATGGGCACTTCTTGCATCAATGCCTAATTTAGATACTACTACAGATCGTCTTGATGCAATACCTGGTACACCACCAAATCTTATTAACCCTCCTGTTGGTGATGCCTTTAGTTTAAGAAATAAGTACGCTTTACAAATTGATTTTGAAGTGGAACCACCACTATTTAAAGTTAGTGATACTCATTATGCAGCAACTTGGTTATTACATCCAGATGCTCCAAAGGTTAATCCTCCTAAAGCAGTGCTTGATATTATGAAGAAGGGAGGAACGTTGAATGAACAGTAAGAAGAAAAGTGTTATAGATTATAACCACAAAGTTTTAGAAGTTAGAAATCTAAAACAATACTTTAAAGTTGGCGTTGGTAATCGTAGAATGACTGTAAAAGCTATCGATGGTATCAGTTTTGATATCTATAAACGTGAAGTTTTTGGCTTAGTTGGTGAATCTGGATGTGGTAAGACAACCACTGGAAGAACGATTATTAAAATTTATAATGCTACTGATGGAACTATTAAATACAACGGTAGAATTATAGGTGCTGGCTTACAAGGCGATAAACAACGTATTAGAGAATTAAAACAAAATCGTAAGTTAGAAATCATTCAACAGAATCCACTTAAAAAGAAGATTTATGAATTAAAACAAAAAGCTAAAAGTGATATTCATGTTCTTAATGATGATATTAATAAGATAAGAGTTCAAACAGAAGTTGAAGTCAACAAGTTAAAAGCTAAACCAGCTGAATTTAGCAATGTTTTAGAACTAGCGCTTCACAGGTATGAAACGGAAAAAAATCAAGTTCTTAGAGAAAGAAAAATTAAGTTAGATCGTATTTCAGAAAATGACATTAAAGATGCTATCAATATGTACAATAAAACTATAAATGTCATTAAACGCAAAACAGTGGATAAATCTAAATATATTAAATCTCTTCAAGTGAACAAAGAAGAAATTGAAGAAGCTATTGAAGAAATCAAAACAACAGAAGTTGAAAACCTTAATGTAGCAAAAGAAAAATTATTAAAGACAATTGAAAGTCTAGATCCAAAATTAGTTTCTGTTTATGAAAAACAAGTTACATCAAATAATCCGGTAAAATATGTTGCACATGTTGATTTAAAATCTGAAATAGTAAAAAATAAGATTAAAGAAATTGAAGATTATTATGAAAAAGTTCTTGTTAAGTTAAAATCAGATTATGATGTTGAACTTAATGAGATAAGCAAGAATAAGCCTGATAAACAAGAATTAAAGAACTCTATTAATGAATTAAAGGCAAATGCTAAACAAAAAATCAAGGCTATTCAAGACAAAATTAATAAAATTAAGCAAGAAACTAAGGCTCAAATCTTACAAGTTAAACAAGATGCAAAAAAGGAACCTAATAAATTTCTTGTAAATCAATCTGAAATTGATAAAGTAAAGAATAAATATAAAAAGCTCATTCAAGAGGCTAAAGAGGTATTAAGAGAACATCGTTATCTCAATAAAATTAAAGAAACACCTAAAGAAAAACGAGCACGCCTTCAAAAAATGGAGGAACTTAAAGAAGCTTATCAAAAGAAAATAGTTGGATTAAGTCCAGAAGCTGCAGCACGTGAAAAAGAAGCATATGAGAATGAAATACGTAAACTCAATGAAAGTATTCCGAACTATGCTAATACGATGTCTACAATGCAAATGGTTTTCCAAGATCCAATTGCTTCTTTAAATCCAAGGATGATTGTCAAAGATATAATTTCTGAAGGTCTTATTGTTAGAGGTGAACGAGATAGTAAATTAATTAATGAAAAGGTTAATAAAATTCTTGATATTGTAGGTTTGACACCTGACCATGCTACTAGATATCCACATGAATTTAGTGGTGGTCAACGTCAAAGAATTGGTATAGCTAGAGCTTTAATTACTAATCCAGATTTTGTTATTGCTGATGAACCGATTAGTGCACTTGACGTTTCTATCCAAGCTCAAATTTTAAATCTACTTAGTGATTTGAAAAATGAATTAGGATTAACTATTCTTTTTATTGCACATGACTTATCTGTAGTTAAATATTTCTGCGATCGTATTGCGGTTATGTATTTTGGTAAGATTGTTGAAATGGCATCTTCTGAAGAATTATTTAAGAATCCACTTCATCCTTACACTAAATCATTATTATCTGCTATACCTCAACCAGATCCTATATATGAAGCAAATAGATCTCGTGTAGTGTATAATCCATCAATTCATAACTATACTATTGATAAACCAGAACTAGTTGAAATTACACCAGGACACTTTATTTATGCAAATAATGAAGAATTAGCAAAATATAAAGAAGAACTTGGTATAAAATAAGGGGTGAAGACAATGAAAAAGATTTTAAGTATGTTTATTATAATTGTTACATCCTTAGCTATTGTTTCCTGCGCTAATTCTATAGAGGATAATACTTTAAGTGTTGTCTTTTATACTGGGCCAGGTGCATCAAAAGTTGATACTGTATTTGATTTAAATGTTGGAGATAAAATTCCACAACCTAAAGAACCAACTAGTTTAGCGGGTGATTTCGTAGCTTGGTATAAAGATGTAAATCTTAGCGAAGAATGGGATTTTGAAAATGACACACTTAGTAAAAGTATTACATTATATGCTAAATGGGATTATTATAACTTTAAAATTACTTATGATTTAAGAGGCGGCGAATGGCCTAGTAATTTTAAAGTTATAATAATCCCATTTAGCATATA
>DUOZ01000032.1 GCA_012838555.1 bacterium | reverse complement strand
TTTGACTTTCAAAATTCAATATGGTGAAAAAATAAATCTTTCCTTAGTTGAAGAAATAAGATTAAAATCAACGAACTCATTTTATTCTTCACGAGGTATTGAAAAATATGGAAGAGGATTTGATAGATTTAGAATAGGTCATAAATTTTTAGAATTTATTTATTTCGACAAAACAATCAAAAGGATTTGTGTAAACAATTTCACAAAAAAAGAAATAGATAAAATATGTAAATATTCAAAAGAAATAAATAATACAATTAATATTAAACAACAATGACCCTAGACACTAAGGACACAACTGCTAAAGTGAGTGATATCACTAAGGCAATTGTGTCTTTTTTACGTTTGCTGGGTATCCCAGAAACAAGACCATCCAGGTGCTCCAAAGTGAAGCACGTGTTATCCTGTTGAGAATGTACCTACATAAATTATGTAGATTTATTTCTAAAATGATTATTTTTCCTAGTTTAACTTCAGTTTTGCCTTTCAAGCTTCCTATAAGTAGGAGGTGTTTTTATGAAAGAAAATAAAATCATAGAAATAGGTAAAGTAAAATATATAATAATTGAAGAATCAAGTAATCAAGAAATAGTACTAGAAGATTTACTTCTAAAAATTATTGGGAAGTATTTGAAATTTCATCCATCAAATTTTGAATCTTCATGTTACAATAATTATGTCTAGGGACATTATTTTATGGAGGTAAACAAAATAAAATGATGGAACTAAATAATAAAGCTGCGATATATTGTCGTCTATCGCAAGATGATGGAATGGATGGTGATTCTTCTAGTATACAGACACAGAAAATGTTGATTGAGGAATATTGTAAGAAAAATGGCTTTGTAGTTGTTCAGGTTTATGTGGATGATGGATATTCAGGATTAAACTTTAATCGCCCTGGATTTAATGCATTACTTGATGATATTGATGCAGGAAAAATTAATATCGTTATCACAAAGGATTTATCTAGACTTGGTCGAGACTACATTATGACAGGCTATTATAGCGATACTTACTTTAGTAGTAAGACCGTTCGTTATATTGCGATGAATGATGGAATTGATACTTTAAATGATAATAATGATATTGCGCCTTTTAAGAACATTCTTAATGATTTATATGCAAAAGATAATTCTAGAAAGATTAAACAAGCAAAGCGTCAAAGAATGATTAAAGGCTATTATATGGCGGCTCAACCACCATACGGATATAAAGTAAATCCTGATGATCATACGAAACTCATTATTGATGAATAAGCTGCAGAAGTAGTTAAACTAAACTATGAACTTGCTTTAAGTAATATTGGTGTAACTAAGATTACAAATGAACTTAATAAAAGAGGTATTATTCCTCCAAGTGTTTATAAAGCGGGTAATGGAGATAAAAGATTTTTAAAACTAGTAGAAACCAAAAAGAAGATATCTAAGAAATATGGTATTAATGCTTGGAATACCGACACAGTTGGAAGAATCATAAGAGATATAGTTTATGTAGGTGATATGGAAAATCATAAGTATGAAGTAAAAAACTACAAAACAAAGATTTGTACTCCTGTGCCGAAAGAAGAACACATTATTGTTCGTAATACTCATCAAACGTGATATGCTTAATTCGTAACAAGGATAGCGTCCTTGTGCGTAACCAGCAAAGATATGTTGAGACAGGACTTTACTATTGTAACACTAGATATTATAATTCTAATTGGGGAAGATGGTTAAATGCTGATAATGTTAACTTCCTAAATCCAAGCAATGTTAATGGGTTAAACTTATATGGTTATTGTGGTAATAATCCTGTTATGTATTCGGACGGTTCCGGACACTTCCCAATTCTATGTACTTTATTGTTCTTAGGAGGGTTAGGTGCATTAACATCTATTGCATCCCAAGCGGTTACGGATATTATTTATGGTAATGAGTTTGATATTAATAATTATTTAATTGCCGCTGGAGCTGGATTAGTTGGTGGATTGTGTTATGCAATTCCAGTTCCTGGTTTAAATGGTGTATTAGCTGGAGCGGTTACTTCGGGATTAACGACAGCAGGACAAATGATTTACTCTGGTGAAGATTATAGTGTGGCAGATTATATTATTAACATTGGTATGTCTGCTGTAGTTGGTGGGGTAACATCTTGGGCATTTGGTAAGGTTATATCTAAATTATCTTATTTTGCAGATACAGATTTCTTTTTAAACAATCTATATGCATTTGCAAGTGCGGGCCTAAAAATAGGAGGCATGTTGCCTAATGGTGTAGTAAACGAACTGATGGGGCAGTTAATTTTTAGAGGTGTAGCTGTAGGAACAATTTCAGGTATGTTCGGTTCTATTTTCCAAGACATACCAAGTAAAACAAGTGATTATTATCATTTAAGAAAAATGGGTTTAAATCAATGGAACTCATTTAGATATGCATTTTTCTAGGAGAAATTTATGAAAACATTTTGGGCTTCAAGTTGGATGGCGATTCTATCTAGATTCATTATTATATTGCCTTTTGCTTTATCGATAATTTTATGTTTAGATTTTGGAACTTTTGAAATTGGGTTTATAGTTTTTGGATTATTTTTATCATATATATTATATTCCATTGTCTTTGGGTGGTATTTAGGTTTCGT
>DUOZ01000031.1 GCA_012838555.1 bacterium | reverse complement strand
TGAAAATGTTTTTTTCTACTAAAGGAATGGTCTTTTTAAGTTCGGTAATTAAGTTTTTTGTAAATTGACGTTGAGATGTTGATCCATCATCAATTGAACAATTACTTAATTTTGGACAAGCACATTTAATAAACTGTAAATCAAATCTTTTTGCCCATAAAATAATATCCTTTTCTCTAACATAATACATCGGTCTAATTGTTTCCATGTTTTCATAATTATCACTATGTAACTTAGGCATCATCGTTTGAATACTACCGCTATTTAGCATGTTCATTAAGATTGTCTCAATAACATCATCATAATGATGACCTAAAGCTATTTTATTACAACCTTGAGAAGCAGCAAAACGATAAAGTGCACCTCTTCTCATCCTAGCACATAAATAACAACCATTCTTTTCATCTTGATAAGCAATTTTATAAATATCAGTATTAAAGATTGTTATAGGTATATTTAATAATGAAGCACTATCTTTAATCCTTTGAAGGTCTTCATCTTTATATCCTGGATTCATCACAACATATACAACATCAAACGGTGTATTTGTGTATTTATGTAATTGTTGAAAACATTTAGCCATCAACATTGAATCCTTACCACCACTAATACAAACAGCAATTTTATCATTTTCCTTAATTAAATCATATTCTTTAATCGCCCTAATAAAATTCGCCCAAATGCGATGACGATAGGTGGTAACGATACTTCTTTCTATTTCTTCATATCTTTCCATTTCTAACTACTCCTTCATCAACTTTCACATAGGAAATTTTAAAGCAAAAAGGAAGTTAACGCAACTAACATTATCTAACCCAATATAATGAACAGTCCTTCTTTCGATCCATAAATCCATATTCAATTAAATAACGTCTAATTAATGGAAAGTCATCATAAACACCTTTTAGGATTTCATTAACTTCTTTCTCTAAATACTCTTTATCCTTTTTAAATAATTTAATTATTTCTCCTAGAATGACAATTTTCTTCTTTTCTCTAGCAGGAAATTCTTTTAATTTTAAAGGGTCAAGACTAGTAAAACATGTATTAATGATATGCTCTTTTTCTTCATTAATAGTTACATAACGATTATCCACCATTGTCGCTCCTTTATGAATTGGTATTAACTCATCTTTTTCTTTAACTTTATTTAATAATGCTTGTTCATAAATAGCTAAATAAAGTTTAGCTTTAAGTGCTTTTTCTTTAAACATAAATCTTTGATGCCTTATTGTCGATGTTGTTACATTTAAAATCTTAGCAATTTCTTTATCACTTAACCCCTGATAAAAATAATCAAGTAATTCTTTTTGATTAGATGTTAAATTATTATATTTACTATCTAAATTAAGCAAATAATTAAAATTTCTTTCATGTTTCTTCAATAAATGTCTTTTAATCGCTAATTTAGCTTCATATAACTTACCATCTATATCATAAATTTCTCCATCAACAAACTCTAAATCACAAGTATTACACTTATAAACACCGTTTATCTCATCATATTTATATCCTTGTTTAAGTTCTTTAATAGTTAATTCTTCTAATTTCATAAAAGTCACCTCTTACTATTATATTTATAAACTAATAATAATTATGTTTACTTCAATTGTCAACAACATTATAATTTATAAATAAATCCTACTTAAAAGCAAAGATGTTGTATAATGGTAATAGTTAAAGGAGGAATCTTCATGCCAACATTTATGGATTATATTTTATTAGCTATTGCGATTATAAATATAGGTTTACTTATTTATTTATTATTAAATAATAAAAAGAGCGAGAACGCTTTTGATTATGAAAAAATCAACAATTCTTTAGATGGAAAGTTTTCAAACTTAAGATTAGAACTAGATTCAAAAATGACAAATAGTTTATCAACATTTAGTCAATCATTAACTTCCATTTTAGAAGGTCAATCTCAAAAACAAACGGAAAAACTAGACCTTTTAATTAATACTTTAAATGAACAACTAGTTAATTTTCAAAAATCGGTTCAATATAGTACCAATCAAACGGAAACTAAATTAAAAGAAATCAAAGAAACCGTTGATAAAACCTTAACTTCATTGACTGATAAATTAACAAATCAATTACTAAATCTTTCAACTAAACAAACAGAAAAACTAGATTTACTAATTAAAACGCTAACTGATCAACTTGAAATTTTCCAAAAAGCAGTAGATAACAATACACAACAAACTGAACTAAAATTAAAAGATATTAGAGATACAGTCGAACGTACCTTAACTTCTTTAAAAGAAGATAATAATATTCAATTAGAAAAAATGCGTCAAACAGTTGATGAAAAGTTACAAAAAACACTTAATGAAAGATTAACTCAATCATTCAATATCGTCACTGAAAACCTAAATCAAGTCTCTAAAGGACTAGGTGAAATGAAAGAACTAGCAGAAGGTGTTGGCGACTTAAAGAAAGTATTATCTAATGTTAAAACAAGAGGTATCCTTGGAGAAAATCAATTAGGCAACATCATCGAACAAATATTAACAAAAGACCAATATGTTAAGAACTTTGCAACTAAAAAAGGATCTAGAGATCCAGTTGAATATGCAATTAAATTACCAGGTCAAGGTAAAGATGAGTTTGTTTATCTTCCAATAGATGCTAAATTCCCACTTAATACTTACCACAATTTATTAGATGCTCAAGAAAGCGGTAATAAAGATGAGATTGAAAAAGCAACCAAGGAATTAACAAGTCGGATTAAGTCATTTGCTAAAGATATTAAAAACAAATATATAGATGTACCTAATACTACTGAATTCGGAATCATGTTTTTACCAATTGAAGGTTTATATGCAGAAGTTGTTAAAAGTGGTGTAACCGAAGACATTCAAAGAGATTATCGAATTAACGTAGCAGGTCCATCTACAATGGCAGCTTTATTAAATAGTTTACAAATGGGCTTTAGAACTCTTGCAATTCAAGAAAGAAGCAGCGAAATTTCAAAGATTCTAGGTGCTGTTAAAACTGAATTTAGCAAATTTGAAGGAACACTTAAAAAGACTCAAGAAAAATTAGATTCGGCTTCAAAAGAACTAGAATCACTTGTTGGTACTAGAACTAGACAGATTAATCGAGCTCTTGCAAAAGTCGATAAAGATGATACATATTCTATTGAACAGATCGATGAGATTACTGTTTAAAAATGAACATTTGTCCCAGATTTTCATATTATATAATGTATTATGAAAGGGGCAAAAACATGTATTCAACTTACAATCCATTCGAAATGATGGATAATAATAACGGTTATTATGATAACAACAATAACAACTTTGATAATTTTAATGATGATTTTCCTTTTGGTATGGGAATGCAAGGCATGCCACAAATGGGGCAACAAGGATTTATGATGCCGCCTATGGATCAACAACCTAGTTTTGGTATGGGCGGAATGCCTCCAATGGGTCAACAGCCTAGTCTTGGCGTAGAAGCTACACCACAATTCACTCAAACAGGTGGTATGATGGGAACTCCTCCTCAATTTGGTCAATCTCCTAGCTTTGGCACTCCTCCATTCAGACCACCATTTATGTTCCCACCAACTAATATAGCCTTTGGTTTAAGCAGATGTCTAAACCGTGTTACTTTACTTACTTTAATTGGTAATAACACTATTTGGTATTTCCCTACATCAATCCAAGGTTCTAACTTATTTGGATTTAGATGGTCCTTAAGAGGTTGGGTAAGAGATGTAATACCAATGTCAACAATTATTAGTTTTAGATGTCGTAATTAATAAAACTACGCCTAAAGAAAAATGTAGAGTCATCCACACTCTACATTTTTTATGTAAATATTAGTTAAAAGGGGGCTTTAACTAAATGACATTAGCTATATAAGGTTCAATATCACTAGGTTGAAATTTAGGTGCGAACCTAGCAACAATATTTCCTTCTCGATCTACTAAAAACTTAGTAAAGTTCCATTTGATACTTTTGCCTCTTTTAATCTTTGCAGGATCGAAATCTTTAGGCCAAATATCTTTAGGACCATTTTCTTTTAAGTAAGTATATAAAGGATGTGCTCCTTTACCATTAACTTTAATTTTAGCAAAAGTTTTAAAAGTTGTTCCATAATTCATTTTACAAAATTCTGCTAATTCTTCATCAGACCCAGGAGCTTGAAATAAGAATTGATTACATGGGAAATCTAAGATCTCAAATCCTTTATCTTTGTACTTTTTATATAAAGATTCTAACTCTTCATATTGAGGAGTATTACCACATTTAGATGCTGTATTAACAATTAATAAGACTTTCCCTTTATACTTATCAAGTTTTACATCATTTTGATGTACATCTTTTACTGTATAATCATATATACTCATAATTCAACCTCCCTTGTTGGGTATCTATATTATAAGTTATTGTTGACAATTTTACTTTTAATATGCTCACATAATGTTTGCAATATAAAAACTATGTTAACATTAATCAATTCTTAACATAGTCTTTATTCTTTTTATAAACTATTCTAGTAAAATCATTATATAACTCCAAAGGAACTGGATATAACAGTTT
>DUOZ01000150.1 GCA_012838555.1 bacterium | reverse complement strand
TACTTTAGTAGCTTTTAATGATATGTCAGAATTTAGAGACCTTTCAAAAGGAAGGAAAGGACTAGGTTTCTTTTCAGTCTAAATTTAACTTAATTAAAAGGAACTCTCAACGAGTTCCTTTCAGAGTGTTGACAAAGTAGTTTTATAAAGGTAGAACTAGAACGGTTCTATCTTTTTTTGTGAAGATTAATATATACAAAACATCAAAAAAGTTATATAATATATGTAGAAATTAAAGGTTAAGGTGATAATAAATGTTAACCAAAAATACTAGTAAAACTAAACAATTCGGATTTATAGCAGAGACTCTAGAAGATTTAATAGAACCTAATCATATAGTAAGATCTTATGAAGAAGTAATAGATTGGAATTTCATTTATCCACTCGTTGAAGATATGTACTCAAAATATTATGGTAAACCTTCAATTGACCCTGTAATTCTATTTAAATTAGTATTTTTAAATTATGCAGAAGGAATTCATTCAATGCGAAAAACCTGTGAATTATGTAAATATAATATAGCTTATCGTTGGTTTTTGGGTATAGATTTACACGATAAAATCCCTGACCATTCAACATATTCTCAAAATTATAGAAGGAAATTTAAAGGTACTAAGATATTTGAACAAATCTTCACTCAAATTTTATCAGCTTGTTATGATAAAGGTTATATTGATAATGAAGTAATATTTGGGGATTCCACTCATGTAAAAGCTAATGCAAACAAGCGTAAATCAAAAAATGAAATAATACAATTAGGAGTTAAAATCTATCAAGAAGAATTAGATAAAGAAGTAAATGAAGATAGAATAAAGCATGGTAAAAAGCCTTTTAACCCCAAAATCATCAAGACAGATGAAAAAAAAACTATGAATGATGATGAACCAGATGATGAACTTATAAAATATGATGATGCAGAAGAGATAATTGATATAAATGGTGATGGTGAAAGTGATAATGATGAGATATCAACATATGATCCTGAAACTGGAGAAATTAAAACGAAAAAACGTTATCAAATGAAAACAAAAAATATGAAGGTTAGTAAAACGGACCCAGATGCAGGTATGTACCATAAAGGTGAGAGAGAGAAAATGTTTGCATATTCGGCTAGTGTGATATGTGATAAAAATGGTTTTGTATTATCTACATATGTTACAAGCGGTAATATACATGATAGCGTTTCATTCTTTGGAATAATGGATGCATATAATTATTACAATAAAGATAACAAGACAAAGAAAGTTTGCTTAGATGCAGGATATTATGTGCCTTCTGTACTAAAATCAATTTATGATTCAGGTAAAATTCCATTAGTTCCTTATATGCGACCAAAAACAAAAAGTGGCTTTTTTAAGAAAAACGATTATGTTTATGATGAGATGTTTGATCAATATATTTGTCCGAATATTAAGTTGCTTAATTATAGTACTACTAATAGAGAAGGTTATAAAATATATAAGTCAAATCCTAAAGATTGCGAGAGTTGCCCATTAAGAAGTCAGTGTACTAATTCAAAGAATCATACAAAAGTTGTAACAAGGCATATATGGGAAGATTACAAAGAAAGAGCACATGATGATAGGCATAAATTAGAAAATATACCAATTTATAAACAAAGAAAAGAAACAATTGAACGTATATTCGCAGATGCAAAAGAAAACTATGGTTTGAGATATACTAGATATCGTGGAATTGATAGAGTTTCTGATCATATTACACTTCTTTTTAGTGCGATGAATTTAAAGAAGATGGCAAGATGGAATAAATCTAATAAAGATTTGTCCAATAAATTTTTGTTTTTTTGCAGATTTATTCTAAATTTTATTAATAATTTAAAAAAGTCAGAAAAAAAAGAGGGTGATCTATTTACATCACACCTCTATGTCAACACTCTGAATCAAAGTAATGTTGCTTTGATTCTTTTTTTAAACTAATGTTGTTTCTTCTTTAACTGGGGATTTAGATAAGAATGATGTTATAGATGTGATTATTTGATCTGCACTTTCACCAGTTAATAACATATGCCTACCTTTAGGTATGATACTAACCAACTTATCTTCACAAATAAATCTTCTATACGCATGTAAAGATGAGTTAAGAGGGATTATTTCATCGTTATCACCATGATAAAATCTAACAGGAACATTCAAAATTCCTGTATTTCTTTTACAATAGTTAGTTAACATAATAAAATCACGATAAGTTTTAAGTTTAATTTGTTTACCTTTGTGGTTATATCCGAACTCTTGTTCCATCATTGTTTTTATTTTATTAATTCCAAATAAACGACGTCTAAATGCTTCTTTTATTGTCCTAAGATTTTGAATTGGATTTATATATTCAAACGCTGGAGAAACAAGGACTAATTTATCACAACCATATTTACTTGCTAAGTATGTAGCAATTGTTCCCCCCCATAGAAAAACCGATTAAATAAATAATATCAACACTTTTTTTATATGCTAAATAATTTTCTTCAGCATGGCTAATCCAATTTTTCCAACTATACAAAGCTGTATTATCTTCTTTATTATGCCCAGGTAAAATGATTACTTTGGTATCAATATCCAACTTTTGTATTTCATCTATTAAATTCCCAAAGTCTGTTGGATAGCCCATAAAACCATGAATGAAGAAAGCACCTACTTTTTGTTCCATTCTATCCACCTCAAAATATATCACCTTAATTACATTATATGAAACAAGTATCCTTTTAGCAATTTTATTAGAGTTATTCTAAGAATAATTACCATTTTTCTTGCAATTTAATGTATTATATTACATAGAAAATGCAAGTTATTTTTAAAGCATTTATTACTAGAAAAATCTAGTTACAATAAAATGGAGGGAGAAACATGTTCAAACTCAAACTTCGTCAGTTAAAAGAAAGTGACTTAGGAGATGTTTATCTAAATAAAGATGATAATGCATCATATGTTATTAGTGATGACATATCCTTATTTGAAAAAGATAAGGTTAACATCTTAATAAGTAAAGAGACACTTCCTGACGTTAAAAGACTAATTAACGCATTAAACAAAGATGATGATTCTAATATCGTCATGTTTAACACTGACAAAGGAACATTAAGAATCTTCCTTCAAGACATTTATTACTTCCAAACTTATGGAAATGATTTGTTCTTGCATACAAAAAACGATAAATATGAGATTAAGACTACTCTTTATCAACTAGAAGAACTTCTTAAAGATCGCAATTTTGTTCGAATTGGTAAAGCAACAATTGTAAATATCGCTAAAGTAACAGAAATTAGAACTTCATTTAATGCTAAACTTCTATTAGTTTTAGCTAATAAAGAGCAACTGGAAGTAATGCGATCCTATGTAAAGAGTTTTAAGGAATTCTTAAAACTATAAGGAGGTTGTAATATGCGTTATTGGATTACTTGTATGATAATTGATTTGCTTTTAATATCAGCATTTATAGTTATTTTCATATTAAAAATTAAACAAAAGAAACTAAATATGATGTTAAATTTATATAAAACTAAACACAAGATTGAAATTCCAACTAAAGTTAAACATAATAGTTGGAACCAAAAACTTGCAGTCGTATGTTCGTTATTCATTGTTTTTAATCTCTCTAGTATTGGAATTTATCAATTAAAAGAAAATGTTGGATATGGTAAAAGTGTACCAAATACAACAGTATCTAGTAGTAATAGTTTTGGTAAAGAACCTGGTGAAAGTTCTGACGACCAAGATATTGAAGAAGATTTATCAGAATATAGTTAAAAGGCATCTCGTAATTGAGATGTTTTTTTTATTTGATATGTATATAAGTACTTTAAATATTAGATAGTGAGTTAAAATATTTGATAATGTATAATTAAAAGGGGTATTAAAATAGATGCTCCAAATTAATTAGTAAAGAAGAGGTAATAGTATGTCAAAATATGATGTAATTGTTGTTGGCGCTGGTCCTGCTGGAACAGCAGCTTGTTACGAATTAACATTAAAAAATCCAAATCTAAAGGTCCTACTAATTGATAAGGGGCATGATATCTATCATCGTCATTGCCCGATTTTAGATAAACGTGTAAAACAATGTCCTAATGGCAATAAAAATAGACCAGCTGGTTGTTATCCTGCTTGCTCTATCACTTGCGGCTTTGGTGGCGCAGGTGCTTATTCAGATGGCAAATTTAATATTACTGAAGAATTCGGTGGATGGATGACTGATTATTTAGATAATGATACAGTTGCTGATTTAATAAATTATGTAGACCAAATCAACTTAAAACATGGTGCGGATACTGAGTTAACTGATCCAACGACTCCAAAAGTTAAAGAAATTGAACGTCGCGGTTATGCTGCAGGTCTTAAATTATTACGTGCAAAAGTTAGACACTTAGGAACTGAGCAAAACTTAAAAATACAAAAAAGCATATATGAATATTTAAAAGATAAAATTGACTTTAAGTTTAGAACTTTAGTAAGTGATATTGTCGTTAAAAATAACCAAATTGTCGGTGTTCAACTAGAAAAAGGCGAAGTTATTGAAGGCAAATACGTTATTATAGCTCCTGGTAGAGATGGTTCTACATGGTTAGAAAATGTACTTGCTAAACATGGACTAGAAATGCTAAACAACCAAGTTGATATTGGTGTTAGAGTTGAAACTAACGATGTCATTATGGATGAAATTAACGAAAACCTTTATGAAGGTAAGTTTATATATAATGCCAGTGTTGGTACTCAAGTAAGAACATTCTGTTCCAACCCATCTGGACACGTAGTTATTGAAAACCAATCAGGTACTATGTTAGTTAATGGGCATGCCTTTAAAGATCCTTCATTAGGTAGTAAGAACACTAACTTTGCCATATTAGTTTCACATTCATTCAGTGAACCATTTAATCAACCAAATCAATTTGCTCATGATATTGCTAAGTTAGCGAATAAACTTACTAATGGTGGTGTTATAGTTCAAAAGTATGGTGATATATTACTAGGAAGAAGAACAACTGCAAAACGTTTAGCAGAAGGATTCGTTAAACCTACCTTAGTCGAAGCCACTCCTGGTGATTTAGGTTTAGTTTTACCATATAACACTATGAAATCAATTATTGAAATGATCGAAGCATTAGATCATGTTACTCCTGGTATTGCTTCAGAACATACTTTACTTTATGGCGTTGAAGCTAAATTCTATTCTGCTAGACCAGTCGTTAATAAATACTTTGAAACAAAGATTACAAATCTTTACGTTGCTGGTGATGGCGCAGGTTTAACTAGAGGTCTAGCTCAAGCAGGTGCTAATGGTGTTTGGATTGCCCGCAATATTGTAGAGAAGGAAGGAAAATAATAATGAAAGAAAAAACTCTTGAACAGTTTTACCATTTACTAAATAGTGACGCTCCTACTCCTGGAGGTGGAGCAATTATTAGTTATGTTTTAAGTTTGGCAGTTGGTTTATCTAATATGTCTATCTTAATTTCAAAGAAACGCAAGAGTTTTTTAGCATTGGATGAAAGTATTCAAAATCGTGTTAGCGAAGCATCAAATAAGTTAACTAGTTTAGGTACTGGTTTACTAGATGAAATTCAAAACGATGTTGATGCTTTTAATCATTTTATGGTTATTTATAAATTAAAACCCGAAAATGAAGAAGAACAGTTAAAGAAAGAACAACTATTAGATGAAGCATCTAATAAAAGCATATTGATTCCTGTTAAAGTTTTAAAAACATGTATTGAAGCTTATGATGCTTATGAAGTAATTGAACCATATGTTGTTAAATCCATCATAAGCGATTTAATTATTGGCGTTATTCTACTTGATAGTTGTATTCAATCTAGTATTGTAAATATCAAAATTAATCTCCCTTATATTAAAGATGAAAACTTAATTAAGATGATTAATCAAGAAATCAAAATCGCTAAGGAAGTAAGAGAGAGTAAGTTAACTCCTCTATTAAATAAATTAATGAGTAAATTGGAAGGGGGAAACTAAGTGTTAAGTGATATTGAAATTGCTCAAAGTTGTAAGTTAAGAAGAATTACAGAAGTGGCTAAAGAATGTGATATTCCAGAAGAATATGTTGAACCTTATGGCCACTATAAAGCTAAGATTGATTTAAAATACTACGATAAAATTAAAAATAATGAAGATGGAAAATTAATCTTAGTTACTGCGATTACACCTACTAAAGCAGGTGAAGGAAAAACAACAATGACTATAGGTTTAGGCCAAGCCTTAAGAAAAATTGGTGCTAAAACCATGATTTGCTTAAGAGAACCTTCTTTAGGACCAGTTTTTGGTTTAAAAGGCGGTGCAGCTGGTGGAGGTTATGCTCAGGTTGTACCAATGGATGATATTAACTTGCACTTTACTGGTGATATGCATGCGATTACGACGGCAAATAACCTTATTTGTGCTTGTCTAGATAACCATATTTATCAAGGTAATGAACTAAATATTGATCCAACTAAAATTGTCATTAAAAGATGCATGGATATGAATGATCGTGCATTAAGAAATATTACTATTGGTAAAGGAAAAGGTAATGGTGTTGAAAGAGAAGATGGTTTCAACATTACTGTTGCCAGTGAAGTTATGGCTATTTTATGTTTATCAACTAGCCTAGAAGACTTTAAGAGTAAAATCAGTAACATGGTTGTTGCTTACACTTATGATGATAAACCAGTTTATGTAAAAGACTTAAATATTGTTGGTGCTTTAGGTGTAGTCATGAAAGATGCAGTAAAACCTAACTTAGTTCAAACACTAGAAGGTGGACCGGCATTTATTCATGGTGGACCATTTGCTAACATCGCTCATGGTTGTAACTCATTAATCGCAACAAAAATGGCACTTAAAATGAGTGATATTGTTGTAACAGAAGCTGGATTCGGTGCTGATTTAGGTGCAGAAAAGGTAATCTAAAACCTACAGCAGTTGTAATTGTTGCAACTATAAGAGCACTTAAGATGCACGGTGGTAAAGATAAGAGTGAATTATCTACTCCAGATGTTGATGCTTTATTAAGAGGTATTCCTAACCTAGAAAAGCATATTGAAAACATCGCTTCATACAATTTACCTTATGTTGTAGCAATTAATAAATTTGCTAGTGATGATACTAGTGAAATTGAAGCCTTAACTAAATGGTGTAAAGATAATAATCATCCATTATTCTTATGTAATGTTCATGGTCAAGGCGGAGAAGGTGCTATTGATTTAGCTAAATATGTTTATTCTCTACCAAAAGAAAATAACTATAAACCATTATACGAAGTTGAAGAACCACTTGAAGTTAAGATTGAAAAAATTTGCAAAAATATATATGGTGCGGATGGAGTTACATACTCTGATGAAGCACTTAATGAACTAGTTAGACTTAAAAAACAAGGTCGTGACAACTTATTAGTATGTATGGCTAAAACTCAAAACTCAATTTCTGATAATGATACCTTATTAGGTAGACCTAGTGGTTTTAAAATCAACATTAAAGAAATTAGATTATCTAATGGTGCAGGATTTATCGTTCCTTTAACTGGAAAAATATTAACAATGCCTGGATTACCAAAAGTACCTGCTGCTAATAATATGGATATCTTAGAGGACGGTACAATTAAGGGGGTATTCTAATGTTCTTATTAGATGGTAAAAAAGCTGCTAACGAGTTAAAAGCCAAACTAATAGAAGACATTAAGAAGTATAACAAAGGTAGAAACCCTAAACTCGCAATTCTTATCTCTGCCAAAGATAGCGGTTCTATATCTTACTTAAAAGGTAGACAAAAACTTGCTAGTGAAATTGGCATTGATGTCGATGTATATGATTGTGAACACTTTAATCAAGATGAAATGGTTGAATTAGTAGACCGTTTATCTAATGATAATAGTGTTGATGGCATTATGATTGATCGACCTTTAGGTAATAATATTGATGAAGAAGTCGTCTTTGCTCATTTAAATTATAAAAAAGACATTGATGGCTGTACTCTTCATAATTTAGGTTTGTTATACCAAGGTCGAAAATGTCATGTTGGAGCGACAGCAAGAGCAGTCTTAGAATTACTTAAATACTACAAAATCCCACTTGATGGGGAAAATATCGCTGTCTTAGGTAGAAGTAGAAATGTAGGTAAACCATTATTCTTGTTATTAAATAACGAGGATGCAACAGTAACATTATGTCATTCTAAAACCAAACATTTACCAGATATTTGCAAGACAAAAGACATAGTTATTGTTGCAATTGGTAAAAAGGAATTAATCGACGAAAAGTACTTTAACCCTAATAGTGTCGTTATCGATGTTGGTATTCATTATGACGAGGATGGTAAAATGGTCGGAGATGTTAAACGTAGCGTTAAAGAATATGTTAAAGCCATATCTCCAGTTCCAGGTGGCGTTGGACCATTAACCAATATCGCTTTAATGCAAAACCTACTAGAAAACTATAGAGGTGATGATATTGGAGGAACTACAAGCTAGATTTAATAAGTTTGTTGAAGATTTTCTAAAATTCACATGGGCCTGGGATTTATTACAAGCCCTTATTAGAGTTTTAATTGTCGTAGTAATCTGCTTTATTGTTTACAAAATTGTTGTCTTTATAATGACAAAATACATATCATTAGCTAAAGGTGATATTAATAAAAAACGCGCGAAAACAATTAATAATCTAATTAGATCGTTTATGCGTTATATCTTTGTAGTTATTGGTGTTATCTTTTCATTACAATATCTAGGACTAGATCCTGCAACTATTTTCGCTGGCGCTGGTGTTATAGGTATTGTTATAGGTTTTGCTTTCCAAGACTTACTTAAAGATATAGTCGCTGGATTCTTCATCATCATTGAAAAAAGTTATAATGTCGGTGATTTAGTAGAAATTGATGGTACGACTGGTACAATTACTAATATTGGTATTAAAACCACGACATTTGTGGCTTACACTGGTGAAGTAATCATTATTAATAACCGTGACATTTCAAAAGTAATTAACTTTTCATCAGCTAATTACTGTATTACTGTTAACAATATTGTCTTAAGTTATGAAGATGATATTAATAAATTTATTGATATTTTTAACTCAAAAATAGATTATTTCAAAGAAAAGTTCCCTGAAATTATCGATGCTCCAAAAATTATGGGATTAAACAGTTTTGAAGGTGTAGGTTATCTAGTAGAAATTCACACCAAAGTAAAAACCTTATCCCAATACAACTTTAGAAGAACCTTCTATTTAGAAATATTGAAAATGTGTAAAGAACATGGCTTTACACATTCAATACCTATTATTAAAAAAGATCGTAGTGAGGATGATAAAAATGACTACAACCCAACTTGAATATGGACTAAATGACATTGTGGAAATGAAAAAAGAACATCCGTGTGCGACTAGAAGCAAGATCTTTAAAATCGTGCGTATGGGCGCGGATATCAAAATTGAATGTCAAGGTTGTAAAAATGTAATTATGCTTTCTAGGTACAACTTTAATAAACGTCTAAAAAGAATTGTATCTAAAGCAACAAATAATGTTGAGAATTAGAC
>DUOZ01000030.1 GCA_012838555.1 bacterium | reverse complement strand
TAAGTTATAAAGCATGTTTACAAGTTGAGCTAAAATAGCCGGGATGGCTAATTTAACTAGCAATTTCCCCACGTTTTCATAACCTAATTTATTTTCTTTCATTAAATACACCCACTCTTCTAAACGCACACAAATATAAATTGTAGGTGTAATTTAAATTTAAGTCAAGCAAAGTAATAAGATATACCATTAATTGGAATAAAATAATTGCTATTTTTCGACCCGATTTTTGCCCTTCCTTTTTGCTTTATATAAGGCTAAATCAGCTTTGCTTAATACCAACTTAATTGTATCTCCTTTACTATATTGAGCTATGCCAAAACTAGCAGTTATAGTAATATGATTTAAAGTTTCTATATTAATAAATTCTTTACGAATTGTTTCCGCTAAAACTGTAGCATCATTACTTGAATAACCAGGTGTTAAAATAACAAATTCATCTCCACCCCACCTAGCACAAATATGATTGGAATTGATATTTTTCTTAATAATATTTGCAATAGTTAAAATAGTTTGATCACCTATTAAGTGACCATATCTATCATTAATAAGTTTAAAATTATCAATATCAATAAAGATAATCGATAATGGTGTATTATTATTAAAGGCAAAATTCACCTCATTTAGTAAAAGTTCATTAAACTTATAACGATTATATAAACCTGTTAAAAAGTCTAAAGAAGCTGCCATTTCAAGGTGATTAATTTTAACCAATAGTTCGCTTGTACGTATTTTAACTAATTTTTCTAAGTCGTTGTTGCTAATAGTTTTATTACTAGTTATATCACTAGAAAGATGAATGTGAGAGATTTTCCAATTATTAATCCATTTCATAACCAAGGTTAAACACAAAGTTTTATAATTAGATTTAATTATTGAACTAATATAACTAACATCACTAGATATTTCATTGATGTTTATTTCTTCTAATATAAAGTCTTCGTTTTCAAATTCTAAAAGAAACTTTTTAAGTTCTTCAATTATATTATTGATTCCTTTATATATTTTTGTATGACCTTGAATAATTAAAGTGATATCATCATGAAAAATATTTGTATCATTATTAATGCTTTTTTTAAGAAAACACAAATCAAAGAATTGATAAAAAGTGTTTTGAAGTTCTTTTTTATTTAAATGTACTGCATTAATTTGATACACCCTATCACCTCATATATTTCTTTTTAAAATTATAAGGCATTTATGCGTTTTTTTCCATTAATTAAATAAATGCATTGACAAAAATTTAACTAAATAAATTCAATGTTAATTCAATCTTTCGAGTAATTAAAGGCTAGCCATCCTAATATTATCTATTTATCTAAAACATAAAAAATAGACTCATTAGTATTAAGTTGAATATTGTGTCATTGTATTAGCGATTAATGATGAAAAAGTTAGTTTATTAGATAAAATAAATATTTATGATTCTAAAATTAATAGAGTTTTTTTATAATTCTTAGTTCTTTTTTCATCATCTTCAGTAATTTTATTAAGCCTAGATAAATCAGAGTTATGTTTTAAACTTCTATTTTTACTTTTGTAGCAATAGGGTTTTTCTTAATGCTTTTTATATATTCAAAATAAGACATGTCCTTGTTATGAGTTAGTATACTTAATGCACTTATTACTTCATTAGGAAAACCTACATTTATCAAATCGTGGATTATAATTGCTATCTCCAATAACATCATGTAAAAGTGCAACGCATACCGTATATTCATCATTCATTTGTTCAGCAAAGTGAAAAGGATGAAATACATATGGCAATCCCGATTTATCGACTTGGTCTTTATGTGCTTCGTATGCTATTGATAGATCTTTTGTAGTCAAGGTTGTATAAATATTTTTTTCTTCTTTCACTTAATTACAAAGTCATATAATTATCAAAATTATCTATGACATTTTATAGTTGTTTAATAATTCAACATTTTAAGAAATGGTTAACATAGTTTTACCACTTGTGGTGTATTTTTTTATTACTCCATAAATTAAATTATCTTCTTCAATTCCGCTTAAATGCAGAATATCAATAACTTCAATCACCATATTAATACTAGCATCATTTATTAAAATAGTGGTATCTTCTATGGTATAACTTAAGTTTTCAAACTTATCTACTTCATTGGAATGATTGGTGCCTAATATATCCATAACATCTTCTTGTGATGTGCTTAATACACTTACACCGATGATATCACCTTTTGATATATTTTTATCAGTTACACTTTGTGCACCTAAAAGCATGACGATTTTATCATAATCAACTTGTGTTGCCCAACTACAAATCATCCCATATTTGCGTTCGTTTTTCTTAAAACACACAGCATTTGCGCCATAATTGAATGCATTAAATCCCATTTGTTAAAGCACCTTCCTTTTACTTTTTTTCTACTATTTTATAAACTTAAGTACGATATTTACATTAATTTTAATATAACTTGTAAATAAAATTTTTCTATTTATAGTACATTAAAATTTGTTTAACTATGCTTAAGTTTATTTATATAAATAATTCATTAGATTATTATATATATTCAATAGGTAAAACTACTAAATCATCTTTTAAATATAATTGTTTATCATATAGACAAATAATTGCACCTAGACCTCTTTTTTTAGACTTAATCTTATCAAGTACGTGAAACGAGTTTGCCATTTCTTGTTTGGGATTTGCTGTCATTTTTATTTCAATAGGATGCAATATGTTATTCTCTTCTATAATTAAATCAATTTCAGAATCTAAATCAATAAAACTTCCATCATTTAATTTTTTCTTTTTATCTTTCCCTTGATAGTAAAAAATACTTCCCCTGTAATCTTTCCCTTCGTTTGTATATGATTTGATGATTTCAGAAATAACAAAGGTTTCAAAAATATTACCACTTTTAGCACCAGCTTTTAGTGTTTCAGGTGTCATCCATTTAGTTAGATAACAAACCAAGCCTGTGTCTCTAAAATATAATTTTGGTGTTTTTATTGCTCTTTTTAATGCGCTTGGTGTATAAGGTTGCAGTAAATATATGATTCCTGATGTTTCAAGAACAGAAATCCAATTTTTTATAGTAGGTGAACTTACTCCTATTTCTCGAGCAATATTTTCATAATTTAATATTTCTCCAGTTCTTGCAGCTAAAGCAGTCAAAAAATTCATAAATACTACTTGATCTTTAATGTTTATTAAATCGTTTATATCTCGCTCTAAATATGTCTTTACGTAGGATGAATAGAACTCAGTCCAATCTATTTCGGATTTATACATGGCAGGATATGAACCTTTATGTATAATGTTCCAAATATTTTTATAATGTTTTATATCTTTTTTTCTTGCATTTATATATTCATCATTAGGTATAAAATGTTTGTTAAAATTGATATTAAATATCTCCCTTGCTGATAAACCTTGTAACTCTAGTATGCTTACTCTACCTGCTAAACTCTCGCTTATATTTTTCATTAAATAAAATTGCTGAGAACCGGTTAAAAAGAATATTCCATACTTATTAGAATTATCAGCGATCATTTTTATGTAAGGAAATATTTCGGGTGCATATTGAACTTCATCAATAATTAAAGGAGTTTCATGGTTCCTAAAGAATAAGCCTGGCTCTTGAATAGCAATATTTAATAAAAGTGGATCATCAAGAGTAAGATATTCATAATGTTTATATTTATATTTTAATAAGGTGGATTTACCTACTTGCCTTGGACCCGTAACCAAAACAACTGGAAACATTTTAGAAACTTTCTCTAATCTTTCTTCAATCAATCTATTAATATACATAAACATCCTCCTGTGCGGCTAATCTAAAGTTCAACTTTATTTTAGTCATAAATTATATACCTGTCAAGTTTTCTAATTAATTATTGATTCTTTAATATTATATGTTTAATCAACATTATTAAAATATAACAGTTACTATAATATGATAAATTTTAAGATTGTTTTCAAATAAAATTTAGAAAAAAGGATATAATTAGAACATATAAATAGCAACGACCTTGAAGGGGTTGTTTATTTTTGGGGGTGATGTAATATGATAATTAGAAAATATAGAGAAACTGATATTAACGAAATTGCTAAATTATTCTATAATACTGTGCATGATGTTAATCGAAGTGACTATAGCGAAGAACAATTAAATGCATGGGCTAGTGGTAACGTTAATCTAGAATCATGGAATAATTCTTTTTTAAAGAATCATACTTTTGTTGTGGAAATTAATGGCATTATTACTGGATTCGGAGATATAACAACAGACGGATATCTTAACATGCTTTATATCCACAAGAATTATCAACGCCAAGGTATTGCAACAGCTATTTGTAATGAACTAGAAAAATCAATCAATGTAAATAAGATATCTGTTCATGCGTCTATAACAGCTAAAGGATTTTTTGAAAAAAAAGGTTATAAAGTAGTTAAGAGTCAAAAGGTAAAGAGAAAAGGTGTCTATCTTAAAAATTATTTAATGCAAAAGGAAATATAAAATTATAAAAAGTTTGATTACACTAAATCAAACTTAACAATCAATTTAATTAAAATTCATTTCATTTTTAAAAGTTCATTTATAACATCATCAGGATTTGAAATGTACTTAGCAACTATTTCTTCTTGTTCTAAATGAAATATTATGTTAATGGTTTTTGTGTATCTCATTCCAGTTTTTCGTTGACTGATAT
This sequence comes from bacterium, assembly GCA_012838555.1. Taxonomy (GTDB): domain Bacteria; phylum Bacillota_I; class Bacilli_A; order RFN20; family DUOZ01; genus DUOZ01. The sequence goes on along the minus strand of DUOZ01000030.1, from coordinate 4,383 downwards.
TTTTTATTTCAGATGATTTAATTTTTTTGATTTCGTTTTGCTAATATTAATAATTATTTCTTTAGTTTCATCATTGACTAATATTCTTCATTTATGAAGTCTGCATAAGTTTGTAGAAGAGTTTTTCTTATTTAATCAATTTACTTCAATGTTACATTAGCTGCTAATGGAAAGTTTTCATAATAATTCTTAATAATTTCTTTAATGAACCAGCTTTTATTCTTTAGATTATAATCATTTCTAAACTTTATTATGTATCTTTCAATGACAGACATTGCATAGTTTGATAATGATACATGTTGGCGATTTCTTCATTAATAGTAAATAATCGATTATATTCCATTTTAATCACCTTTCCTATAAGCATCTAATCCTGATTTCGTCATAGCAGTTATAATTTTTTCTGAATCTTTAAAATTTTTAGATAATAACACATATCTTAATTTTGATCCTACACTGGAAGTTTCTTCTTTATTAATTAAAATTTAGTTTCACAAGTTCTAAAATTAAATATTGCAACAATATCTTTATAAAGACCAACCATTTCACCTACTAATATCAAATCTTTCAATTATGATTTTTCAATATTAAATTCATTTATAAAATCATCATAAGTTTCATCTATAATGTATTTAGTTTTTTCATAATTGATGTAATTCATAAAATCAACTAGTATTTTTAAATTTTTTTGATACTCAACCATAATATATTTCTTGTCTTTTGAATAAATTAAGTTTTCTTCATTATTAACTTTATTAATTAGATTACTAATTCATAATATTCATCTTTTTTGCTTGTAAACATCTTGTAATTAGTATAGCACTTTTTCATCATATTGTCTATTTTATATATAAATATTGTTGCTATCATAAGGAACATACTTATATAGTAATACGTTCATGAAGCTATTTATAACATTATCTTTAGAGGTTACTAAAGGAGTATTAAACTCACTTGTTGATCCAGAAGGATAATAATTATCATATTTAACTAAATTAACATCACTATTATTAATGATAAAATCATAATCTACATCAGTTAATGGTTTAAAACCGTCCTTATTACTCTTAACTAGCTTGATATAGTTTTCATTTTCAAATCCACCTAGAGCATCCGTAACAAACCGTTGGAAACCATTAGTTAATGATATGGCTAACGCAATGCCGGTTAAACCAATGGATAATCCTATTGATGATAAGATGTTTCTCCCTTTATGTAATCCTAAAGAGCGTAACGCAATCTTTAAGTTGGTGAAGAAAGGGAGTTTTGCTTTCTTCTTACTTTCTTTTTTCTTGGTTAGGTTAAAATTTAAATTTGATTTTTTAACATTATTTGAATTATCAATAATCTCAACAATCTGACCATCTTTCATTTTAATTATTTTTTCTGCATAATCATAAGCAAATTTTTCTTCATGAGTAACCATGATGATTAAACGTTCAGATGCTAGTTTTTGTAAGATGTCTAAGATTATTTTAGAGTTTTTAGAATCAAGTTCTCCAGTTGGTTCATCAGCTAGAATGATTTTTGGATCATTCATTAAGGCTCTAGCGATAACTACTCTTTGTTTTTGTCCACCAGAAAGAGTGTTAACTTTTCTATTTCTTAAGTCGTTAATGTTAAGTAACTTAAGTATTTCAGTTGCTCTTTTTTCAATAATATAATTAGGTTGAGCGTCGATTTGCAGTGGGAAAATGATATTTTCATAAACTGTTAAGGAATTTAATAATACTGCATGTTGAAAAATAAAACCAACATCATCTTTTCGATAATCATTTAAATTGCTCCTATTATTAGTGTTTATTAAGCGATTATTTATTATGAAACTACCTTCAAAATCACTATCCATACCACCGATAATGTTTAAAAGTGTAGTTTTACCACATCCAGAAGGACCAAGAATTGCAAATAATCCTTTATCAGGAAGTTCAAATGATACATTGTGTAAGGCTCGATAATCGATTTTACCTTTATAGGTCTTATTAATATTTCTTACTTTTAACATGTTATCACCTTCCTTACTCTTCTCTTAATACATCTACAATTGGTAGTTTGGCAGCTTTTCTTGCAGGGAAGATGCCTGAAAGGAAGGCTACTAGTGATGAAATGATTATTAAGATTAATGGTACTGAGAATGGTAAGTATTTTAGTAATAAGTTACCACTATAAGTGATACCACGAATAATAGGAATGTTAATAATCATGAAGTTATAATCTAATCCTAAGATATTAGCGGATAAGAAATAGACAACTACTTCAATGATTAAAGCAAGTACTAAACCTGTTATAGCAGATAAGAAACCAACAATAAATGCTTCAGATAAGACATATCTTTTGATATCTTTGTTGGTACTTCCCAGTGCTCTAAGTATTCCTAATTCCAATCTTTTTTCAACAACACTAGTGTATAGTAATATAGCTAGCATAAACATTGATACAATCATCGCTGTAATAATAAACATTGATAATATAAACTGAGCAACACTTATTGCTGTAGAAATAATACTCTTAAACTCAACAGTTAAGTCTACGACATATAAATAACTGTTTTTGGTATTATCTAGCAATTTTGAGTTCTTTATTTTAGAAATAACGCTTAATATGTTTTCTGTATCCAATATGACTAACTCTTTACTGTTCAAACAAATAGAATATTCACTACTGCAACTATTAGAAGTTAATTTATTAAGTAGGTTAGAATCCAAAGTGTTTATTTTGTTATAAAAAGTGTCATAGTACATATAAATACTAGGGGTAGAGAATAAATCTAATTCATTAATAATACCAACGATTGTTAAACTTTCATTAAAGTTAATTGTCCAAGGATTATTACCATAGACATCATTAACTCTAAAAATAAAGTTCATTTGAATCTTCTTACCTAAAAAATCTTGGTAATCATATTCTAAAGATGTTTGCTTCTTTATATCGTTAATAAGTTGAGTGTTTACCACAACTTCATTAATGTTGTTATTTGATGCGAATCTACTTCCTTTAATAAAGTACTTTTCATATTGTTTTAAATAACTTGAATCGGAAATTAATGATACATTTGAATGTGAATAATAAACGTTATAATCAGGCTCATCATCATTTATAAAATATAAGTCCATTACTTGTGACTTACCTAAAATATCACTTATATCATTACGGTAATCTAATTTGTCATTTCCAATTTCATTTATTAACTCATTTAATATAGTTTCTGAAGGTATTTCGCTTATATAACTTCCTCCAACAGTTTTCCTCATATAGTTAATTGGTAAGATATTGGCGTCTAAATATTTATTAATCTGTTCGTCAGCAAAACGATTGGCACCTTCACCTAATCCAATAATTAAAGCAATACCGCTTATACCAATTGAACAAGCAACAACAGTTGCAATTAATCTACCAAAATGGTTTTTAATAGATTTTAGAATCATTCTAATTCCGTCTTTATATTTTAAACTTGTACGGGAAAATTTTAGTTTTGAGTTAGATGTGTCTTCAGCTTTTTTTATAACTTCATCTAAAGTAATTAGACCATCTTCCATCTTAATTACTCTTGTTGCGTAGTCGTATGCAAACTCATGATTATGTGTAACTAAGATTAGTAGTTTATCTTTTGATACTTCTTTTAATAAATCCATGATTTCTAAGGCAGTTTTAGAATCTAATGAACCAGTGGGTTCATCTGCTAAGATAATATCAGGATCATTGATTAAGGCTCTAGCAATGGCTACTCTTTGTTTTTCTCCTCCTGATAGTTCTAATGGTGTATTATCGCATTTACTACTTAGACCTACCTTTTTTAGCATTTCTCTAGCTTTGTCCGTTCTTTCTTTTAAACTTACACCAGAAATAGCTAAAGGAAGTGCCACATTTTCTAAGGCAGTAAGAGAGTTAACTAGATTAAAGTGTTGAAAAATAAAACCGATATTATGTCGTCTATAAATATCCCAACTTTGCTTATTAAAGTTTTTAGTCGATTGACCTTGTATGATTATTTCTCCACTTGAAGGGACTTCTAGACCACTAATAACATTAAGTAAGGTAGATTTACCACATCCTGAGGGACCTAAAATGGCTACAAATTCATTACGATTAAAATCAAGATTAATTCCACCTAAAGCTCTAATACCTTCATAACCGCTTTTATATATTTTTATCAAATTTTTAACACTCATTAAGGCCATTATCTCACCTCATTTATTTAATTTATTATATCATGTGATAACTTACGTGTCTTTTATTATTTTTAGCCAATAAATTTTATGTTAATTGAAATAGTAATTTCCGTTGTATCATCTAGGACTAACTGTGGTTGTTCTTTTTTGCAGAACTAAATTCCGTTATAATTTAGTTGTTATGTTAGCCTAAATAAGGAGGTTAACCATATGG